>DATDHE010000360.1:0-19066 GCA_036521695.1 Candidatus Acidiferrum sp. | reverse complement strand
AAGCAGGCTCAGTCGGAAGTGCGATTGAGCGCACGAGGAGCGGCTGTTTCCATTTGGCGGGGAAGAATCGCATCAGAAAGCGATCGTCAAGCAGAAGGAACGCGAGGATGAGAACGAGATAATTCAGAAAGGTGTAATTGGCCGTGAGGATGATGCCGATCTGCCAGGGTGTTACGACGAAGAAGAGCCCGATTCGAAACGGCCGCGGCAGAAACGCTGCCCAAATCAAAACCAGCTCGAGCGCCAGCGTGAAGAATGCTGTTGTGGCGTGAAACCAGTGCGGAAGATGCTGTGCGTACCAGCCGATCCAGGTTGGCAGCGGCCCATTCTGATAATAGTCATCCAACGCCGTGAAATTCCGCCACTCAGGATCCCCGCCCGTGATTTTGGCGACGCCGGATTCGAAGTAGATGCGGAACCACTCCCAAAGAAGCAGGTAGAGCGCGCCGCGGACCGGAGGCCGTGTTTCTCCAAATCCTGGACGAAAACCGCCCGGCACTAGAAAAAGCGAGAGGAATCCGGCTTCGAGCAGCATTCCGTCGGACTGGTATCCTGAGAAGTCCCCCGCAGCGCTTACGAAGGAAAGAAAACAGACAAAGCAGATAGAGAGCATTCCGCGCGGCCAAATATTCAAAACCAGTAGAGCCGCAGCGGCCATACCCAGCCAACAAAGCCCGATCAGCATGTGCGAACCGCTTGAAAACCACAGAACGCTTGGAACATACCAATACCGAGCGTGGCCCACTTGCTCCGCTACGCTATTCAGATACTCGCTCGCGGGCAAAATCCCTTGGGGACCGATGAGACCGCGAATCTGAAAAACGAGTGAGAAAAAAGCAGAGAAATAAATTGCGCCGAGAGCGCGCAGGAAAATCCAGCGGGACAGGAAACGGTCCGTGGGGCCGTTTCGCGAGTCAAAAAACCAGCGAACGACGGAAGAAGGAGTCCATTCCATAGACGCGGGACATTATACCGGGGTGGCCACGCAGGTAAATTGGGCAATGGCCCAGTGTCTATTGCTGGGGCTTTTCTTTCGGGGCGGAAGAATGGTCGACATGCAAGGCGCATGTGCCGTCCTCGCAAAGTTCGCGATTCCAGCGATAGCGATTGCGAGCAATCCAGCCGTAAGCACGTTTCGCGATGAAGTGAATTCCCGGCACGAGCAACAGCCATGCGGCCAGCTTCCAGCCTGGGAGCTCCAGCCCGATCCGCGCCCAGGCGTCTGCCCCAGAATAAACGCACCCGCGTGGGTCGACCGCTTGCATCAAGCGCATGGCTTCGTCGAGATTTACTTGTGGAAAGCGCGCGGGCACGCTGGTGTCGCGGAGATCGAGCAATTCGATGAGGGCACCCGGATCCATGCGCCGCACGCGGGACATGCTGGCGCGGCACAAGTTGCAAGCCCCATCGTAAAGCACGGTAAGCTCGGCCACGGTTCTCCTCTCAGATGCGTTGTGGGCACCAATCCCTAAGCGGTACGTCCCACTGCAATCAGCAGCGACGCCCTAGCCATCATTCTAGCAAGCAAACCAATTGCACTGCGGCTGGCCGTTCCGACTACAAGCTCGGCCTGCGTGAAAGTGCTGAGCGTGAGGAACAAAACGCACTTCTCCGTTGCGGCGGCTCTCACCGCATGCTACCCTTGGCGAACAAAAGGCGAATTACAGGAGCTTCTCTCGATGTCCCATTCTCTCGCCGTTCGGGCTGCGGCCTCTGGCTCGCTAGAGCCGAAGGCTGGCTCGTCACTCACTCGCCGTGTGCGTGAAGTGCTCGACACTCTCGCCGCGCGAGACGTCGATGGGCATGTGCTTACTGCAGTGCGCTACTTTCCGGCACGGGAAGCACAGTGGACTGAGTTTCCCACCTGGGTTCACGCGGATCTTGTCGCTGCTTACGCTGCCAAGGGAATTCAACAGCTTTACACGCATCAAGCCATAGCTGCCGAAGCTGTCCATGCAGGTAAGAATGTGGTCGTGGTCACACCAACGGCTTCCGGAAAAACACTTTGCTACAACCTACCGATCTTGAATTCGATTGTGGAAAACCCCGACACTCGTGCGCTGTATCTTTTCCCCACCAAGGCATTGGCGCAGGATCAACTCGCGGAGCTTTACGACCTTAACCAGCGCCTCGACAACCGCTTTGGGGTTTTCACTTATGACGGCGACACGCCCGCCGATGCTCGCCGGGCCATCCGCGAAAAGGGCCATGTGGTTCTAACGAATCCCGACATGCTGCATACGGGGATTCTGCCGCACCACACGCGTTGGACGCGGCTCTTTGAAAATCTTCGTTACATCGTGATTGACGAGCTTCACACCTATCGCGGAGTTTTTGGGAGCCATCTTTGCAATGTGCTGCGGCGATTGCGACGCATTGCGAATTTTTACGGCAGCGATCCGCAGTTTATTTGTTGTTCGGCAACGATTGCGAATCCCGGCGATCTGGCGACTCGGCTGCTTGAAAAAGAAGTGGAGGTGCTCGACGCTAACGGCGCACCCGCAGGCGAGAAGACCTTTGTCTTCTACAATCCGCCTGTCGTGAATCGGGCGCTGGGGATTCGCCGCAGCTATATCAACGAGACCTCGCGCGTGGCGCAGGAGTTTTTGAGACACGACCTGCAAACAATGATTTTCGCGAACTCGCGGCTGCAGACGGAGATTCTGCTCACGTATCTTCAACAGGCCAATCCTCAGCCGCCCGGCAAGCAGGAAACCATTCGCGGTTATCGTAGCGGCTATCTGCCGAAGGAACGCCGCAAAATCGAACGCGGTTTGCGCGACGGCCGGATTCGTGGCGTCGTAAGCACGAGCGCGCTGGAACTCGGGATCGACGTGGGTTCGCTCGACACAGTAGTGATGGCTGGCTATCCAGGCTCAATCGCCGGAACTTGGCAGCGTGCGGGACGCGCTGGGCGCCGCAGCGGAAGCTCCTGCGCCGTTATGGTGGCTTCTTCTTCGCCCCTCGATCAATATATCGTCCGGCATCCGGACTATTTTTTTGGAAACACGCCGGAACACGCTTTCATCCAGCCCGACAATCTCGAAATTCTCATCAATCATCTGAAATGCGCCGCGTTCGAATTGCCCCTCGCGCCCGGCGAAGAATTTGGCGAAGTCGATGTTCCGGACGTTTGCGCGCGGCTCGCTGAAGCCGGCTACCTGCACCTTGCGGGGGATCATTTTCATTGGACACACGAAGCCTATCCCGCCGACACGATCAGTCTCCGCTCGGTCAGCAGCGACAACTTCATAATTATCGATGTCACTGGGGTACCAAACGTCATCGGAGAAGTGGATTTCCCCAGCGCGCTGGTCTTTCTTCACGAAAAAGCTATCTACATCCACGGCGGACAGCAGTACCACGTCGAGCATCTCGATTTCAAGGAGCGCAAAGCATATGTAAAACGGGTCGACGTCGACTACTACACCGACGCCGTCCGTTACACACAGGTCCGCGTGCTCGAAGCGGCCGAAACTGCCGCTGGTTCCGCGAATTTGCATTCCCACGGGGATGTTCTCGTCCGCTCGCAAGTCGTGGGTTTCAAGAAGATAAAATTCTTCACGAACGAAAACATCGGAGACGGCAAGCTCGAGCTTCCCGAGAACGAGATGCACACAACGGCGTATTGGATTACACTGGAGAGTTCGCTGCTCGAATCGCTGCCCTATAGCGTTAGCGAGCGGCAGAGCGGCATGTTCGGCCTGCTGCATGCGCTTGCGTCAGTCTCCACACTTCTCCTAATGTGTGACGGTCGCGATCTTGGCACAGCCATCGGCGAACGCCCTCCCGCTCCTGATTCCAGCAGCGAGATTGGCACGGCGAATGATTTCGCTCCCTCGAGGCTTAGAGACGCGTCCTCATCCAACTTGAAAGAATTCTTTGAACCCAATCTTTATCTCTTTGACGCCTATCCCGGCGGCATCGGCTTTTCCGAACCGCTCTTCCGTGCGCACGATCTGCTCATTCGCAAAACGCGCGAGTTGATCGCCGCGTGCGTGTGCGATGAAGGCTGCCCCTCCTGTGTTGGTCCCGCAGGCGACCTTGCCCCGCGCGCGAAAGAAGCCGCTCTCGTCATCCTTGAGAGGTTGTGTGGCTAGATGGCTGCTTCAGCGGACAAATTCTCTCGTCTCGCCGCCTTGCGCCCCGCGCGCATTGCGCCGTCGCGTCCAGCAGATCTTCGCGCGCCCGATCAGGAAGATGCCATTGCTCGTCTGATCGGAGCGGGTGTGGCCCGAAACCATTTTGGCGAGCACCTCGTTCTGCGCAACTGGTTCTCTACGCCAGAATTTGTCGATCCGTCCCCCGTGGCTCTCGAACTTCTCTCCCGCACTCGCGACCTCGAAATATCTCGCCGGACACGCGCTGCTCTAGAAGATCCGTCCAAGTGGCTCTTTCTCGACACAGAGACAACCGGTCTGGCCGGCGGGACGGGAACGTACGCCTTTCTCATCGGGCTCGCCTGGTGGGACGCAGGGGCGCTTCAAGTCGAACAACTCTTCATGCGCGACTTTGCGGAAGAGTATTCGCTGCTTCACGAACTCGCCGCGCGCGTCGCGGAGCGTCCGGTCCTCGTCACGTTCAACGGCAAGACTTTCGACTGGCCGCTTCTCGATAGCCGTTTCACCATGACGCGCACCATTCCCACGCCGCGCTTGGCCGCACATCTCGATTTGTTGCATCCCGCGCGTGCGCTTTGGAAGCTTCGTCTCGGGTCTGTGCGCCTTGTCGAGCTGGAACGGCACGTTCTGGATCTGCCTCGCCTCGGGTGGCATCGTGAAGACGACATCGCTTCGTCGCTTATTCCACAGTATTACTTTGACTATCTCCGCGGTGGATCAGCGGATCCTCTTGTAAGCGTCATGCGCCACAATCAAATGGATTTGCGAGGACTCGCCGCCCTCTTTGACAAAATCAACACACTTCTAGCCTCTCAAAAAGCGGACCGCGATGGAGTAGACAGCCTTGATCTCTTCGGGCTCTCGCGTTTCTTTGAACGTCGCGGCGATTCCGATCGGGCCCAGGTCGCTTGTTCGCAGGCGCTCGATCTCGGCCTTCCCGCCGAATTCCTCCCGCGGGCTCACCGCGAGCTTGCTCTGCTCGCCAAACGCCGCGGTGACCACACCGCCGCAGCCGCACTCTGGCTTGAACTCGCCGCCGATCCGCGAGATGGTGTTTTGGCTTGTGAACAGCTAGCCATCCATTACGAGCGCCGCGCAAAGGACCCTACGCGCGCAACGGAATTTGCGCGCCTGGGACTCACCAAGCTCCAACGCATGCGTGCGCATACCGGCGATCCTTACACCGCAGCCCGCGTGACGCGCCTCGCTGAAAGATTGCTGGCTCGGGTCAACCGACTGGAAGGCAAAAACAAAAGGAATTCTGCGAATCGTGCGGCAGCTCTTTTAAAGTCCTCCGCCAAGTAGACTTCAGCGAGCGGCGGCTGCAGCCTTAGGAACCTCAGGAGCTGCAGGCCAGCCAATCATCCCATTGATGCCGTCAAATACGGTCCGGCTCGTGCCTTCCACGGAAATGCACTCCGTTCCCACACAGTGCAAGAACACTCCGCCATCCGCCGTATTAAAGGAGAGGAAATTCGAAAGGCGCGACTCGTTCTCGCGGGAGTCATGTTTTTTCTCAAGCGCCTCCGAATACTGCCTGAAGAACTGCGCGGCATGTTCTTCACTGTCCAGGTGCAGGCGCGCCACCAAAACCAGCCGTTTGGTTTGTTTCTGTTCGTAGAGCGCGTAGCGATCCCCATCCCACGCCGCGGCAAGCGGCTTGGCTATCTTCTCGCCCAGAAACTGCTTCAGAATCTCCATCCACCCAAACTCGCCCATAACGTTTTCGTCAATTTTCGTCCAGTCCCCGCCAAGCAGCTTTTGGAAAGAAGGTATCGCGACCAAAGCAGGAGTCTTCCCCGATTTGTAAAGAGCTGGATGCATGATTTGCTGAGTGGAAACCGGCGGCTTCGCAAACACGGCAGACAACCCATTCCACCCCGCCGATTTCAAGATCGCAGTGGAAAACGTTAGTCCTCCAAAATAGGGAAAGATCATGCCATCCTTCAGAAATTGCGGCGCTTCCTGCAGCTTGGGCGACTTGGACATATCGCCGGCAAACAGCGAAGGATCGATTGCGGGCAAATCCTCGACGGAATGCCCTGTTCCCTTCAATAGGAAATCAATCATGGCTGCCATGGCGCTGCCTTCCAGCACTGACTCGCGCGCCAGTTCAGCGTCGTCGTTCGGCCTCGCCGCTTTCGCCCACACCTCGATCTGAAAGTGCTGATCTTGCAGGGCGTGAGTCAACTCATGGGCCATGACCATGCGCTGGTCATCTATCGGAATCCAATCAGCAATATAGAATTCGCGCGCTTTCGGATCGTAGAGACCCGCGATCTGCTCAGTGAGCAAATCAACCATAAAGTCATCCAACGCAAATCCTTTGGGGATCAGTCCAAAAGCCTCGGCGCTTCGTGCCTCTGCATAGCGCTCTGTTGGGTTTTTCTCATCATCCATCTCACGCAGGACATAGGCGCGTATCTCTTCTCGCGATCGCAAGGTCTTCTTCACCGGCGTGAGCAGCTTAAGCCCAGTGATCTGGCTCACTTGCTGCAGCACTTCATCGGCGGTCGCTGTAAACTCCGCGCTGTTTACTGCCGGCTGCGCAGCAGCAGGGGAAGTCGTCGTTGCTTGTTGCGCGCGGAGCGTGCTGCCGCCAACAAAACAGAAAACCGCGAATAGGAGAGCGTAGAAGCAGTTAACAACCCTTTTGATCGCTAGGGACATAATCTTTGCAGAATAACAGATAAGCGTCAGGGACGACCGCAACCACAGACACTCCATGACGCCTTATAGGAAACGCGCCTCAACCTCGATCATGGGCCATGTTCCCCCCGGCATTTTAGCTACTCAAGGATTCGCAGGAGCCGTTCATTGGGTGCAAGCGTCCAAAAGAAATCGCCGCGCGGCGGCGCCTCACAGTTTTGACACGCAATGTTATTGCGGGTTCTGATAAACATTTTCCAAAGAAATTCACAGCTTTTAGCTATGAATTATAAACAGAATGGTAATTCTGTTATACTCTGCAAACTGAATTGCAGCTCTCTCCCGAGGAAAACATGCCCGGACTTCGTCTGCGGCAATCCCGTGAACGACGGATTAACCTATCGCGATGTCGAACGTGCGCGTTTTGAATTAGCGGCGCGCCCAGCCGTCCTGAGTTGATTCTTCATATCAGCCGCCTGGCGGATATTGAGAATCGAGGCGTTGTCCCAGGCCGGCATAAACTTTATATGCCGGCGGTTGTATACCACTTGAATCCGCTCGAGATATTCCGCTGGTACGATGTTCCTATCGAATATTGTTTCCCCGACGGCGGCGCCTTTCATGCTCCCCATACGCATCTTGCCGCGCCGCCTGTCTCGCTCAAGACTCCTTTGCGGTTCGATCCTGCATTTGATCCAAAGAGAACGGAACTGCTTTCACGTATGGTCGAGCAGTGGGGTAGTCTCGAGGGCGTGCTGACCAAAGGAAATACCCGCCACCGTTATGGTTCCCTTGGACTTTCGGACCGGCGCATGGTGCCCTTGCTTCGACCCGGCAGCGTAATGCTTCTGGATGTAAGTGTACGCCGCATCCAGGACGACGATTGCGCGAATGAATACGACCGTCCCATATATTTTGTGGAGCTACGCGACGGTTACCGGTGTGGATGGTTTCACCAGGACGGCACTCGCCTGCTCATGCAACCCCATCCTTTATCCCGCTGTGTGCCCGAGGTTGGCGGTTACCGGAAGAAGCCGAAGTGGTTGGGCGTGTGGTGGGCTCGTTACTAGGCTGAATGAACCCTGGAGCATTCTTCCTGAAGAAGCTCCAGCAGTGCGCGGAGATTCGAACAGAAGAGCTCCTTGAGATAGCCGGGTGCGCGCTCCGGCATCAAGACTCGGTAGGCCTCAAGACGGCACCAATGGGCCAGCGTCGAACTTACGCCACCTGGCATTCGCTCCAGACATTCCTTTAAATCCGCTTCCTGCTTCGCCAGCGGAGTTTCCAGAACTCGCTCGAAGATTTGCTCATGGCACAATTCGAGGGCCTGTTGTACCGCTTCGTCCGGATACAACGTCGCAAGCCCGCCGTGTTCGTATTTCCCGCTTGTGAGATCGCGGAGCGAGGCCATATAGGTAAGCCTGCCGAATTCCCCTGGAATTTCCGCCAGAGTGGTCAGAGTGAAATCCTGAATGATGCGACGGTTCTGCTGGAGTTGCGTAATCGATTTCATCAAGTGCTCCGTTCCGCAGACGGAACGTTTTAAACCATTACCCTCGGTAATTCCAATTCTTCTTCATGGTTGCACGCAGGAGGTTTTAGCCATGATGAAAAACATTTCGATTCGTCTGTCATTGCTTGCCTTAGAGGTTTCGATCGTACTCCCTGTTAATAGCTCGGTCAAACACTTATCCAGTAACCGGCAGGCTGGGGTTTCTGTTGCAATTCTAAGCGGTTCACCCCTTCCGACTCCTACGCCGCCCGGCCTCGGCTTCGTCGCCGCGAGTGGCTCACCTCTTCCGACTCCGACTCTCCCTGGCATTGGCGTGCCAACCGTTGAGGTCTAACCTCTTCGCCTTTGAACCCTCTCGCGACGGACTGGGATAAACGCTGGGAAGTGCAGTGCTCCGCAACTCGCCTTTGCTGCAAAGGTAGAGTTGCGGAATTTCATTTCTAAGGAATTTCTAATACGAGCTTCGCGCCGCCCGCTGCGAAAGTAACTTGATTGTTTATCGGCCAGTTAAGACATGCTAGTATTCGACGGCCATGAGTAGCTTTCCTCTCCCGGTGCTATGGTTGTGGGCCTGCAGCGTCCTCGCACAATTGGTCGTTTTGGCTCTTCTCTTCTCGAAAGGGAATTCCAGGAAACTGCCATATTTTACCGCCTACGTCGCACTGAATATTTGCCAGGCTGGTTTCCTCCTATTTGTGTATTCGCATTCGTGGAGTGATCCTGATACTCGTAATACCCTTGCATGGACGTCGGAGTGCCTCACTCTTATCGCACAGGCTCTGGCCACAACCGAGATTCTTGAGATTACCCTTAGACCGTACCAAGGGATTTGGGGGCTTGGATGGCGCGCAATGACAGTCACATCGGGGATTGTCATACTTCTTGTCGGGCTGGCAGCTAGCGGGCATTGGGGCTCAGCCAAGTGGTTCCAACTCGATCGCGGCTATCATCTAACGTTTGCATCGGCGCTGATTGCCTGCCTGCTCCTTGTTCGTTACTACTCTATTCCCGTTCCGCCCACTTACAAAATGTTACTCGGTGGATTTTGTTTTTATTCCTGCACCGAAATTGTGGTCAATACCTTTCTTCAAGCCTTTTTCCGTAAGGATTTTTTTTTCCAATTGGCGGCTTGGCAACTTTTGACTATGTCTTCATTTCTAATCGTCCAAGTCGTTTGGGCGGCCGCCCTCCGGAAGCCCTTGCCCGTCGAAGACCGGCGGTCTGCCTCTTCCTCGGATTCCGATTATCAGCGGCTCTCGCCCGAGATGAATGAAGACTTGCGCCGACTCAATGAAAAGCTCCTCCGACTTCGGAAACTGGAGGTAAGTCAGCAGTGAATTCCACTCTATTACTTCTGATTGGCTTCGCAGTTCTCATGCTGCTTCTACTTGTGTGGGTCCTGCGTGATCCCCGGAAGCACAGGGTGCCCGATGGCGATCTCGACTCCACCGATGAATTGAGCCAGCGCCATGTAAGCTATTTCCCGCAGGTACGGCAGGCCCTAAGGGCGGAAGACTTCGCTTTTCTTTCCTCGCGGGGATCACCTCAGCTCGGGCGCAGAATTCGCAGGGAGAGCAGAAAGATTGCGTTGGCCTATCTGTCCTGCCTTCGCGGCGATTTCCTGAAGTTATGGCGGCTGGCACGGGTCATTGCTTCGATGTCGCCGCAAGTCGGCGTCGCGGAAGAACTTGCGCGGCTCCGCTTGGGTGTGACTTTTTCCTTGCGCTATGAAATGATCCGCATTGAGTTCCTCTTCGGATTCGCACCACTTCTCGAGCTTGGGTCTCTGAGCGACGCGGTTAGCAGGCTTTCGATTCGGTTGGAAACCGCCATGAACAACCTTGGGGAGCGTGCGGCCCTAGCGGCCAAGCTAGCTTCATCGCTGGACAACGGGCAAGGTCTGGACACTCGCTAATGCCCCATCCACTGCGGCTAACAACTCTGCAGCTTTAAACGGCTTCTGAAGAATGTAATTCCTGTTACGGGGCGTTTCCTCCGGAGGACGCCCGAGTGGAGCGACTCCGCGCATCCACACGCAACGTTTCGACAGCCCCGGCTTCCGAGCCATGATCCAGTCATGAAGTATGTTGCGCCCCGCAGTGCCGGAAAGGTCAAGATCAGCCACAATTAAATCAAACTGTCGATTCTCGAGGAGGGCCATCGCCTCCGCGGCGGTCTTTGCCGTCTCCACTTCATGCTCTCGCTCGAGCAAGATGGCTCTAACAGCTTCCAGCACGGAATCATCTTGGTCTATTAGTAGGATACGGCCTTCTCTCACCTGCTCGATCGTCTGGCCAGCTTCGGGAACCTTTACAGGCCTTATCGGCTGATAAGGCACCTCAATCGTAAATGACGCGCCGCGCGGAGGAACGTTGCGAACCCGGATAGATCCACCGTGTTCCGTGATGATTCCATAACAGATGCTGAGACCCAGTCCGGTACCCTTGCCAACAGGCTTCGTCGTATAGAAGGGGTCAAAGACCCTTGACGCATCCTTCACGCCCGGGCCGCTGTCGGTAAATTCGATGAAGAGCCGATCTCCGTTGGCTCCCGTCCGAACCCAGAGATCTCCTTCGTTGGAATGCTCCAGCATGGCATCCACGGCATTGTTGACCATGTTCAGGAACACTTGTTGGAGTTGGTGGGGATCCGCCGAGGTATAGGGCAGTTCCGGAGAAAGCTCCAGATGCACGCGAATGTGGTTCATGCGCAAATCGTAGTCGCGCAGCGCCAGCGTCTCTTCCAAAATCAGATTCAGCTGCACAGGCACGCGTTCCGGTTTATGCTGCCGCGCGAAGCTCAGCAGATTCTGTACGATGCGGTGCGTCCGCTGGGCCTGTTTGTAGAGTTTTTCAGAGTATTCAATTCCTTGCGGGCTCATCTGCCCGCTGGAGGTGAGCAATTGGCTGTAGCCCAGGATTGCAGTAAGCGGGTTGTTCAACTCGTGCGCCACGCCGGAAATCAATTGACCCACAGCTGCCATCTTCTCGCTGTGCAATAGCTGCTCCTGCGTGCGGCGCAAGTTGTCATACGCTTGCCGCGCTTCTTCGTAAAGCGTGGTGCGTTCGATAGCGCTGGAGAGCTGGCTGCCCACTGCGATCAGCAAGTTAACGTCGGCTGGGGAGAATTCTTTGGGCGTGCGGCTCCCAACCGTCAGACCCCCGATGACGCGGTCCTTCGACCAGAGCACTACGATATAGGCAGAGAGAAGTTCTTCCTTTCTTTGCGCTTCGCGAAAGATAGCTGGCAGCGGAAGCCCCTGCACCGAAAGAAACGTCGCGTGCACCGCCCGGATATGCTGAAGCAGCTCCGGCTTCAGAGTGACAGGAGGGAAATTCCTGGCGTACTCGGAGCGGTGCCCCACCGCCGCCACGCGCCGGATCTTTGTCCCTTCCTCGTCAAACAGGTACAGCGCGCAGGCATCCAGACTGAACAGCTCTGCCATCTGCCGTAGCGTTCGATGCAGCGAATCGCTCAAGTCCATCGACTCCATGAGTGTCTGGCCGATGGAGTTCAATACCAGCAGCTCCCGGTTGCGCCGCCGGATTTCCTGCTCCGCCCTCTTTCTTTCGGTGATATCCAGCAGAAAGCCCTGATAGGCCGTAACATTCCCCGCTGTGTCTTTCACCGCGATGGAAGACTCTAGCACCGTACGAACTTCGCCGTCTTTGCGCCTCATCTCGAATTCGAAGTCCGCCACCGTGCCATGCTCTTGAAGAAGCTTCTTCAGGCGCTCGCGGTCCGCCGGATTCGCGTACATCGCGCCCGGAATATCGGCTCCTAGCAACTCCTCGCGTGTCTCAAATCCCGTCATGCGCATCATCGCATCGTTAAAATCCAGGAAGCGTCCCTGTGGCGTTGAAATAAAAACGCCTTCCTGCACGCTGGACACGAGCGTCCGGTATTTTTCTTCCGCGCGCTTTCTTTCCGTGATGTCCTTCAGGACGTGCACTGTCCCCAGCAAGTTTCCCGCCGGATCGGTGAACGTGGAATTCGACGCGAGAAAATAGCCTTGCAGCCACGGGTCGGTATGATCTCCTTCTCCCGCAACACCCTCGCAATAAGGGCACACCTCGTAAGACAGATTCTTCCGCGCGAGCAAGTCGGTCACCGCGCGCCCAACCAATGCCTGCGAATCTCTGCCCAGCAGATGCCCCAGGCGCAAGTTACAACGCAGAATCCGTCCGTGCCGATCGTGCACCAGAATCGGGTCTCCAATCGAATCAAAGGTGTACGCCCACTGCTGCTGCACGGTGGCCACTTGCTCGAACAACCGCACATTTTGCAAAGTCAATCCCAGCAAGTTGCTGATATTCAGAAGGTACGAAATTTCGTCTGCCTGAAACTGTTCGTCTCGCGTCGAGCCGATCGCGATAATCCCGAGCGGCCCATCTTTTCCCGGAAGAGCCATCGTGATGATATTTCCGATGCCGCTTTCCGCCATTCTCTGGCGTACACCCTGATCCGGTTCGTCTTCTAGACGCAAGAACTCGCATTCTTTGTGTAAGACCTGCTGGGACCAAGGCGCTTTGGCGGCCAATCTTCCGTGCTTTTTCAAGTAATCTTCATCAAAACCCACCGAAGCGTGCACCACAAGCTGGGCCTTATCTCCCTCGCCCTCCAGGAGCCGTACAAGTCCGTGTGTCGCTCCCAGGCTCTCCACCAAATGAGCCAGGACCCTGTCCAGCACTTCCTGCACAGACAGTGTTTGTGTGCTGGCGGTCGTCAGCAGCGTGAGTCGGCGCAGTTTCTCGTTCAGTTCCACTGTGCGAGATCGCGCGCCCTCCAATACCACTACCACCATAGCGATTCCCAGCGCCACGCCCAACAAATGATCAAACGCCACTCGCAACAGAAAATACGGATGCTGCGGCCACAACGGACGATCCATTCCATGCAGGCCGGTCAATAAAAACACGCCTTCCAGCAATCGCACGCCGTGCCCGCGCTTCAACAGCGGTGATCTCCACAGCACCAACCCCGCCCACAGACACACCGCGCTCGCCAGCAGCGTCGTTCCCCATGAAACGCTTGCATAGTCCTGCGCCACGCTGCGCTGAAAATAATAAACTCCGAATAAGACCACTCCCGCGAGCGGCAAGATGGGCCAGCTACGCTTTCCCGCCCCGGTTGTAAATTGCACCACGGCGGCGGAGAACAGCAGCATCGCCACCACTCTCCCCATCACCACCACCATCCACAATTGCGGCAAATTGCGGCTCAACATCGCTACTTCGCAGAGCGAGGCAAGGGTAAACACAATCCACCCGCCAACCCAGGCCCGGAAATACCGATTGATATGATCGCGCTGAAAAATAAAGAAGAGGACCAGCAGAATGATGAACGCCGTCGCTTCGAAGAAAGCGATGCCGAGCAGGCCTTGGTTCACCAACACGATGCGCTGCCTCCCGGTCTGAATGACCCTCGTCGCGAGACAAAGCCGCTGCCTCTCTCGCGAGGGACGTCACAGAGCCCTCTCTGAAGGTTCCTTTGACGCTAACATGCTATTTTCTTAATGGGCAAGGCCACCTCAAACCCGCTGTGCCGTCCCGTATAATGGCGGTAGGGGCAAACACTCGTGGAGCTAGAACAGATACTGGTCGTCGACGATGAAGAGGCGATTCGAGAAGTGGTTTCCACCATGCTCGAATCGAAAGGTTATCGCTGCACGGCCGTGAGCAATGGCCGCGCTGCTCAGGAACAAGTCAAAAAGTCCCCGCCGGATCTCGTCCTAAGCGACATGATTATGCCCGAAATGGACGGCATCAAGCTGCTCGATTGGCTTCGCGAATACGACCCCGAAGTCCCGGTCATCATGGTCACCGCCATCCACGATATCTCCACAGCTCTGGAAGCCATTCGCCGCGGCGCCTACGACTACATCCTCAAGCCATTCGAGAAAGACCAGCTCTTCCTCGGCGTCGGCCGCGCACTACAGCATCGCCGTTTGGTCGCTGAAAACCGCAGCTACCAGCTCCAGCTCGAACAGCAGGTCGAAGAGCGCACTGCCCAGCTCACTGGCGCGATAGCTCAGCTCGAACAATCCTACGACGACACTCTTGAAGCCCTCGGAAGCGCCCTCGACTTAAAAGACGCCGAAACCGAAGGCCATTGCCAGCGCGTTACGGCTTTCACCATCTCCATCGCAAAGGCCATGCCTGTCCCGAATCACTACTTGCCCATTCTCGCCCGCGCCGCCTTCCTTCACGACATAGGCAAAATGGCCATCCCTGATGGTATTCTCCGCAAACCCGGCCCTCTCACCGACGACGAAAAGCAGATTATGCGCAAGCACTGCGAAATCGGCTACAACATGCTTATCCGCATCCCGTTCCTTCGCGATGCCGCCGAAATCGTTCTTGCTCACCAGGAATTCTTCGACGGCACCGGCTATCCGCGGGGCCTCAAAGGCGACCAAATACCTCTCGGAGCCCGCATTTTTACCATCGCCGATTCTCTCGACGCTATGATCAGCGACCGCCCTTACCGCCGCGCTCTTCCCATGTCCCACGCGCGCGAAGAAATCCGGCGCTGCTCCGGCACCCAATTCGACCCCAAAGTCGTCGATGTCTTCTCCACCATTCCTGAAGGGCATTGGGTTGAGCTACGCGAACACCTCGGCTCACCGTTTCGCCTTGCCCATTTGAAGAATCTCTAAACTTTGCCAACCGCTGCAAGAGCGCAGTCCAGACAGACAATATGGGGTACGCCCGGCGCTGAGGTTAATCGCGCTTTCGTCCCGAAAAGTCGACCTCTTACAAGTTAGACACCTCCAGGCTTCCGGAGCAGGAGTGCCACTAAAAGCGAAAACGCCGGCAACAGCCCGAGGGCTAGTTACCGGCGTTTCACATCAGCACTCCCTGGTTCTTAGAAAGTAAGAAGTAGCCCTATGCGCATGACGCGAGCGGGGCTGGTTTGTACTGCGGTATTAGCAAAACCGGTGCCCAAGGAAGCGAGACCGGCGTCATCTATGAAGGCGTCTATACCTCCGTTAGGTTGAAGGTGATTGAAGGCGTTCTGAGCGTCCAGATGCAGCTGGAGGTTCACGCGCTCCCAGAACTTGATGTTTTTGATTAGGGAAAGATTTACGTTGTTGGTCTTCCATGCTCGCAGACCATTGCGCGCAGCATTGCCAAAAGGAGTGCCAAATATCGTGTCGGCTTCCAGCCCGTTGGCGATGTACCGCACGGCCTTATTTGTAGTTGGAGTCCCCACGCTATCTCCATTGTTGATCGCGTTCAGGCTGATGAGTTGGTTCGGAGCCAACCCGCATCCAGGTCCGACCACGGGACTAGTAGGAGTGGCCTGGGTGCCAAAGTTGTTGCAAGCATCCGCGGCATAGATACCCACCTGGGTCTCGGGGGCAGAAAGGCTCCCCATGAAGGGACGCGCGCCGCCGTCGAAATTACCAGCGAATGCGTTATTAAAGGCCACATCCCAATAAGGCGCCCCGGATCCGAAACCCAGCGAGAACTGCGCGGGGGTGAAAGGCTGACCAGAGGACAGGATATAGGCAGCCGAAACCATCCACCCGCCGAGGGCATGGCCAAGGATGCCATGCTGTTCACGATAGAAGGGGATTGCTTCGGTCACCAGCAGGTGCAATTGCTGCGGAAAATCCAGGGCCGATAGGCTATGCTCTGCCCCGGTATAGCTCAAGGGATTCTGAGAGAAGGCGATCGCCTGGCCAGCCGAGCCCGTGCCGAAAATCTCATCGGCGTTGTCGGTGGTCTTGCTGTAGGTGTAGTTTGCTCGCATCGTCAACTGATGAAACAGATTGTTGGTCCGGGCCTCTACCTCAACCCCATTGAAATCGGAGTAGGCACTGTTCGTGCGCTGACGAATCACGCCTTCGCTGCAATTCACGCGGCCCAAAGCACTCTTAATCGCAGGAGTTGTGCACGGCGTTACGCCAGAAGGCAGAAGGCTCGGGAAATCTGCCGCGATTCCCGAAATTAGAGGATTTTCGTTGATCGACTGGTATAGGTTGGTTGCGTGATTGCCCACATAGCGGGCCTCGACCGCGAATGCACTGGTAATCTCTCGCTGAACGCCGAACGACCAGCGGCTAGTCTTCTGCGGACCAAAGTTGGGAGTAACGTTCGTCTGATTGAAATTGCGCGGATCCTGGACGCCAAAGGTAAGGAAAGAACTCAGGGAGGAGCGCACCGCCGGGCCAAACGGAGCAACCGGTATACTTGGCAATGGACCACCAATGGATGCGGGCGAGATCGTCTGCGCCAACACATTCGGGGCGGCGGAGGAGATGTTCAAGTAGATGTTGTAGAACGGCGGATCATAAGCCAGGCGATACCCGCCGCGAAGAGTGGTCTTGTTGTTTCCAAGGATGCGGTTGTTCAACCCCGGAGTCCATGCAAAACCTACGTTCGGACCAAAACTAGCCTTCGGAGCTGGAATCGATGGAAACGTGGTAACGGACGCTGGGAGGGCTGGATTCCAGAAGGGTTCCGAACTGGCTTGCTGTTGGGTTGTCTTATTGTGGAACAGGTTTGCCGGTTGCCCGTAATAGCTCCAAGTCAAGCCTAGGTTCAGCGTCAAGTTGCTTTTGAGCTTGTAGTCGTCCTGAACATATAGGAAGGAATCATGCTCCCGGAAGTCGAGTACTGGATCACCCGACGTGACGCTGATGGATGTTGCCGTGTTCTTTGCAAGGTTTACGTACGGCTGTCCCGTCGCATAACTGTACGTCCCATTCACGTTGGGCAGAAAATAGTTCGGGGAACGTTGGTAGGTGTAATTTACGCCCGCCTTTAGTGCATGGCGGCCCTTAATAAACGCCCAGTTGTCCTGAAATTGGTAGGCGTTCACGATTCGGCCCTGTGGGAGGTTGGTGGCTGGACCAAAGGCGAGATTCCCGCTCCCAACCGATATATTTGCCAGCGCTCCTGAAATATCAGTTGCGGGGGGCACGGTATTGCCAATGCTATTGGCGCCGAACGTGACATTCTCGCGTCCATAGCTCGCGCGAAACTCGTTTGTCTGGCGACTCGAAATTGTGCGCACCCAGCTAAACGCGTAATCCTGCGAAAATCCTGGCACGTTGACTGGATAACCGGCAGCAGCCTGGCCCTCATCCACATTGAAAAAAGTGGAATGGTTGTAAATGTACCTGCCATAAAAGCGGTTCTTATCCGTGTTCAAGTCCATCTTATAAACCCAGTTGTATTGATGCGAACCGGTCGAGAGCGTTCTCTGAACTCCGCCTTCTTGAACCGCACAGGCAGACAATCCGGTGGAGGGATCCACACCGTTCGGAACCGGAGGACCATCGTAATACTTCGTGACTGGGGATATCGTAGTCGGATTTCCCGCGCTAACTCCGTACGGGCCGTATTTCGTCAGAACCTGCATTGCCGGAGCTATGCCGCCTCCCGCGAACGGATAGCAGCCTTCCAACTCAGCTATGCCAGCCGGCGTCGGAGTCAAGCTTCCGCTGCCGTCTACCGATGACTGCGGAATAATCTCCGTGTCAAATCCACCAAAATAGAATAGCTTGTCCTTGACCATCGGACCTCCGACGGTTGCGCCCGCGAAACTGTCGTTGTAGTGCGGTACCAGCGTCAGTCCCTGAAATTCTTTCTGAGTGTTATTCAGTGCATCCAGACCCGAGTTGCCTTCCGTCCCGTAAATCGAACCGTGGACCGTGTTGGTGCCACTCTTTGTAAGAATGTTGACAACCGAGCCAGAGTTGCGGCCATATTCCGCGCTGAAAAGATTCGTGGTGAGCTGGTACTCCTGCACGAACTGCGTGTCGCTCAGGAACAAACCGGGACCACCAACCGAGTTGTCGTTGTTATACTGTCCGTCAATCTGTTGATCATTATTCCGGCTGCGAATCCCTTCCACCGCAAAGTCCGTACCATTGGAATTGCTGAAACTCTCTGAACCCGGCATAGAAACACCGGGGACATAAAGGGCCAGGAAGTCCAGCCCCTGATTTGCCAGGATGCTCGGCATGGTGCTGAGATCGACAGTAGTAAAGGTCGTCGATATCTGCGCCTGGGTGGTATCAACGAGCGGGACAAACTCCTTTACCTCCACTGTCGTCGTAATGTCTCCTACTTCTAGCCGGAGAGAGCCCATGCCTGTGTCTGAGCCCGAACTGACAACGACGCCAGCGAACGTATTCTTGCGAAATCCCTGTTTTGTTATTTCGACGTTGTATTTGCCGATTGACAGAAGGTTCAGCCGAAACAGCCCCGAATTATCCGACGTGGTGTTGGCGGTTTCCCCCGTGTCAGTATTGACCGCCTTTATCTCTGCGCCAGACACGACCGCACCCTGAGCATCGATGAGCACTCCCGAAATCGACCCCTTGGTTACCTGCGCATTCGCCGGCGTCACGCCAAAGCTCATGAGCGAGAGAGTCAGTGCCACCAACGTCAGGACAAAGGCTAGAAACTTAACAGCCGACACGCCAGTCCTCGCTGAGAAGACATGCTTCATATCGATACCCCCCGTAAAGTTCGAATCTTTGCGAATAAGGACACCCGAGGTCTATGTTTGACCCTTCCGACGTTAAGGCTTTAAGGCAAGGCTCTTTCCAATCTATAATTTATATAAAGTGTTGCTAACTCTTTTGGTTCCAACACGGTACTAGTGGTTCCAAACGTCACTTTATGGCTGCATATTCCATATTATGTAGAAATCGCTCGAGGCCCTCCGCTAAAGTGAATCTGGTAGTTATATAGCCGCCTATTTTAAAGGAGGCGCAACCCATATAACGGCCATTGTTTATTTGATCCTGGGGAATTATATTCAG
>DATDHE010000359.1:0-21995 GCA_036521695.1 Candidatus Acidiferrum sp. | reverse complement strand
AGGTTATTTTCAAGACGACGAATGGCGGGCAGAGCTGGGCGGTGACCAGTCCGGATCTCTCGACGCAGGACCCAAGCCGCATCGTTTCCTCGGGCGGAATTGTGGGGGACAACCTTGGCCAGTTTTACGGAGAGGTCGTTTTCGCCATCGCACCTTCCAAAATTCAAAAGGGTCTGATCTGGGCCGGCACGAACGATGGTCAGGTCTGGTATACGAAAGATGGTGCTGCCAGCTGGACAAATGTCACCAAGAGTATTTCTGGATTGCCTCCCTGGGGAACGATCACCAGCATTGCTCCTTCGACTTTC
This sequence comes from Candidatus Acidiferrum sp., assembly GCA_036521695.1. Taxonomy (GTDB): domain Bacteria; phylum Acidobacteriota; class Terriglobia; order Acidiferrales; family UBA7541; genus Acidiferrum. Next base: position 21,687 of record DATDHE010000359.1, on the reverse strand, counting down.
GATGCGGGCACTGCTTATATCGCTGTCGATTTTCACATGATGGATAACCGGGATCCTTTCATTTATAAGACAACAGATTTCGGCAAGACCTGGAAACCAATCAGTAGCAATTTGCCAAAGCACCCTTTGGCTTACGTGCGAACCATCGCTGAAGACCCAAACTGCTCAGGTTTGTTATTTGCGGGTACGGGGAACGGTCTGTATTACTCGCTGGATGATGGAGGGCACTGGACCGCCCTGCAGGCCGGCCTTCCTCATGCTCCGGTAACTTGGGCAGTTGTGCAGAAAGAGTTTCACGATCTGGTGATTTCCACTTACGGGCGCGGACTCTACATTTTTGACGACATTACGCCTCTTGAACAGCTTGCTAAGAACCACTTCGATGCTCCTACTGTACTTTTCGAGCCGCGTCCCGCTCACCGGTTTGTCCGCGGCGGGCAGGCCATGCTCAATTTTTCGCTGAAAACAGTGCCCAAAGATCCGGCGGAAATCGAGATCCTGGGGCCAGATGGAAAAACGATTCGCAAACTCAAGACGAAGGCCCATGTCGGAATCAATCGCGTAAAGTGGGACATGCATTACGAGTCCCCCCGGTTGATCGCGCTCCGTACGGCGACCTCCGACAACCCCCACATTTGGCAGGAGCCGCGCTTCCGCGACGAGGATTCTCGGCCCATAACGCACTGGGGAATTAGGCCGGCAGAAGTCGGCCCCATGGTCGCTCCCGGCAAGTACACCGTTCGCCTGACCGTGGCGGGTCAATCGTTCACTCAGGCGCTGACGATACTACCCGATCCGCGCATTCCAACTTCGGAAGCGGACATTGAGTCGTCCGTGAAGACGCAACTTCGAATCCGTGACGACACTACCCGCGCATCCGACACGTTCAATCAAATCGAGTGGTTGCGGAAGCAAATCGAGGTCATCGAAACAATGCTTCGCCCGCCTAAGAAAAAAGAAAAGGAAAGACCGCCGTCCGCCGAACCGGATGACTTTGAGGAACCAGAGCCCGCACCGGCAGAAGATGATGCACAGTCCAGGCGCAAGGCTGAGCTCTTGAAGACTGTCGAGGAAATGGACAAAAAGCTACAAACCATCGAGTTCAAGCTAGTGACGCCCTCGCAAATCAACAGCGACGACAAATATTTTGTTGAGGCTGACAAGGTTTATCTCAACCTGATTTGGCTCAACGCCGAGGTTGGCACTGGAGGCGGAGATGTCGCGGGCGGAGCAGACTTTGCCCCAACCGACACGACTTTAGACCTGCTTCAGACGATAGAAGCTGAACTTGCCGGAGCGGTCGCGGACTATCACAAGCTCATCGAACACGATCTTCCCGCGTTTAACCACGCTCTGATCGAAAATAACCTCGCGGCCGTAACTTCCGCCGTCGCGGCTCCAAGTAAAAAATGAGAAGTAAAAGCCGAGCACTTTCTCGCGGCTACGCAGCCCGAGTCGCCACTGAGAGAATACCTCCAAAGAGGCACTGAATTCGCAATCGCATGCTTGCCCGCCTGGCGTTTTGATTGACAGGCATTACGATTGTTTGGGCAGGAGGGCAACCCCAGTGGCCGACTCCAACTTTATTTCCTCTTTACCGCAGACGGTCGTCTATGTGAACCCCACTGCGGGAGGCGGGCGCGCGCTCTCTTGTCTCCCGAGAATTCGAAGAGTGTTCGAGGCAGCCTCCCTTCACGCAGAATTTATCTTCATCCAGAGCGCTGGGGACCTCAAGTTGAAAGCGCTCGCCGCCATAAACGGCGGCCAACGGCTTTTGCTTGCCTTCGGCGGCGATGGCACGTTTCAGGCTTTGGCGAACGCGGCATACGGCTCTGACGCTATTTTGGGAGTTTTGCCAGCAGGTGGCGGGAATGATTTTGCCGCCGCCCTCCAATTGCCAAATGATCCGGTTGCGGCAGCCCAAGCAATTCTGCGGGCGCAGCCGAGGCGAGTGGATCTGGCGCGGGCGCGCACTGCGGACGGTCGAATGCGCTTCTATTTGGGTGGGGGAGGATTGGGAATAGATGCCGAAGCGGCGCGGCACGCAACCGGGGCTTTCCGTCGCTGGCCCGGGAGGTCTCGTTACATCGCGTCAGCGCTGCGAGCATTCTGCACCAGTCGCGCCATTGGTGTGAGAGCGGAATTTCCGCAGAGCGCCTTGCCTCCGTTGGTGGTCAACTCTCTACTGGCTGCCGCGCTGAATACGCCGACCTACGGCGCGGGAATAAGGCTCGCGCCCGATGCACGGCTGGACGATGGCTGGCTCGATGTCGTGATTGTGGAAGACCTTAGTGTTTTCCAGGTTTTGGCGCTGTTGCCGCGATTATTGATGAGCGGTGAGCTTCGAACGCCGCATATCAAGCGGCTCCGCGTTCAGGCTGTGAAGTTCTCAACAGATCGGCAGTGCATGTTCCACGGAGATGGCGAGGTCCTGGGTCCCACACCTGTGGAGATTGAAGTAGTGCCAGGGGCGGTGCGAGTTTTGGCGCCTGCGCAAAATTGATTTTCGTGGATCCGCCCACCGCGCATTCTCAGGGCGTATCTTTGTGGAGTACCTTGCGTCGAATATCTGGCCAGAATTCCTTCATCTCGTTAGAAAGACCATCCCAAAGAATCAGCAGCCCAAACGTGGAAGCGTTTCGCGCTGCTGTACGATCTTCCGCTGGATGATAAATATTGGAGAGTGCGGCCGCCACGGCATTGCCCGCCGACTCGGAGATGTTAAATCGATCATGTCCGGAATCCGTGCGCGTGACAAACAGCCGATTGATCCCATGATAGGCGCGATGCGCGAAGCTGCCTTTTCCCATCTGGTAGTAGCGAGGATCTTCATGCAACAAACTCGGGAAAACCGCGGTCGTCATGTAGGTGCCAATGCTGTTATCGGCGAACGATTCGCCATAGCGTTTCCCATAGGCTCCCCAACCTTGTCCCCAGGACGCTGGATCATTTTTCGCCTGGGCTACCGCGGCGAGCGCGCCGTTGAAAGGATATGCAGCCCAGTCGAATACACCCGCGGTTGCGAGCCGAAATTTTTGCCCGGTCGTAAGCGGCGGAAGAGTCCTAGTGGTCTCCACAGTTCCGTAATTCGGGAGCACCTCGAAAATACGATCGTTTACAGTTCCGGTTTCTTTCTCCAGCTTGCTCTTCCCAATCTGATCATCAGCCGTTTTGTTATCCTGCTCTACTTTCGCGTCCTTGGTCTTATCTGACTGTGACTCGGCTGGAGCAGGCGCTGGTGGCGGTGGTTGTGGTTGTTGCGCAAGCGTTGGTGGAACTATAAAGACGAGGGCAAACAAGATTCGCAGAAACAAATGGCTCGGCCCCCCGACGACGCTATCCACTCAGAACTCCAATTCTCTTTAGGAAGAAGGGATTGTCGAAAAATGGGCTGACCGAGTTTCCAGAAAGCCATGCTCCAACTTAGATTCTCCGCTGTCCAAAATGGTTTCATCCGAATATCATCCGCGTTTTACTTCCTTTTTACTGTTCAGCGGGCGGGTTCTCGCAGAGGAACGACAGGATCGGCCGGTTTCCTCTGGCCGGGGGTGCCACTCTGGCCTTCACCTGCCAAAATTCCAGCCAGCTAAATTCCCGTTATTAACCATACAGAGAAACGCGTGCGATCCGATGCTCTCAATCTTTCTTCTTGTCGATTTTCAGATTCAGCGTGATGTCCTTGCGGCTGTCAAAACTCGAAACCGTACGAGTAGGCGATTTGGAGCCTTCTTTTTCCGCGTGGATTTCGTAGTCAGCATTTGGGTCTAGCCCGCTAAAGCGGTACTTGCCCGTGCTATCCGTATAAGAACTGCGTACGACATTTGTCCGAGTGTTCTTTAGGAAGACAACGCTCTCCGAAACGGGGTTCTCGGATTTGTCCTGTACTATTCCGTGGACCGTGCGCAGCTGCGCTTCGCGCTTGGCATCTTGCGCTACGGCCGTTGCGCCCACCAATACGAGAACTACCGCCATAAGAAGGAATCGCTTTGGCGCATTCATTTCTTCGCTCCCCCTGCAGATTCCATACGAAACACTATACGTGCTTCGCTAACGCCTGTCTTCGCATTCAACTCACGTGTTTGGTCCGCGAATCCCTTGACGTGGATCACCACCTCATAGTCCGAACCCTGCGGCACGCGCACGGCAAACTCACCCCGTGAATTTGTGTAGCTATCCCAGCGGTATTTTTTCTCGTTGCTCCTTCTAATCCGCAGCTCCACACCCGGAAACGCATAACCCTTGGGATCGAAGATGGTACCGATGATCAGAAAGTCGTCAGCGTGACTGTACTTCTGTTTCTGCGGCTTTTCGGGAGCCGGTGGCTGAGAGGAAGTCGGGGCCGGTGGAGCTGCGGGTGCAGGCTCCTGCGCCCGGAAAAAGGCCGGAGCAAAACAAACTGATAACGCCGCCATTCCCACGACAACAAACCACCGGGGACTCTTCATAAGTCCACCCCTGTCAAATTACATGCTGGCGCGGAGGATTGCGGATGCTGGACCGGCGGTCGAAGTCGATTACTCTTCGTCCTCTTCTTCTTCCTCGTCATCCTCCTCGTCGTCTTTAAGGAGGTCGCCGTTTTCTTTGGCCTCATCTTCCTCGTCATCATCATCTTCTTCATCGAGGTCGTCGGAGATGAGGTTAAGATGCACGGGATGCGTCTGCGAAACCTCAAGCTCGGATTCGCACTCGGGACAGCTCAGGATTTCGCCTTCTTCGACTTCGTCTTCGTCCACATCAATTTCGGTGGAACACTCAGGGCAGCGGATCACGGCTCCATCCTCCGTAGAAATGTTCGCAGGGCGGGGCCCTACAGCTTGTGCCGCCGCCACCATGGCGTATTATATACCGCGTTGTCCTAAGTCAACTCTAATGCGCGGAGCGGCTGCTTGGATTGTAAACCGCGCGGGGCAGATTTCCTAAAGTGATCTCTTCCCGAGAATATCCCGAGCGTCCCGTCGTCGGTGTTGGTGGCGTGATCGTCGAGAATGGACGCGTCCTGCTCATCCGCCGCGGCAGCGAGCCTCTCCGCGGCGAATGGTCCATTCCGGGCGGAACCCTCGAACTCGGAGAGTCTCTGCAAGGAGGTGTCGCGCGTGAGCTACGTGAAGAAACTGGACTAGACGTGCGCGTGCTTGAGCTCATTGAGGTCTTCGACCGTATCTTTCCGGACGATGGCTCGCGGACTCCCGAAAGAAAACAAAAACCTCGCTTTCATTTCGTCCTCGTGGATTATTTGTGCGAGCGCATTAGCGGAGAACCGCACGCCGGAAGCGATGTGACCGATGTGGCTTTTGCCAGCGAAGACCAACTTGGCCAGTATCACTTGACTGAGACTGCGACACGCGTCCTCAAGAAAGCATTTGCTATGGCTCTGACGCGAGCTTCAGTGCAACGATCCTAGCTGTGTGGCGCGAGCGATAGGCCGCTTTGCCACTCCTCCTCAAGGTGCCTTGGCAATCTCTATGCTTCCGTTCGAATTGGTCAGCTGCAACTGGCAGCCTCCCGCTCCGATCGTCCCGTTCAGCGAATCTCCTCCAATATTTCCCGTCGCCGTGACCGGCAACTCGGAGGATACTCTCCCGAAAGAGGTCCGTGCGGCCAGGTTGTAGCCCACGCCCTCCGGAACGCGAACGTGGATGGACGAGAAGGACGTCTTGAGAGAGATGTCCCGGCAACCACTGATAGGGCGCACGGCGAGAACGGAGATCGCTCCGTTCTGATTGTCCACCCGGATGCGACCTCCTATGGATTCCAGCGTCACTCCTGCGAAGGAGGTATTCACGCTGGCCTCGCCTTTCACATTTCGTGCGGTCACCGAGCCATTGCTGTCTTCGGCCGTGAAGTTGCCGTTGATGCGTTCGGCAACGATGCTACCGAAGCTCGTTTTCGCGTAAGCGTCAGCCCCGATGTCCGTCAGTGTGATGGCTCCATTTCCCGTAATGGCACGGATTCCCTTTGGGATGTTCGTTGCCTCAATGGCTCCGAACGAGGACTTGAGTGTGACGGCTCCCCGGATGTCCCGGACCGTAATTTTCCCGTTAGACGTCTCCGCATCGAGAGAACCGTTTAGATTGTCCAGCTCTATGTTGCCAAAGGAATCGCGGATGGCCGCGGAAGTTCCCGTCAGCGAACCTGCCTTGACCCGGCCGTTGTTGGTCGTGCAGTTTACCCGGCCCTTGACGTCGGTGAACGTCACGTTCCCAAAGCTGTCGCTGACTTCCAGGGAGCCGCCGATGGCGGTCACGTCGATATTTCCGTTGTTGTCGCGAACAGACAAATCACCGTGAACATTTCTAGCGTCCACGCCGCCAAATGAAGTCGTGATATTCGCCGACGCAGCGCCGTCGAGCGTGATCGCTCCATTGCCTCCGGTAATCGTCGCTGAGCCTTGAACGCTCCGCACGGTGACGCTCCCGAAGCGGTCTTGCACGTCGAGAGTGCCTTTCACGTCAGAGACCTGCACTGAGCTGTTCTTATTGTTGACGACGGCGTTGCCGGCTGCGCCGGTCAGCTCAATGCTTCCGAAGGAATTATTCAAACGCACCGCACCAGCATCGCGCACGGTGAGTGAGCCGTAGCCGTTCTCCACGTCCACCACAGCGTGGACGCGGGCGATGTCGACACTTCCGAAACTGTTGCGGATGTTCAGAGGGGTATCCGTCGGCACCGCGATGTCATAGCTGACGGACCAGGACGAATGTTTGCTGATATGAAACCATTTGTTTTCTTCAGGCGGATAAATTGTGCGGATGCTGATGCCTTCACCGGTTTGTTGTACTTCAATCTGAATTTTTTGTGCGAAGGACTCGGCTTCGTCGTGCGAGCTGGCCTGCGCTCGGATGACGGCGGAGATCTTGACCTCGCGTCCGGATTCGCCGTGTACCTTGACCTCGCCGAATTTGTGCTCGACGCGAACAGACTGCCCGGCACCCAGCGTCAATGTTTTGTCAAAATTGCGCGTGACCTCATCCTGCGGCCAGTTTCCCGAAGCCAATGCGGGATATGCGGTTAACAGAAGGACGGCCGCAATTCCTCCCGCCAGGCGCACTCCGCGCAAACGCTCTTTGTTCTTATTCGAACAAAACAACTTCATCGCTTTTCCTCCAAAATATCTTCCAGCGTTTGCTGTTTCTCTTCATACATCGCCAGCAGTTGCTGACGAAGGTGCGCATTGGACGGATTCATCCCGGCCTGCGCGCGAAGATCGTTGATGGCGCTATCCAACACGAGCAGCTTCTCGCGGTAACTCGCTTGCAACGGTGTCGCGGGATTTTCGAGTTGCGGTTTGGCATCTGCAGCCAGCTTGTCGATCGCTTGCTCATAAGCGGCCTGGGCACGCTCCACCTCTGCCAGAGCTGGCGTCTTCAGAAGAGACTGGTCGCTTAAAGGTGCGGGCCCAGCGCGATGCAAATAAACCCAGCCGGCGGAAGCAGTCAAGATCAACACCAGCGCAGCAGCCGCAGCGGTTTGCCATCCAAGAGAGAGGCCGAATCCGAGCGAGAGCCAACTCCAGCGTTCTGCGCGTTGTTTCTTTGCGGCGGCTGCTGCGGTGAGCGAGCGCTCGATACGCGGCCAAAGCGAAGGCGTATCGGAGTAATCGCACATCCCCTTCGCGGCGGCGCTAAGCGCTTTCCATGCGCCCAGCTCTTCAGCGCAGGCGGCGCAGTTCGCGCTGTGCGCTTCGAGTGCAGCCCATTCTACTGGAGTGCCATCCTCAAAAATTCTGTCGCGGTCTTCACATGTAATATTCATCGTCGTTCGCCCTGCCCTGAGACGCTATTGCCGCGCGGAGGCTCAAGCACCTGGCGAAGATTTCTCTTTGCCTGAAAAAGTGTGTTCTTCGAGGCTGTTTCCGTAATCTCCAGCATTCCGGCGATTTCCGCATGATGGAAGCCTTCGACTTCGTACAGCAAAAAAACGTCGCGCTGATGTTTCGTCAACCCCGCCAGCGCCCGTTCCAGCGCCATTCGCAGCGAAGGGTGTGCACCCGGTGCGCGGGGCTCCTGCCGCCGCGAATCTTCGCTGTCGTCGTTCGCCACTTCTTTTTTCCGCACCCGGCTGCGCCGCGCGTCATAGCAAGTGTTGATGAGAATCCTGTACGTCCACGTGACAAAGCTCGATTGCCCTCGAAAGCCGCCGATGCTTCGCTGCACCTTCAAGAACGTCTCTTGCACGGCATCTTCGGCGTCGAGCGGGTTGCCCAGGAGATTGCGCGCCACGTTTTTCATGCGCGCGCCGTGCAGCGCATAGAGACGCTCGTAGCCGCCCAGATCACCGCTTCGGCAACGCTCCGCCAACTCGGCATCCTCGGAGATTGCCACAGTCGCAGCCGCAGGCGCCGCAGTCTCGCCGGGGCGGCCTGTCAGGTCTTCGGAAGGTTCCACTCGCCTCTCCCGTTCGCGCGGCACCGAAGAGATTCTAGTCTCCCAGGGCAGCGCAAGTCCCATAGTTCCCATTCCTGGCTCCTGGAATATAGACGCCACGAGTAGCCGAAATGTCAGGGGTGCCCGGAGACCTGTCTTTGGTTGTGGGGGCCCGAAAAGTGATGAATCTACTCGGCTTCTATCGAGGAGGGATGGAAGTCAAGGTAGATCTTGTTGTGTTAAGAGCTGTTTTCGTGGCCAATGAGTAGCCGATCCATCCAGTCTTTGTCTGGGTCCGCTATCAACAGACACCGCCGCTCGGAATTTCTTGGAATCTCGAAAACCATTCGAGTTGTGTACGAATCGCCGGGCCGAGCGGTTGACCAAAAGGAGTAGAGGGGCCTAGCGCGCTTACCAAAGCACTTTCTCCGTCTGACGTACGGCGATAGCGATGTCCGGAATCGTCAATTAAAGTGATGGCGCTCTCGCCAGGCGTTGACGGAGAATTCCCCCGGTGTGCAGAAGTCATTTTTCGTCGAACCAAGTGTTTAGATTCACGACCACGAAATAGCCCTGTCCTTAGTGCGAGCGTTCTTTCTCCGGCAGGGCCCAAAAGGACTCCGGCTTGGCTGACTCCAGAGACCGAATAGGCTATTTGTCTACCGGTGCGTAGTGGGGAGTGGATTCTGACATTCCTTCGTCCCTGTCAATGAACTCATCAGCCGGCGATGGCGTCGGGCAGCGCTCCGCGCGTCCTCTCGCGTCGTTGGAACTCGATCAAAGCGGCCTCTAAGTCCTTGACGCTAAAATCTGGCCAGCGTTTCGGCAAAAAAACAAATTCGGCAAAGGCGCACTCCCAGAGAAGAAAATCGGAAAGCCGTTGCTCGCCCCCGGTCCGGATGAGCAGGTCCACTTCCGTGGAGCCGCCGCGAAGAACTTCCGCGAGGACGCTCGAGAACGACTCGGGCGAGAGTTCGGTGACCTTATAAAAGCGGCAGGCGGCGTGGTAGATCGCCTCACGAGCGGAGTAATCGATTGCCAGCCGAAGATGGAGCCTCGTCCCGTTTGCGGTGGCGGCCTCGGAATCCGCTATCGCTTGGCGCAGAGTGGCGGGGATGCGGTCGCGGCGGCCGATGACGCTTAGGCGCACGCCTTCCTCGATGCAATGGGAAGTCTCCACCAGCAAGTATTCGTGCAGAAGACGAAGGATCGCATTAACTTCGGCGGCCGGCCGCTTCCAATTGGCAGAGGATAGCGCGAACAGCGTTAGCGTATGAATTCCCAGGCGAGGCGCTGCTTCTATAATGCGGCGGGCGGATTCGGCTCCCGCGCGGTGCCCGGCAGAGCGCGGCAGTCCGCGCGAAGTGGCCCAGCGTCCGTTTCCGTCCGAGATGATGGCCACATGCAAACCGGAATTTGTCGCTACCGGAAGTCTTGTCGTCATAATGTGCTGCGTAGTCAAATGCTGCATGTTTTTTGCTGCTTTCTCCGCCGCCGGAAAAGGGCCATAAACTACTCTGTATCACAAAGTTCCTGGGCAAAAAATTTTGGCAAGCTCAGCCTTCGCGCGTCGCGCGAATCAGCGCCTCCATGTGGTTCAGATAGCGCTCCAGAGCACGCCGGCCTGCTGCCGTCAGCCGGTACTCCGTCTTGGGCAGCCGTCCATCAAAGGATTTCGTGCAGACGATGTAATCCGCTTCTTCGAGTTTGCGAGCATGGACGCTCAGATTGCCGTCCGTAGTCTTAAGCAGGGCCTTAAGTTCGTTGAAAGTCAGCGAGCGATTCACAGCCAGGGCACTCACTATCCCAAGCCGGATGCGCTCATGTATCAACCGGTCCAGGTCCGGAGAAACAGCCTCTCGCGCCGATCCGCGGACGGTGGCCAGCGACGACTCACGCTCGCGAGTGCGCTGGACCCGTTCCTGATGTGCTGAGGATGACTTCGCCATGAAATTCTCTTTATCCCCCGTGGTGCCGCGCAATCCAAATTCCAAAGCCGATTTGCAAAGCGCCAAATCCCGCCGCCATGAATGCATCGCCCCAGGCAGCCGGCGCGAGAAGTGCCGCAGTGCCGAGACTCATCAGGCAAAAACCCATGACCGGAACCACGCGCACGGAAAACGCCCCGCCCGTGACGATGGCCGTTCCATAGAGCAGAAGCCAAACGCCCGGCAGCACGGCCGCCGCCCCAGCTGCATAAAGAGCGAAAGTCAACAAGCCGCCAACAATGATCGGCGGAGCAAAGCTAAACAGGAATTTGCGCCCCGGGCCAGAGAAAAGAGTCGAATTCGCGCGGTGCGCTTTCGTGACGGCCGTCGGCGCAGCGATCGCTACGGCAACGAAAGCCTCAAGGAGCCAGACCGCAAGCCAGGCACGAGGCGAAGACTGGCGCGCTGCCACAAAGGCAGCCGCGAGCGCCGTAATCCCCATGGCCACGCCGCCCCAGCCGGGCACGGCAGTAAACTCTGCCGCGCTCTCCATGGTTTCGCGAATGTATTTGAGATGGTCGGCTGCGCGAGCGTCGATAGGGATGGGTTCGCGCTTATTAGAACGGAGAGGACCGGCTGCTACCATACCAAAAGCATACTTCAAAAAAAATGCCTCTGTCAAGTACTTTATATCACAAAGTTTGTTCGCCTCTATGCCGCCGGCGACCGCCTCGGATAACGGCCCTTGATCGCGTTCCAGCGGATCGTGAACACCTCCAAAAACATTTGAATGCTGTCATGAAACATATTGACCTTGGTCGCAGGCGAATGTCCCCACCGAACGGGAATCTCGATCGTGCGCAGTCCGTGATGCCGCGCCAGGTAGAGCAATTCGGGATCAAACCCGAACCGCTCGATGCGCTGCTGTTCAAAAAGGACTTGGCAGCGTTCGCGCCGAAATGCTTTGAACCCGCACTGCGTATCCACAAACGGCAAACGCAGGATCACTCGCACGATGGTATTGAATATTATTCCGGCGAACTCGCGGAAGCGTGACTCATGGACCGTAATAAGACTGCGGTCAAGCGCACGCGAGCCTATCGCCACATCGTAAGTCTTCAGGGCCTCGAGAAGTTTTGGGGCTTCTAGAATCGGCGCGGAGAGGTCGGCATCCGTAAAAAGCACGCTCTGACCGCGCGCTTCAAGCATTCCGTGGCGGACGCTGAACCCCTTGCCGCGATTAACGCCGTTCGAAATGACCCGCAGGCCTGGAAGTGTCTTCCGGTAAGACTCAGCAACCTCTGCCGTTCGGTCTTTCGAGCCATCATCAACCACAAGAATCTCTGTCTCTGCCCCCAAACTTGGAAGATAAGCTGCGATTTGCTCGAGAGTAGAGGGAAGGCGCAGCTCTTCGTTATAGGAGGGAATTACAATCGAAAGGTCCGGAGCAGCGGCACTCATCGCGCCGGCGGTTCCTTCCATCCGTGATAGCCAATGAGGGGCACGAACCGGCACGCTTCCAGGGTGCGTGTCTCGAACGAATTCCCGTGTCGTTCAATGTAGAGCAATTCCTGATTTTCCGCGTCGCCTACCGGCAAAATCAGCCGGCCACCCTCGGCGAGCTGCGAACGAAGCGGTTCCGGCACCGCTGGCGCCGCCGCGGCAACGAGTACCGCGTCAAACGGGGCAAGTTCCGGCAGCCCGAGCGTGCCGTCGCCACAGTGAACATGAACAGTCCCATACCCGAGCCGCTCGAGTCTGGCCGAGGCCGAGGACGCAAGTTCTGAGCGTGACTCGATCGTGAAAACGATTTTCGCCAAGAGCGAAAGAATCGCCGCTTGGTAGCCGCACCCCGTCCCGATTTCCAAGACGCGCTCGTTACCGGTAACGTGTAGCGCGGCCGTCATGGCCGCAACAATGTAAGGCTGCGAAATCGTCTGACCCTCACCGATCGGCAACGGCGCGTCTTCGTACGCTCGCTGACGAAACTCCTTCGGCACAAACTCTTCTCGACGCACGGCGTCCATCGCCGCAAGCACGCCGGAATGATGAACGCCACGCCGCCGCAATTGCTTTTCGATCATTTCAGCGCGCTGCAAAGCGAATCCATCCATGCCGGAGCTCTTACCGTGCGTCTCGTCTACCGAGCTATCGCGAAACAGTTTCATCTCCGTCGCACCGTCTCCTGGCCTCTTGCCGCCGCACTTTCCAACTCGTCAAGCATGCGAGCACGCAGCGGCGTGTTTTTCCCAAGCTCGTGTTTCGAGAATGTCCGAGATTTGGGCAATCGCCAGGTCGCATTCCTCTTCGCGATTGTAAAAATGTGGCGAAAGCCGCACGCCGGCTTTTGGACGGTAATCCACCAGAATCTCGCGCGCCAGCAGCTCGCGGCACACTTCGGCCGCATGCGGGCAGTCGATGGAAACCGTTCCCGCTCGCTCTGCTGGATTTTCCGAGGTGTTTATCCGCCATCCGTGAGCTTTCGCACCGTCGAAGAGCCGCGCCGTCAGGCGCGTGGATTTTTCGCGAATCGCGCCAATCCCGGCTTTGTTGATAATGTCGAGTCCCGGCTGGCAGGCATAGAGCGCAGGAATGTGGGGCGTGCCGTTCAAATAACGGAAGGAATCCTCGCGGGCATCGATAGCGCCACTCTCAAACGCAAAGGGCCGCCGGTGCGCAAGCCAGCCCGCGATCGCTGGCTGCAGCTTCGCGCGCAAATCCTCACGAACGTAGAGATACCCCACGCCTGGTCCGCCGCACAGCCACTTGAGCACACCTCCGCAAGCAAAATCCGCGCGCAGACCGCGAACGTCGACAGGAATCGTCCCAGCAGCCTGAAAAAGATCGAGGATGACGTGCGCCCCAACCCGCTGCGCTTTTTCGATAATCGCTCGCGCATCCACGATGAAAGCGCTTCGGAAAAGCACCTGCGAGATCGGCACCAGCAGAGTCGTCTCATCAATGGCGTCAAGAAACTTACTGAGATCGAATCGCACCGGATCGCCGCTTGGAACGAGTTCGACCTTCGCGCCGTTACGGCGCTGTCCATGGTAGAAGTATTGAATTGACGGAAACTCCAGGTCCGTCAGCACCACCTTGTTGCGTGGCCCTCGGAAATCAAAACACGAACTGATCACCGCCTGAATCAGCGTGACGTTTTGATGCAGCGAAATCTCGCTCCGTCCCGCGCCAATCAACGGTGCGATCTTGTCGCCTACGTTGACGGCCATCTCCCACCAGCCCTCTTCCCAGGCGCGCACACCGCGCTCGCCCCATGAATCGGCGTAAGCGCGCATCGCGTCGTACACGCCGCGAGGCATGGCACCCAGCGAGTTGCTGATCATATACGTCGTGCGCTCAAGGATCGGAAATTCGCCGCGCCACTTCAGCAGTTCATCCATCTTGCACAACTCCGTCAGAAATCTTCTTGGAACGGACCTTTCTCCACACAAGGTAGCACAGCGAAATGAAGACAAGCCAGGGAACCCCCGCCTTCAGCGTTATGCGCAGACCAGGGACCCACCACGTCGAAATGAGCACGGCCGTAAGCGCAGCCAGTCCGAAAACAGAACCCCACGGCCCCCGCGGAGCGGATCTGAGCGGAGGTTTTGCCCACTTCGCGGTTCGGCGCCGAAACGCAATATGCGTGATAAAAATCATTTGCCAGACAAAAATTCCGCCAAGAAACGCCGACCCCAGCATGTAGATGTACGCTTTATCGGGAGATAAATAATCCACGACGAGCGCCGCTATCATTCCCACGCTGGACACCAGCAACGCCGTTACCGGCGTTCCGCGTGGGCTCAACCGACCCAAGACTGACGGAGCATAACCGCCGCGCGACAGCGAAAAGAGCATCCGCGACATCAGATATAAGTTGCAATTCACGCTGGAAAGCGCCGCCGTAAGCACCACGAAATTCATCACTCCCGCAGCTGCCGGAATGCCCACGATATCGAAAACACGCACAAACGGGCTCTCACCCAACCCGACCTCGTTCCATGGCACGATGCCGACAACGATCGCAAGCCCTCCCACATAAAAAAGGCCCATCCGCCCAAGCGTCCAGCGCAATGCCCTCGGCAACGCCGTCGTTGGATCTTTCGCCTCACCGGAAGTAACAGCGACGATCTCCATTCCAAGAAAGCTGAAGATCGCCATCGCGACACCAAGTCCAACACCTTGCCAGCCGTTCGGAAGAAATCCTCCATGCCCGGTATAGTTCGCAATCCCGATCCGCGGAAATCCAATGCCCAGGATCAGCGCTGCGCCTAGAATCAGAAACACGGCGATGGTCAGCACCTTGATCATGGCGAACCAATATTCGAACTCGCCAAAGCTCGCCACGCTCCGAGCGTTCACATAAACTAGCGCCGCCGAAAACCCTGCAATCCACATCACCGACGGTACGTTCGGAAACCAGTGTCTGCAATAAATCGACGCGGCCACAACCTCGCTGCCAGTGGCGATCACCTGCGCCAGCCAGTAGGAATACCGCATCGCAAAACCAGCCCAAGGATGCACGTACATTTCGGCGTAAACGCCGAACGAACCGGCCACCGGATGTGCGACAGTCATTTCGCCGAGCGCCCACATCAAGCACAACGCAATCGCTGCCGCCGCCAAATAACTAAAAATCACGCCTGGCCCTGCAAGCTTTACGGAAATGGCGCTGCCAAGGAACAGTCCCGTTCCTATCGCTCCCCCCATCGCGATCATCGAAAGTTGCCGCGGCGTCAGATTGCGATGAAGTCCAGCCTCGCGGTCGATGATTTCAACGTGGTCCGCATCGCGCGGTGCCGCCGCGCCCGCTTTTTCAATCTCGGCCATGGCGCGGCATGGTAGCAGAAAGCCTTAGCTACCGTTACTGGGCTACCTGAACGAACGGACAGTTAAACGAGAAGCACGCCTGTACCGTGCCAATGTCATTCTGTGCCGAGGCATTTTCTACAATTTCAAAAGTGGCGGAAAGGCTGTGAATGCTCCGCCGCGGAGGAAGTCATGAAGGCCGTCTTAGCCCTTGTCATCATTTACGTCGGAACATTTTTCCTTGCCATCCAGGGCGCATCCCAAAACCCCGTCAGTGCCGCGCCGCAGAGCGCTGCCACGCAGGACCAGGCAAGCCCCGCCCAAACGAAGCCCATCGATCCCCTCAAGGATGCGGACATTCGCTCGCTGATGGAACTCATCGGTGCGCATGATTTGGTGCAGGACGCTGTCAACAATTCGAGTGAGCAGTACAGGGAAAAACTTCTCGCTACTGTTCCCAATAACGACAAAGGTCAAGCCTTTGTAACCTCGTTTATAGAGAGATACCAGAAGAAATTCGACGTCGAGCAGTTGACCGAGCAGCTCATCGTCATTTACGACAAGCACTACACCGACGACGAGATCAAAACTCTGCTGCAATTCTACGGCTCTCCTGTGGGGCAGAAGGTCGCTGCAGAAATGCCCAAAATTACTCGCGAAATCCAGGCAGCCAGCCGCACCACCGGCGCGAAGGCCGCAAAAGAAGCCCTCCAGGCATTGAAGGCACAAAATCCGGAGATTGGCCAATCCGCGCGCCTGAACAACGGCCCCCGCCGCTGGCAACCGGGCGCCCGCGCACAACAGAACGCACAACAAGGCCAGCCGCAGCAGGCGGCGCAACAGCCCGATCCGCCGCAATTCTGAAGAATGAGCGGCTTCGGCCACTTCTATTGAAAGTGCTTTTTGAATTTGACGTCGATTCCAAACGTGCCGTTCTGGTCCCGCAGCGCCACAATCGAAACATTGCGGTTTATGTTGTATTCCACCTGAATGACCTGTTGTTGTGTCGACCCCACATTCGAAACATAGGTAATCGTTAGATCCCGTGTGACCTGCTGCTCCACCGTGACGCGCGCCGCAGCGTTCTGGGACGAACTCGTCGAGCCCACTTCAGCCAGCCCGGGATCGACCCGGAACCTCGTAATCCCAAACAATCGCTCAACACGCCCACCTAATTGGCTGGAAACCGCTTCAGAGAGAATCGCGGTAGCTCCCGAACTGGCGGATTGGGATGTCCCTGTTCCACCGCCTCGAATGCTCGCTTCCGAGCTCGTCTGTCCCAACGCCAGGAGCGTAATGATGTCGTTTGCGGGCAGCGGCGGATCAGAGCGATAGGCCAAGGTCAGCTTGCTCGCGGGCCCGTTAAAATTCAGTGTGATCTCGTACTGCTGAATCGTCGTTGTGGCTTCCACGTTCAGCACCGGGTCCAGCCGGAACGGATTGGCAAAGTTCATGTCGCCGCGCGTCACCTTATATCTGTCTCCGTGGAAGGTCATCTCGCCCGCGAGAATGTGGATATGCCCGAGAAGAATCGGGTGCTCCCACGTGCCCCGTACGCGAAGATTCGCTTCTGCTTCCAGTTCGGCACCGGGCCATTCCATGCGTGCGTCAGGGGAAGAAAGCGCCGTGATGTCGAATTGCAAGTTACGCAGGAACGGCGAACTCGTCGATGGTCCTGAAATGCTCCCTTTCGAGGATACGAGCACACTGGCAACCTCTATGCCCTGCGTTAGCGTCACTCGTTCAATCACCACTCTTCCCGAAAGTACTCCAGAAGACGGCGTTCCCGTCAGCCGCAGCGAGCCGCCGACCAGCCAGCTCATCCCTTCGGGATATCGGATGCGTGCGCGATCGGTGCGCACAGATATGTCGTACCGCAGCGGGCTTTCGATGTAGTTGACGCTCCCGGTAAGGTGTAGCGTGCCTCCGCCCGATTCGGCCGTGACGTTTTCAAAGAACAGTCGCGTCGCGCCAAACTCCAAATCGCCCGTGATGTTGCTCATCCCCGTCGGAAAATCAGCCACTCGAGCGGAGGCGCTTTCTATGTGCACTTTTCCAGTGATGCGCGGACGGTCAAAAGGACCTTCGAAAGTCGCATTGATTTGTGCCGGGCCGTTCGCTTCCACGGCCGGTAAGAATGCCGTCAGTAGCCGCAGGTCCAGGGCGCCATTCAGTTTCAGTCCAAGTGTGCCTCGACCCGCAAATCGCACCGAGCCTGCAATGGCAATATTTGTATCGGTCCCTTTGAATGTGGCTTGATCGATTTCCACGCTCTCCTTCGAGGTGCGCAGATGAATCGCTCCCACGTTTTCCAGCTGCACGTTCGCGTAATTCAGCGCCAGCCGCGAAAACTTGGCGTCCATCACGATGTTCTCAAGATGTTTCAATTCGCCAGCCACGGTGATGTCCCCGTCTGCCACTCCATGCCCATTGAACTGCTTGAGATGCAAGGCAGTCATCAAAAATGGATTCAGATCGATGTTCGCAATCGAAACTTTTCCGTTTAAGGCGTAGGGATCAGCCAACCCCAGCGTCACCTCTCCGGATATTCCTCCCGTGGTCATCGCTGAACCAAGTTCCAACTTCGCGATATGGCCATCGGAAGTGAGACTCCCGTCAAAGCTTCCGATCACGTCCTTCCCAATGCGAAAATCCACCGCTCGGAATGTCCCGTCGCTTTGCAGCGCCGAGAGCGGTCCGTTGGCTTTCACTCGAAAGGTGACCAATCCTCCAACCGGCAACCTCACCGATTGCAACCTCTCAATCTCTTCAAGCGGAAGCGATGCTCCCACCAGATCCGCGGTTATCCTTTGATCCGTGAACCGGTAACCCGCCGTCCCCGTCACGATGCCCGCGCCTCGGCCGTTCTCCTTACCCGGTGCGAACACGCGTAACTCCGCGTCTGCAATACGCACTTCGTCCGGCGAAAGGTTCAATTGGCCCCGCAAACGATTGAAGGACACGCCATAGACTCTTCCCTCAGCGAGATCGAAAAGTCCCGTGACGCCAGGCGCCACGCGCGTTCCGTGCCCATGCAATTGCCCGCTTAACACACCTTGCAGAGGATAGGTCGATCCAAAAAGCTTCTGGATAGTCTCGACCGAAGCTTTATCGAAGCTCACGTCCGCCGTCCACTCATTGGTCGGCAGAAAGCTCCAGTCCGCCAATTCCAGGGTTCCCTCGATCTCCATATCCATGGCGCCGAATCGCAACTTGCCGCGCGCCAGAGCAAGTTCCGTGGGCGAATAGCTGAGATCGCCTTCTACGGAACCCAGCGCGACACCGTTATAGCGTAGGTGCTCGCCACGCACATGCCCGCTAAGCGTTGTCCGGCCACTCGGCTCTGTGATCTTGCCGTCCCACTGCGCGCTTCCCGATATTTCTTGAATTGCGTCCGCGGAACCGCGCTTCGCGCCGCGAAGCGCGTCAATGAAATCCTTGTAAGACTCCAGAGCGCCCGTTTCGAAATGCACGTCCAGCGTGGAATTGTGCGGCGCCAGCACGCCCGTAATCGTCCCCCGCGACGATGGCGTTTCGAATTCGCCCGAACTGATCGCGAAGACCCCGGAATCGTAACCGTAGTGGAGTTGCCATCTCGCCGTAACCGGCACATGGCCTGGTGCCAGGACGTCCACGGGCGACCATTCCATCTTTCCGCCAAGCTCGAAGTGCTGAAACGCGGCGCTCCACGTTTCGATTGTGTCCCCGCTCAGCAACGCGTCCCATTCCAGCTCATCGATCGGAAAACCCGAATGCTCGATCGCCGGGAACACTTGCGCGAGATGCATACCTTGCAAGTGCGTGTCCGCGCGGAATTGTACGCCCGCAAAGCGCAGCGTCACTTTTCCCTTCGCACTTCCCCCAAATCCTTCCGCGACGAAATCCGGCGACACCAGCCCGTCGTTGTTTATGCTGTAGCTGGCGCGGCTCGTGAGTCCTGCGACGTGAAAAATGTCGTAACTCAGATGGATGTCGCGCCCCACATAGCTCCCTGTACCTTTGTACTGGCCATTTGCGAAGGTTCCTTCCCCGCGCACATCGACATGTCCGGTCGGCACCTGCGGCGAACGAAAAGTCTCCCGAAAGTCGAGCAGTTCGACCCACCCCCGGTAACGAAAGCTCCATTTGGGTTTTGTGAAGTCGGACATTTCCGCCTGCGCATCAAGGTGCGAACGTCCGGCGCTCAACACCCCTTGCTCCAGCGTGAAGCCGTCACGCCACAACGTAAATTTCGCCGAAAGATTAGCAGGCAATGGCGCCATTCCCTGCGCGCTGAGCCGTATCCGCTGCCACTCCAGATTCCCCAGATACAGTGGATGTTCTGGTGTCCCGCCGGCGTCCAAAGTCAGACTCATCTCGCCGCCCTCCACTGCCAGCGGCACTTTCACTTCGTTGTATAGCAACCACCCATTTTCGATGTTCACTCGCCGTATCCGCAGGTCGAAGAGTGACTCCTGCAGCGACTTCTTCGGAGTACTTGCTCCTGGCGGAGTCGGCACGTTTGTCGCGCCATCCTTCGCCACGCGGATGTGCACCTCCGGCTCCTTCAGCACGAGTTCGGTTAGTGATACTTTTCGACCCCAGAAGGAATCGATCTGCAGTTCTGCGTCTGCCTCCTTCGCCGAAAACAAAGCCTGCGTCCCCACCGGCTCATGCCCGTGAATCACCAATCCTCTCAGTGTGGCTCGCATCGAAAACCACTGGATCGAAATCGACCGCAATTCCACCCGGCCGCCCGTCACCTTCTCCAATCGGTGCACAATCCATCGCTGCAGGATCGGATTCCCAGCGCCGCTTACAAAGAAACCAATCACGCACAGAATTCCAATGACCGTCAGCACCCACGGTGTGTGGATCACCCAATTCCATATCGGATGTCGCTTCCGGACCTTCATTTCCTACCTTCGTCCAAAAACTTTTGAACATGCAGCCGGTCGCGACTTTCCTTCAGCCAGCGAGCCGCCTGTTCATCGATGTCGCTCTGCACCAGCGCATCTTGGATGATGTCCCGGGAGGCATCCAACGTGGGTGGCTCCTGCCCGCGCGCCTTCGCTCTCGGCACGACGGCATTCTGATAAAAATCCACAACGGCCTTTTCATCGATCTGGACCGACGGGCGAAATCTCGAATCGAGGTAGTTGTTCAGGTACAACTGTGCGGTCACAATCTTTCGCACTTCTGCGTCATTCAGCCCGCTCTGCTTCTTACGCTCTTCATATTCCTTGGGTGAGGCAAAGGACTTCACCACTCGCGTAACTTCAAGATCGATTTCCTCGCTCTTCGGTTCGGGAAAGCGCGACAACTGCGCTTCCGAACGCACGATCCACTGATCGATCAGCCGGTCCACAATCGCGCTCTCACTTTCGGATTTTCCGTTCACCAGCTCCTGATACTCCTCCAACTCTCGGACGTCGCTCAGCAAGATGATGTCCTTCTCCACCCGCGCCACGATCCGGTCCACAACCTCCTGCCCAGACATCCGCAAGGCTGTTGCCCGCACAAGAAACAGCGAGCAGATTGCGAGAATAAATCCTCGACGCATTAAAAAATCGACCCCAAATTAAAGAAAATCTGCAGCCGCGGAAGTTGCGCTCCCTTGAAGCACTGAGGATTCGCTGGCGTGCCACCTGTAATGGGGACGCACGGCACTACAAAAAACGGGCGGTTGATCTGGTAACCCAAATCCACTCGAATCGGGCCAACCGGCGTCGCATACCGGATTCCGAACCCGACCGTATGCGCGAAATAATTCAGCTCGTTCGTGCAGTTGTAGACGCACAGTGTGGGATTTGTCGCGCTGGGTGGCTGTGAAGGATCCTGCAGCGTGAAAACAGGCTTCGGTGAGTACGCTCGTAGTGTGAAGTGATCCAGCCGGCTATAGACGTTGCCACCGTCGTAGAAGAATGCTCCCCCTAGTTGCGTCCCGAGGAACGGCAAGCGCATCGGAAAGCGAAACTCCTGGTTGAGCACCAGCATGGCCTGGCCCCCCACCGGAAAGCCCGTGCATGGGTCGCGCGGCCCTGCTTGGTTCAGCGCAAATCCCCGTAACGACGTCCCGCCGCCCGCGAAGTATCGTTCCGGAAGCGGGATGATTTCAGGCTGCGGGCCAGGCGCCGCCGCCGCAGTGCACTGCGTCGGTGTGGGCGGCAGAAACGAGAGTGACTCGGTATTCGCGAACGGCTCAAGAATCCCGATCCGGATCGAACGCGCAAAGCTGAACCGCCGTTTGATCCGGTGGTACGTCGAATTCTGCACAAAAAACCGCAGAAAGCTCGCGCTCGAACCTATGTTAGTGCTGGAGACGCTGAAATCCGCGCTATTGAAGCTTCCTTTGGTGGCATCCGCCGGATTGTCCCTCGCATCGCGCAGCCACGTCACGCCAAACTGGGACACCAATGTCGGCTGCTGAAAGAGCGGTATCTCCTCCGGAGCAATGTGTGAATTTAGGTTAGAAACCAGCACCTTACGGAATGAATAACGATATGACACCGTGGTCAATGGCGTCACCTGGTCCGTCAATTGCGCCGATATTTCGTAACGCATTGCCGTGAACGTATTGATGTCTTGCGTTTTCTCCGTGTATGCCG
>DATDHE010000358.1:0-5531 GCA_036521695.1 Candidatus Acidiferrum sp. | reverse complement strand
ATCGCCGGGCAGAAGATGCAAGCCAGCAGCATCCTGAACGCTCCTCTGCTGGAATACTTGATTTACCATTCGCCTTCGTTCGGACGGCCCGGCGCTGGCCCGGCGATTGCGCTTTCCTTTGTGTTGGTTGCCATCGTCTGCGGGTTCGCTTCGGTATGCTACGCGGAACTTGCGGCCATGATTCCGATTGCCGGCAGCGCGTACACCTACACCTACGCCACGATGGGTGAACTCGTTGCGTGGATTATCGGCTGGGACCTTATCCTGGAATATGCCGTCAGCAACATGGCTGTGAGCGTGGGTTTCTCCGCACACATGGTGGACCTGCTCGACTGGTTTGGGATCCACCCGAACCCGCGCTGGATTGTCCCCGCTTATCTGCCCAGCGGTTTGTCCGATTTGCAAGGGAACATGCTCTACGCGCCCGGCTGGCACTTCGGCTTCAATTGGCCGGCGTTCATCATCGTGATGTTGCTCACTGTCATTCTGGTCCGCGGAATTCGCGAGTCCGCGGAAGCCAACAATATCATGGTGTTTTTGAAGATCGTGGCGATTCTCGTTTTCATCACCTTCGCCATGCGATTCATTCATCCCGCCAACTGGCATCCCTTCGCTCCGAACGGCTGGCCGGGAATTTTGACGGGCGGCTCAATCGTTTTCTTCACCTACATCGGATTTGATTCTGTCTCCACGGCGGCAGAGGAATGCAAGAATCCGCAGCGCGACCTTCCCATTGGCATCATCGCCACGCTCGTGATTTGTACGCTGCTGTACATCGGTGTGGTGGTTGTGCTGACCGGGCTGGTGCCCTACCAAACACTGCTGGACGATGCCGCTCCCGTCGTCAACACCATGAAACGCCTGCATTTTGGCGGCGTGCGTCTGGTCGTTCTGATCGGCGCTTTGATGGGCATGATTTCATCGCTCCTGGTCTTCCAGCTCGGCCAGGCGCGCGTGTGGTTCGCTATGTCTCGAGATGGACTCCTGCCGCGAATCTTCTCGCGCGTGCATCCGAAGTTCTGCACTCCGGATTTTTCCACTTGGATGGCCGGTTTCGTCGTTGGCATCCCGGCCGGATTGCTGGATATCGGCACGCTAGCGGATCTATCCAACATCGGCACGCTCTTTGCCTTCGCGCTGGTCGCCGCGGGCGTGCTGATCCTCCGTTACCGGGAGCCCGACCGCCACCGCGCCTTCCGCGCCCCAGGCGGGCCGCTGGCGCCAATCGTGACCATTCTAACGTGCATTCTGCTGATGGCCGGGCTGCCGATTACGAACTGGATTCGCTTCTTTGTCTGGATGGCCATCGGCCTGGTGATTTACTACAACTTCGGGCGGAAGCGCAGCACGCTCCGGGCGGCTAACGCCGGGTCGAGGTAGGGAATCGAAGATGCGGCCGGGATTTCTCACAAAAGCACAGATTCGGGCAAGCCTTCTGCTTGGGCTCGTGGCGGCGATTTGTGCAATGCTTCCGCTGCGCGTTGCGGCTTGGGGGCGAAATGCCCACAAGCTGGTTGTAAACCAGGCTATCGATACTCTGCCCCAGGACATTCGCGGTTTCTTCGAATCAAACCGCGTGCTTCTCCTTCAGCATGTAATTGATCCGCTGGATGCCGTTGCAAAAACTCCCGCGGAAAAGCGCAACGATCACCTCTATCTCGACAAGTACGGCCGCTTCCCCTTCGATGCCCTTCCACGCAGTTACAAGGCAGCCGTCGACAAATTTGGGAAATCGAAGCTCCAGGCTAACGGCTTGCTGCCCTGGCAGATTGGTGTGTATAGCCAAAAGCTGACGGAAGACATGAAGTCCGGTCACTGGGAGGAAGCAAAACTGGACGCCGCGATTCTCGCAAACTATGTTGCCGATGCACACGACCCGTTCAACACCACCGAGAACTTTGACGGAAAGCTGACTTCGCAGGCGGGCGTAAACGAACGATTCGGGACCACATTGATCGACCGCTATTCTTCCTTCTTCCCAATGCGGCCAAACGACGCTGCGTTCATCAACGATCCTACCGATCACGCCTTCGAGGTTTGTCTCGCCTCGCACAGTTGGCTTGAAACGATTCTCCTCGCAGATCGTAACGCGTACGTTGCAGGAAAGTCTTACTCTTATAACGACGAATACTACGATCGCTTTTACAACCAGGCCGCCGCCACGCTAATCCGGCAGCTTTCTGAAGCCTCCACCGATGTCGGCTCGTATTGGATGACGGCGTGGATCAATGCCGGCCGGCCGCAGTTGCCCCATTGACGCCGCGCGGATGAGTCCATCAGCGCTTCCAGCCCGCATCGCTTCGCTTCCCAAGGCCGAGTTACATCTGCATCTGGAAGGTTCGATTCAACCGGCAACGGTCTGTGTGCTGACGGCACAACACAACATTTTTCTCACCGAAGACGAAGTTCGCCGGCGTTATACCTATCGCGACTTCACCGGATTCATCGACGCCTTCAAGTGGGTTACTTCTTTTCTCAGAGAGCCTCGCGACTATGGGCTGATCGCGCGTGACCTGGCTGAGCATCTCTTGACCCAGGAAGTGGTCTACGCGGAGGTCACCCTCTCCGTCGGCGTGATGCTGCTCCGCAAACAGCAGCCAGAGTTAAATTTCGAGGCGATTTTGCAGGCTAGCGAGCCGTTCGAAAAACAGGGGCTTCACCTAAATTGGATTTTCGATGCTGCGCGGCAATTCGGAGCCGAGGCGGCTATGAATGTCGTAAGTGCAGCAAAACGTTGCCAGTCCAGAGCAATTGTGGCGTTCGGCATCGGCGGAGACGAGATGAGTGTAGCCACGAAAGAATTTCGCCCCGTCTATGAGCAAGCCGCGAACATTGGCCTGCATCTTTTGATGCACGCAGGAGAAGTCGGCGGCCCGGAGAAAGTCCGCGAAGCGATCGAGTTGCTTCGCGTCGAGCGCATCGGGCACGGCATCGCTGCAGCGCAAGATCCTGCGCTCATGGACTTGCTAGTCGACCGCCG
The DNA here is from genome assembly GCA_036521695.1 of Candidatus Acidiferrum sp. GTDB lineage: Bacteria > Acidobacteriota > Terriglobia > Acidiferrales > UBA7541 > Acidiferrum. Next base: position 2,551 of record DATDHE010000358.1, on the reverse strand, counting down.
CATTCCACTGGAGGTTTGCCCACAGAGCAACATCCGCACCGGCGCGCTAGCAAAACAGTTGCGCCTCCCCGACGCGACTCTTGCAGAACATCCGCTGCCGAGGCTATGGCGTCATGGCATTCCCATCGTCCTGTCGACCGACGACCCCGCGATGTTTCACACCACTCTCGAAGCCGAATACGAGAATGTCCGTCAGATGGGGCTGAGCGAAACCGAGCTCGTTCAGCTGGTGGATATGAGCTTCGAACACGCATTCCTCCCGGAAAACGAGAAGTTCGCCCTCAGAAACACTCGAAATCCTTAGCCTCGCGCCGCACCGCTTCTGGCCAGTCGGGGGCCGCCCCACGAGAGAGCGCGCGCGCGGACGCCGATGTTATACTTAGCTTATGAAAGCACACGTTTGGGTGATGCCGAAGCGCACGGTACTCGATCCTCAGGGACAAACCATTCAGCACGCGCTCTCCGGGCTCGGCTATGCCTCCGTTAAGGACGTTCGCCAGGGAAAATTCTTCGTTCTGAATGTCGAAGGCTTGACGCACGACGAAGCCGTCAAGCAACTTGAACGTATTTCAAGAGAAGTGCTCACCAACCCGGTCATCGAAGAATCGCGCTTCGAAATTGTGGAGTAAACCGGAGGCGCCATGATCGGTCCTCGTAATTCCTTGTGGCCACGGACTGCCTGTCAGCCGATGTTGGCGCCGGCCTGCGTGATTCTGCTCATCGCAATCTCCAGCAACGGATGTAAGCACAACGGCCACACGTCGGACGTTCGCCTGCAAAAGATCGATGAAATGCTCAATGTCGAGCTTCCCCCAGGCACGCCGAGGTCACGCGTCGAGTACTTCCTCAGTTCGAGGGGCTACAAACTCGAAGATGCTCCCGACAGGAACTCCGTCGTCGCCGTCGTACGGCATATCGACACGGACACCCTCCAGCCCGCAACGGCTCGCACCACGTTCCACTTCGATTCGAACAACAAGCTCACTTCTTACGAACTGCAGACCGCTCCGGATGCCCCTTTACGACCTTGACACGATTTGCCAAAGGCTCGAGAGGAACCATCTAGCACTGAGCTAGTCCGTGCTAGTCTAGCCAAGTAGAATCCTCAGGAGACCCCGCGCATGTGCGGAATTGTCGGTTACATCGGACCGAAAAAGGTAGTGCCGGTCATCATTGAAGGCCTTCGAAAACTCGAGTACCGCGGCTATGATTCCGCGGGCATCGCCGTCGTCACGCAGGACGGAAAACTCGAAATCCGGCGCGCCCCGGGGAAACTTCGCAACCTCGAGGAAGTAATTCACAAATCATCACCGATTGAAGGCAGCTACGGCATCGGCCACACGCGCTGGGCCACGCACGGCCGCCCCACCGAAGAAAATGCGCACCCGCACCGCGACTGCAGCGGGCAGATCGTCGTCGTGCACAACGGCATCATCGAAAATTATCTCGAGCTGAAGGAACAGCTCCAGCGCGAAGGCCACAAATTCGTTACCGAGACCGACACGGAGGTGGTGGCGCACCTCGTCGAGAAGAATTCCGAAGGGGGCCTCCCTCTCGAAGAAGCTGTTCGCAAATCCCTTAAAGACTTGCGTGGCATCTACTCCCTGGTGTTTCTCTCGGCCCGCGACCCGCACAAAATCGTCGCGGCGCGCATCGGCCCGCCGTCGGTCATTGGGCTCGGTGACGGCGAATATTTTGTCGCCAGCGATATTCCCGCGCTCCTGGAGCACACTCGCCAAATTTTCTTCCTCGCGGACGGTGATATCGCGGTCCTCACGCAAAATGGCGTGCGCGTGATGGATCATGATGGCCGCCCAGTCGTGCGTCCCGCCCACCACGTCGTCTGGGATCCCATCATGGCCGAAAAGGGCGGCTACAAGCACTTCATGCAAAAGGAGATTTTCGAGCAGCCTCGCGCCGTGCGCGACACTCTTCTCGGCCGCATCTCGCAAGACACCGGAAAAATCTTCCTGGACGAGATGAAAATCTCAGAACGGCAGTTCCGCGAGTTCCAGCAAGTGCGCATCGTGGCCTGCGGAACAAGTTGGCACTCCGCCCTCGCTGGAAAATTCATGATTGAGCGGCTGGCGCGGTTGCAGGTTGAAGTCGACTACGGCAGCGAATTTCGCTATCGCGATCCCATTTTGGATTCGAAGACGCTCACCGTCTGTATCAGTCAGTCCGGCGAAACCGCCGACACTTTGGCCGCGCAGCGCGAGGCAAAGCTCAAAGGCTCGCCGACACTCGCGATTTGCAACGTCATGGGCTCGATGATTACTCGCGAAGCGGCAGGGACCATCATCACGCACGCCGGTCCGGAAATCGGGGTAGCCTCGACAAAAGCATTCACTGCGCAGCTGACCGCGCTTTTGCTGTTGGCTTCTTATCTTGGACAAGCCCGCGGCAAACTGGCTCCTGCAGCCGCCGTAAAGCTGATGCAGGAATTCACCCGCATGCCTCACAAAATGGAAACGGTTTTGCAAGCCGAAGAGTCCGGCTTCTATGAGAATCTGGCCCGGCAATTTTTTCGCTACACAGACTTCCTCTATCT
>DATDHE010000357.1:0-3351 GCA_036521695.1 Candidatus Acidiferrum sp. | reverse complement strand
TAAGTTACGCGCTGTCAACGCGACCTTTTATAAGACATCTGTTAATTAGAATGGTATTATATTTTAAGATATCTAACGCGCGTCGCGGCTGACGGCCCCATAGCCTAGAGCCTCAGGGAAATCCGGTTAGCCCGCTTGGCTCTCCGGTGGTTCAACTTCCGACTTGCTCGTCAACCGACCGCAATCTGGGAGATTTTTGAACATAAGGGGTCAGCGCCGCGGCGGGCACCTGGGAAATCCGAAACTCGGCGGGAGCTTTGGTGTCTCAGGGATCGCTGCTGGACACTCGTCAATCCGGCCATTCGGCGACTCATTTCTAACTGCTGCTCGCCGAATTAACGCAGCTTCGAAAGGTCGAAGCTTGCACAAATCTTCTGGCCGTCCGGGCTAGTGACTTCGATAGATGTGTCCTTATCAGCTAGGCTCGCGCTAGCGAACTCGATCTTCACCACGGCTCCTTTGAACCCACTGGCATCGTATACTGGCTCGCCCTGGACGGTTTCGTGAGGTGCCGCGGCATTTTGCTGGTAGACTTTAAAACTGAAGTCTCGCCAGAAATCCTTGGGCCGGAGAAGGAAACCGTCGCCTCCCGAGTGGCTCGCATCCGGCTTCACCTGCTGAATCGCGCTGTATGTGCTGGTGAAGTCGATTGTCACGATGATCTCGATGGCGTCACTTGTGCGGCGATAGTCTTCGTCTGCTTGTTGCGCATTATACCGCATGCCGCCTTTCCAGGAACGGAAGACCGCCTGAGCATAGGGAGTCAAAATACTGATACTGGAAATGTACGAGCCCGTCTTGGGCATAGGTGGATGCTGTGTGTAAGGCTCGAGGAATTTGCCTGCCTGATTGCTTTGCTGCCCAAGGAAATACGCTTCGCGAACCGTTTCGGGAGATAGCGCACGGTCGTACGCGGAAAGAGGCAAGGCGAAAAGGAGCGCGGCCCCCGATATACTAACCCTCTGAAGTACCGCACTCCATTCTCGATTCATTTCCGGCCCCAAGTTCTCCTGCGGAATCGCCAATCTCCGCTCGGGGAATGTTTGATTGTAACAACTTCCCTGTTCGATTTCCGCAACGGGAATCTTCCAGCTGTTTTCGAGCCTGTGGTTGCTCGAGCTGCTTGGCTCCTGCCAGAGCGGTTGGACAACCTGGGCAACCCGAACTGCACATCCAGTCGCCCCAAAAGTGGGCCGACTGCTACCTGGGAGCTGCTGGGCATCTCCCTCGCAGACAACGTGAACTTGGCCCAAAAGAGCGTAAATCAGTCGCGTGCTTAAAGTCTGGGAATTGCTGACAGAGTGTCTTTTGTTAAAACAGAAACACGTTAATATACAACTCTGTTACATTCATTAAGCGTAGTTAAGCATAGAAGTAAAGCGTAGTGTAATTCCTGAGGATAACCGTGGTTCTCCTGGAGTCAGCAAGCTATCTTTGGTCCGTTCCATTACAGACGCCCTGTGTCCCACAACGAGATCGAGTGGTGATAAGATATTGTCAGAATCATGATGATCACCATTTCCAAGGAAAATTATCTGAAGGCCATTGCAGAGGCCGAAGCGGAAGGCAATACCGTGATTTCCGCACTCCTTGCTCATTGGCTTTCCGTGACGCCACCAGCAGTAACCGCCGCCCTCAAGCGGCTGCGAAGAGACGGTCTTGTCACCCTTACTAAGGGCGGCCGGATTCAACTCACTTCCGAAGGACGGAAAGCCGCGGAACGAACCATTCTTCGCCATCACCTGATCGAGCGCATGCTCTCCGAGATTTTCGGGATGGAATGGATCGACGTTCACGATGAAGCAGAGCGTTTGGAGCATGCCGTGTCTCCCTCATTTGAGAAGAGACTCGTCAAAGTGCTCGGGCACAAAGGGACCTGCCCTCACGGAAATGGTCTGGCCGTGATGAGTCCCGAGCAACGGCGCAAGAAGGGGCAGCGCTTGCTCAGTGAAGCCGAGGCGGGCTCAAAATACCGAGTGTGCAGCGTATACGAAAGGGACCGCAGACTGCTGGAATTTCTACAAGAAAACGGAATCCGTCCCGGAACTCATTTGAAAGTCGAGTCTCGGAACTACGATGGGACGTCCATTCTAAGGGTTGAAAGAAAGAGAATGGCGCTGGGTTCTCCGGTGGCGGAGAAGGTCTGGGTAGCGCAAGAGCACTAGCGGAATTTTAATTAATCTAAGTTAATATATTCTGATATACTGCGGTTAATGCGCGCCAGCAAATCTGTACAGTTCCTCCCCGGCGATGAAAAGCGTGCCGAGGAATCGAAGGGCACTACGAGGAATCGCCGGTGAACTTAGAACCGCTGTCCAGGATAAAGCCGCAACCCGTCCGCCACGATGACGTCGTTATCACCCACGAAGACGTTGATCGTGCGCATGACCGTGTCCGTGTTTCGGCGGCGCGCGCCCAGCGGGGTGCCTTCTCTAAGTTCCGCCTGCTATGGTTACTTGTTGGCCCCGGAATTCTTGTGATGCTTGGGGAGAACGACGGCCCAAGTATGATTTCCTACGCCGCGACGGGCGCGCGGTTTGGAATTGGGTTCTTCATCCCCTTCGTCATTCTCACGTTTTGTATGGCCATTGTCGTACAGGAGATGACCATGCGTCTCGGTTCCGCCACGCATCGCGGTCACGCGGAATTGATCTTTGATCGCTTTGGGCCGTTCTGGGGCTGGTTCTCCATGATCGACCTGGGCATCGGCAATTTCCTGACGCTAATTACTGAGTTTATTGCCATCCGGGCAGGCCTAGGATTTTTTGGTGTTCGCCCATGGGCTGCGGTTGGCAGTGCACTCGTGTTCTTGTGCTTGGCTGTCATGATGCACCGATATTGGACATGGGAACGAACCCTGCTCGCTATCGCCGTTTTCAATCTTGTTTTCGTTCCCGTGGCCTTGCTTACGCACCCGAATTGGCACTCTGTTGGCAACGCACTCGTTACCTGGAAGCCGCTCCCTGGAGGGTTGACCCAAGACACTCTGATCATCGTGCTCGCTGACATCGGCGCAACTGTGACCCCGTGGATGCTGTTCTTTCAACAGAGCGCCACGGTTGACAAGGGACTCACCAGGAAAGACATCCACCTTGGCCGCATCGATACAGTAGTTGGGGCTGCGTTGGCCGCGACGGCCGCGGTCGCAACTATCATTGCCACCGCCCCCTTGTTCGCTCATCACATGACTGCCGAGAACTTTCAGGGAGCCGAATTCGCGCAAGCGCTGCAACCGTTGATCGGGCGATTCGGCGCCGCCTTGTTTGCAATCGGTATCGTGGAAGCAGGGATGGTTGCGTCTGTCACGATTTCCATATCCTCCGCTTATGCCTTCGGAGAGGTAGCCCGCAG
>DATDHE010000356.1:0-10997 GCA_036521695.1 Candidatus Acidiferrum sp. | reverse complement strand
AGGGCTCCAGAACAGTTCGTTACCTCCCCGCTCTGCCTTGTAGGCTACGTGCGATGGGACGCACGGTCTGATCGAGTTCCTCCTCTCCAGACAATCATTTTCAGCAGCTTTACAGGTCGCACCAAGGGTTGCCGACCATCCGCTCAGCGCCACAGTAAGTCAACATCTGTCGCCACTCGGCTGCACAACCGCTACGTCATCTGGGGCTTAGTTTCGTCCTCGTTCTGGCTCTGCAAGGGCCACGAGCTACTCCTACGAAAGAAGCCGTCCATGTCATTGAAGACAAAGGCGGCAGTCCGCACTCCGGTAGCCGCCTTTCATCCTTCGTTGTGGCTCTCTGAGAGCCATGATTTACTCGTAGCGCAAAGCACTTATCGGAGCCACGTGAGAGGCCCGCCGCGCGGGCAAGTAACCGGCCAGCGCGCGGACCGCGGCGAGAATCACAACACCCAGCGTGAGCGACAGCGGATCGCTCGCTTGCAATCCAAAAAGCTGGCTGGAAATCAATTTTGCCGCGCCGAAAGATGCGGGATGCCCATGGCCAGCCCGGTCGCCACCATTATCACCGTTTCGCCCAGCACCATGCGCAACACGTCGCCGCTCTGCTCGCCCAGCGCCATGCGCACGCCAATTTCGTTGGTGCGCCGCGCCACACCCTGTGACACGACGCCGTACAAGCCCACGCACGCCAGCAATAATGCCAGCCCCCGAAGAAACCCACCAACTGTGACGTCAGCCGCTGTTCGTCAAAGTTCCGAGCGACCTGCTCGGACAAAGTCTGCACGCCCGTGATGGGCACATTGGAATCCACCTCCGCAGCCGCTTGCCGCAACTCCCCGCTTGCCGCGCTTGGGTCGCCGGCCGTTCTCAGCACGACTTCCGCAGAAAGGTCCTTGTCCTGTAGCAGCGCCGCAAAAATCATAGGGTCAATTGACTCTGACTCCCTCGGCGCGTCGAAACGCGCGTCACTCAACACGCCTATAATTTCGTAATCTGCTGCGTTTTTCGAGCCCTCAAAGCCAAGACTTCGGCCGATGGCATTCCCATCGCCCCAGGAAACGGCGGACGAACGTTTCATTCACCATCACTACCAGCGGCGCGTCCGGTCCGTCACGTATTCCGATTTCCCTGCCTTGCAGCAACGTCATGCCCAATGCCAACCTCTATCTCTCTTTAGAATGAACACTTACAAAAAACATAGGGGGAGGGGGTGTTATGGCACACGCACACACCAGCAGGCTTAGGCTTAGAACTGCAAGTGGCGTTGCACCAGCTTGCGTAGCTTCTCGCGGTCTTCGTCCTTCATGTGCACGAATTCGACGCCGCTGCCGTCCGGACCGAGATTACGTACAACCGCGGTGAAGTGAATCTTGCGAAGTCCTGAGCGAACCTCCAGCTTGATCGAATCTCCCACGCTAAGCTTCTTCGGAGATTCCAAATACGCCCCGCCCAGGCTGATGGTCTTCACGCGCGCCAGGCCTGCTTGCGAGCCATCAATCTGCGCTCGCAAAGGCGATTCCAGAGGAACTCGTACGTACCTCCGCGGAACAACGTAGCTGGTATTGGTCTGCGGAGCTGATTCAAACGCCGCACGCGCACGCGCCGAAGACGGCCGATTTTCAATCACCGCCAATGCATCTTCCGCCGCCGCACGCAATCCGGACGGTTCGGCAAACGTAAGCCCTTCGCGGCCTTCCGCTAGTATCCGCAACAATTCCGCCGCTTCACCGGCGTGCATGCGCCCGATCGCTTCGATCGCCTTGATGCGCACAAAGAGGTCGCGCAGGACTTCATGTTCGCCCGCCGCAATCTCCATCAATTGCGGCACGGCGGTAGTTTCCTGCGCCAAGCCGATTTGATCGATCATCATCGGAACGACCAGCGGATGCGCGTCCGCTAGAACCGCGGAGAAAACAAAAGCCGCGCTATGCGACGACACGGCATTGGCCAGCCGCGAGAGTTCGCTCACCGCCAGATCCTGCAAATTCCACTCCCAGCTCGCCAGCGCCCGCGCCAAGCCGCGCAGTAAGCGCTCCGGGTCGGTAGCGGCCAGCAGTTTGATCGCCGCGGTGACGCGCTGCCTCCGCGCTTCATACAGCCGCGTCTCGAGAAGGTTCAGTGCCGGTACGCCGATAGTGCGCAGTAACCGCGCCATCGCAGGCACCATTTCCGTTCCGCGTGGTTCGGTCAAGAGCAGTGTCAGGCGATCCAGCAGCCTCTCGGGGTCGCGCTGCAAAAGCCGCGGCAAAACGGGATCCAGCGGCCGGTTGGCCAGCGCCGCATCCACCAGAAGCAGCCAGCGGTCCTGCGCCACTAGCCGGTGCGCTAGCGCCGACATGTGGTCGTGTTCTTTATCCTTCGGCACGCGCTCCAGGCCGATCAAAATGTTTTCGAAGCCCACGTAATCCGCGCGAATCACCGCCACACGTCCCAGCGTCTCCAGGAAAGCCGCAAGCAACGCCGCGGTCTCCGGAATGGTTTCCTTCTCCAGGGCCTTCATGGTTCCGCGGCTCAAATCCTCTGGCAATTGATTGGGCCAAAGCGATTCCATGATCGGCGTCATTTCATTCAATCCCGCCGCCACCGCCCGCCGCGCGTTGACGTTCTCATTTTCCACGCGCCGCGAGTAGTTCAGCAGAATGTTTCGCGCCTCGCGCCGCGGAGCGTCCGCTCCCGCCTCCGCCAATTGCCCGAGCGTTCGCTTCAGCGCCACAACAGGGACACTCCACACTTCTGGTCCGCGCAGCACTGCGGACTTCTCTCGTGGCGGAAGCTCCAGCCAGAACTTTTCGACAATTTGTTCTCTGTGTGTGTCGCTGGCCCAGGTCGTCGCCAGCAGCGTCAAGTGTTGCGAAGAATGTGGGCCAGTGTATCCGCCCGAAGCGACCAGCACATCGCTCAGTTTATGAAACGTTTGGCGCACAGCAGCGGGCGCAAGCGTTCCGGCGGCAAATTCCGCTCCGAGGAACTCGAGAATCAAACTCACCGAAAGGCGCAGCAAGTATGGCTGCGGGCGCTCGCCCTCGCGCGGAGCGTACTGCGAAATCGAACTGAGCAGCATGCGCACCGTCTCGCGGCTGGCATCTTCCATCGCTCCGTGAATCGCACGTGCCGCTTCTTCCGGCGCAAGTCCGCGTGCCGCCTCGAGCGGAGGCGTCAGCCGCCCAATCAAACGCAACGCGCCAATAAGATCGTCGGTTTCCGGCGGCAAAATGGGGGTCTCGTTGACTTCGCGCGGCGAGTTTCCGCCGTAGGCCACCAGCGCGCCCATCAGGCTCGCGAGCACCGTATCCACTTTGCGTTCCGTTTGCGTGTTAATGGAAATCCCTTCCACGCGATTCTCCAGGAATCGTGCGGCCCACCAGCTGCTTCCACCGCGCTTTACAGCCTCCTCTGATCTTAGCAATGATGCTTTGAAGAGTTGCGCGAGCGTGTCCAGTTCGCCTACATGGAATTGTCTTGCGAATGCCAGGGACTGAATTCCCGCGCGCTGCAAATCCTGCGCGAGAGACTGCATTTCGCCCCGCACATCCGGAAGGTGCGCATCGCTGAGCTTGGGCGCCACCAATCCGCTGCGCTCGATGTGGATTTCAATGCCGTTCAGCGCACCGGCAAGATCGTGCAATGTTTCATACGAGGCGTCCAAACTTTGCAGTCGGCGAGGGTGGTTCCTGTCGTAGAGGCGTTCCGAGCGGAACAGCAGATGAAGGCATCGCAGGGAATGAATGAAGCCCGCCGTCCGCGCATCCGGAGTTGGAGGGCTCACGATGGGCGCTGCGCCAGAAAGTGGCCGCGACGCGTTCCGTGCCTGCGGTTCGGCGTGGGGGTGCGACTCAGCGTCGTAACGCTGCTCCTCCACCGGCATAATGGCCCGAACTACCAATGCTTTCCCCACTTGCTTCCGTCGCTCACATCTAGTCGACGCCAGCATTCAACCGACATCTGTATTCAACCGATCGGTTGAATAGCAACCCTGCCTTGCCTACCCCCATAGGGAAGGGTTCGCGAGGGCAGGGTAGCCTTATCTATTAAAAAGCAAGCACGCTGCCTGCCCCCTCATTTGGTAGCTAAGTTGCTTGTTTTGAATAGGTTGATTTCGTGGTTCTGGATCCCGAGTCAGGCGCCGGTTACAAAAAGTTACGTTCTTAGTAGGGGAGAACCTAGCTTGACTGGTGCTGTACAAAGGCTATCTAATCCGCTAAGCAAAGCGTGTTGGGCTGATTCGCCTTACTTAGGCTGTAGTGTTACATCGGTGATGTGGACCGTACTGCCTTCGACGGCCTGGAAGGTTCTCCTCACCTGTTGGTAGCCGTTAAGCCTGACGGTTACTGTGTGCAGGCCGGATGGCACTTGTACGCGGGCCGGGGTCGTTTGTCCTGTTGTTTGCCCGTCCACAAAGATCTCTGCGCCTTTGGGAGTCGTTTCTACATCAGCCCACGCCACTTTAACGTTGGATTTTTCCTTTAGTGGCACATCAAGCTGTGTCTGAATATTGTCTTTCACTTGCACGCTTCCGGCATAAGCGTCGTAGCCCGGCATCCGCAGCACCAGGTTGTACGAGCCCGGCGCAAGTGGCAGCGTCACCGGTGTCTGCCCGGATTGCTTCGCTCCATTGATAAACACATCCGCCCCCGCGGGTTTGCTGGTCAGGAGCAACCCCTTTGCGAGGGACTCGAGCGTCACCTTCTGGTCGACAACACTTCCCGCCTTCACTTGAAGCGCGGTCTGCATCGGCTGGTAACCCTCTTTTTGCACTTCCAGGCTGTATTGTGCGGGCCCAAGCTCATTGAAACTGCATGGCGTTTGGCACTGATTCACGACCCGGCCTGCCGGGCCGCGCAGAATTGCCGTCGCTCCAACCAGATCCGTGACCACGTGAATCGCGCCGCGGCCCCCCGTCGGAACAGGGTGCCCTCCATCCGCGTCATGTGCATTGTCAGCGACCGGCGCGTCTTCATACTCGATATGATCAACCACCCGGACGCTCGCGGGAGCGTCGCGCAAGAATTTCAGCAGTGCCCCATGTTCCGCGGGACGCAGCTTCCCCGCCAAGATCAGCGTGCTTCCAATCGCCTGCACCTTGGCACGTCCCTTCAAACCTTTTTCTGAAATGGCTTCCTCAATTCGCCCTTTGTACTCTGCTGCCTGCGCGCTCACAACCGGTTCGCTCTTCTTCGGTGCGGGTTTTTCTACAGGAGCTTCTGCCGGCTTCTTTTCTGCCACAGCTACGTCGGGGCTCGCTGCTGCCGGTGTTTCATTTCCCAAGGAAACCGCTGCGGTCGTGTTCGTTCCGCCATCTGCCGGCGCAGCCCCCGCAGCAGAATCCTTGTCTGCGCGTTTTTGTGCGGCGTTTATCTGCCGGGCATCTTCAATCACCGGCCGCAGCTTTTGCACTCCATAAGCGATTACGCCGATCAGAACCAGCGCGATGAAAATGCTCCCGATGAGGCTCTTCTTTTTCGGTTCTTCAGTCGGGGCGAGCGGTGTTATTGGTCCGGTGCGGCGCACGGCGGGTGTCTGCGTGGGGCTGGAAGCTCGCGCATTCAGAGACCGCGTCGTTGCCACGGTCATGGGATCTTCAGGATGGAAGCTGCGGCCGCCCTGCGCGCCCATGCCTGTTCCACTGAGAGGAAGCATCGCGTTCGGCGCGCCCAGTCCACCTGGAACGCCCGATACCATAGTCTTATCCGGACTTCCCCCCGGTGCGATACTGCGGTAATTCCGCAAGTCCTCGAGCATTTCCCGGCAGCTCTGGTAGCGCGTTTCCGGCTCTTTGGCCAGCGCCTTCATCACCACCGCGCTGATCCCCGGATGAATGGACGGGTCAATCTGCCGTGGAGGAACCGGCTCTTCGTTCACGATCTTGTAGATGACCGTGGTAATGTTCTGCCCGGGAAACGGCTTCTCGCCGGTGACCATCTCGTAGAGCAGCACACCCAACGAAAAGATATCGCTCCGTCCGTCAACCGCGCGACCCTTCACCTGCTCCGGCGACATGTAGCTGGGCGTGCCCATCACGTGGGCGGTCTGCTGCATCGTGCCGAACTGCAAAATCTTCGCTGTGCCGAAGTCGGTGACCTTCACCGTGTCGTCACCCGTGAGCATGATGTTCGCCGGCTTGATGTCGCGATGGACGACGTTCCGCTCATGCGCAAACTGCAGCGCGCTGCACGTCTGCTCCATAATGCGCAGCACTCGCGGTAACGCAAAAGCTACGCCGCCATCGAGATGCGCCTGCAAACTCTTGCCTTCCACCAATTCCATCGTGATGTAGTACAGGCCGTCTTCTTCGCCTGCATCGAATACCACTACGATGTTGGGGTGGGTTAGCAAACCAGCCGCGCGCGCCTCCGTTTGGAACCGCGTTAGCAACTCGGGACGCGACAGTCCCGTGCCTTCTTCGCTCAATTTGATGGTCTTGACCGCGACCGTGCGTCCGATGACCGGGTCCGTCGCCTTATAGACCACGCCCATGGCGCCGCGGCCCAGCTCACTCACAATTTCGTAACGTCCTGCTTTTAAACCTGTTGTCATCGTCTTATGTGGTCATCCGAGCACGCGACTTGAACCTGGTCCGCCCATATCTCGGCTAGCTGTTCTCGAATATCAAGTTGGCGGTCCATCGAGGACACATTTGCTGACACCCGGGCGCCCTATCATGCACAGTACCCACTAAATTTTCAGTTGGTCAACGCTACCGGCGTACTAGTGTTTCGCACTCGACACGTGCTCCACCCATTGGAACAGTACCGGCTCGTGCGCCCATCCGCGAGCCAGAGTTCTAGGAACCTTTATAATGGCGTATATATGGAAGAGGAGCGGTTACGGCCTTGGTAGCCCCTCGCCCGGCGACATGCTGCGCTCCGGCATGGGCACGTTGGTCTCCCGGATGGGCCTGTCGACCTCGCCGGGCCGCGACGGCGCTTCCAGCCCGTCCGTCAGCAAGTAGCCTTGCAAGGCCAGGCCGTTAGTCCACACGCCTTCCAGCGCCGCAATGTACTCAATCTGCAATTCGTAGAGTTTGCGCTTCGCGTCCAATACCCGCGGATAAGACGCCAGCATCTGCCCATACTTGTCCACCAACAGGCTGTAGGCTTTCTTCGCATGCGGCAGAATTTCATCGCGATACTCCACGGCCATTAGCTTCGCGTTTGCATACTCATCAACCACGGTGGCAGCGCGTTCGCGGAGTGTAAGCGCCACGCGGATCTTTTCCTGCTCCGCGCGGTCCATATCGGCGAGGGCCACCACGATGTTGCCTTGATTGCGGTTGAAAATCGGGATCTGCACGCTGGCCTCCGCCAATCCCTCCCAACCTTTGGCCCATGGCACGCTTCCCAATGTTTCGTGGTTATATTCCATTCCGGCGCGGATCGATATGTCGGGAATGGGCTCGCGCTGGGCGCGCGTCAGGACGGCTTGTGCGCGACGAGTCGCGGTTTCTGCGATCTGCACAGCAGGGCTCTGTTTCGCGATGGTCTCGACGGCTTCTTCTTCATTTAGTTCCGGCCAGCCGCTTTCCAGATCGCCCATCACCGTTGCGAGCGGCAAGTCCGGCTGTCCTATCACTGCCGCCAGCGAACGCCACTCTTCGCGCAAAGTGTTTTCCTGCATCCGCGCCGCCATGCGCATGCGTTGCGCATCGACCTCCGCTTCCAGCACTTCGGATTCGTCCGCCTGGCCGGTGTTCATCAGTTCTCTTTGCGTCTGCGCGGCATCTTCTGCAATTTTTGCCAAATCGCGCCGCGCTTCCAGCCATTCCTGCGCCGACAACACGCGCAAGAACGCCATCCTCACCGCGGTTGTGACGCGCGTGCATTGTTCCTGCGCTTCGATCTCCGCCAACTTGGACTCTGAGCCCAAAACCGCGCGGCTCTTGCCAAGTTTTCCGGCTGTCACGATCGTCTGCTGCAAGAAAAATCCCTGCTTGCCTCCGCCGACCGAGCCGCCTCGGATCTCGTCGCCTGTGTAGCCCACGGAAGGGTTCGGGTATAGCCCCACTTGCTGCTGTCGCGCCTTCGCCGCCCGGATTTCAGCTTCCGCTTGACGCAATGTGGGATTCGCTTCGCCAGCCATTTTCTCCATTTGCTCCAGCGTCACAGCCTGCGCCCCCGCGCGCTCCCGCGCACGCCCCATTCGCGGATATTCCGGCTTCACCAGCGCCACGTCTGCGTGTTGATGCGTCATCTGTTCCTGCATCGACATTTTCGGCGCAGGCTGTGCATCTCGTTGCTTAGTTTTTTCCTGCGCCTGGCACATAGGGCCAAGCGTCATCGCAACCACCAAAAATACCGCGAAATAGTTCGGAGTCACTCTCATATTCGCCCTGCCCTCTTTCCTTCTTCTGTGTGTCCTCTGCGAACGCTGCGTTGAAATCCTCGTCCAAACCATCTCACGACTCATGCCGGTGCTCCGATTGGTTGTTCGGATTTTGTGACTTAATCCGCGCCATCATTTCCTCGTATTCCTTATCCGGAAGGACGCGCACCAAAGTCATCATTCCCATCATTCCCGCGCTCCAATTCGGCGGCAGGCCGTGCGTTTCCGGTTTCGCGACAGCTTCATCCATTCCCATTTCCATGAAGGCATCCTGCGGAAAGCCGGGCACGGTGTTCGCATTCGCCGCGATCGGAGAATGATGGACGTGTTCGAACGGCACGCTTTTTGCTAGCGTCTCCATCTGGCTCAGCGCTTTCGTGTCGTTCGTGTTGGCCGTCTCGATCGCTCGGTCCTTCAGAAGGTCCATCATGCTGTTCATCATGTGGTGCGGCAGATGGCAATGCACCATCCACGATCCGGGATACTTCGCTTCGAATTCCACGACGCGCGCTTGCGCCACACCTACAAGCACTGTATTCATGGGATACCACGTTGATTCCGGGGCGCGCCCGCCTTCTGTTCCCGTCACTACGAACTGATTTCCATGCAAATGAATCGGATGATGGTCCATCCCCATATTTACGATGCGCAACCGCACGCGGCTCCCCAGGCGCGCGATCATGGGCGTAATCGCAGGTGCCGAAACTCCGTTGAACGTCAGCCAGTTGAATTCCATCGCCGCCGTATTTGGCACGCCGTTGTTTGGCAAGACGGCCCACTCCTGCAGGATCATTCCAAAATCATGATCCGCCCTCGGCTTGTAACTCTTTTCCGGATGGGCCACAAAAAATCCAATCATCCCCATCATTTCCTGCATCGCTCCGTGGGAGTGGTAGAAGCACGTCCCTTCCTGATGCACCGTGAATTCGTAAACGTATTTTTCGCCCGGCGCGATAGGTTTCTGGCTGATCCATGGCACGCCGTCCTGCTCGATGGGCACTTCCAGGCCATGCCAGTGAATCGAAGTCGATTCCGGTAATCCATTTTCGAAAATAATGCGCACGCGGTCGCCCTGCTGTACTTGAATCGTCGGCCCGGGACAGCTTCCGTTGTAGCCCCACACATCAATGGTCTTGAACAGCGCGATTTTCCGCTTGACCGGCTCGGCTACAAGCCTGAAAACTTTCACACTGCCATCCATTTCGTGCGGCAGATCTGTCAAGTCAGGCGTAACCATCGGCAAAAACGGATCGGGCCCTGCCGGCGCCGCTTCCTTTCTCTTATGGTTGCCATACGGACTGTGGTGGCGTCCTTGCTCAAGAGCCCGCGCCGCTTGTGGGTCGGCCACCTGCGTGTCCCCGCGCAGTGCCTCCGACAATCCCAAGAATCCGGCCCCAAAAAACGCCGCATCCTGAAAAAATCTTCTTCTCGTGCCACTCATTCTTGCCTCCCTGATTGCCGTCCACACTGTTTGCGATTTGGATTGGTCCACAATTCCCGACGAATCTGCCCTTCTTCGAGCACAGGCAGGTCTTACATTCCGAGGCCGGCCATTTGTTCTCAGCGCTTGGCGATAGCGCGATGCTCACGCTCCAGATGAATGAACTTCGTTTGATGGATAGATTCGGAGGAAGAACTTCAGACGCGAAGAATCGTGGTCAAGAGAAGGGAATTCGCTGACTTTATTGGAACTCGATGCACGTCCCAACGCTCTGGACTTACATGGAGCCTGGCAAGGCGCTGCCCGGTCGCTCCATTGATAAGCGCTTGTGCGGGATCGTTCCGTAATTCCCGCGAAAGCAAAGATTGCCCGCTGGCCCTGACGAGCACCGCGGAAAACTCAGAAGCGCCGCAAGCCTTACTCGGCGCAATAAGCCGTTCGCTCCCGTTGGCGCCCATACTTGCCATCTCGTGGCATTGCGATTGCCCCGTGCCGGAAGAACAAATTTTCGCAGCGCAAAGCGGTGCGCATACCGGCGCGATCGCCAAAGCAAGCACTGTTAGGATCGGAAGCAGCGCTACGTTTGCCGGCCGGGCACGAACTGGAATCGCTTGGTTCACTTTTTTTCCTTTATGTCTGGCAGTTGCTTTCAAGTCGTCAACTCTCTGCACGGTGACGCGCCAAACTGAAAAGCAATTCTCGCCATCAATGGGGGGCATCGTTGTGTTCGTCGAAAAGCCAGCGTCGCACACCTTTTGGCAATTTTGAAAATCGACCGAGCCCAGCCGCGGCAGCTACAGAAGATGCAGCCCAAAGCAATCGATAGGCGACCAAACCCAATACGAGAAGAACCGTGAGTGATGTGGCTATCAAGGTTGACTTGTCCATAGCGCACCTCGCGGACATTATATCACTGCCGCCGTCACAAGCTGATAGCGGTGACATTCTCCCGGTTTCGTTGTGGACTACGGCAAAGTTTCGAGACTTTGCGCGCAGATTATCTTTGAGCTGTCGAATCAAGAATAAGTTGGTGGGGCTGGGGAGATTCGAACTCCCGACAAACGGTTTAGGAAACCGTTGCTCTATCCATCTGAGCTACAGCCCCGCTCATCCCACATTGTAATACGTTCCGCGCCACCCGTACCCAGGCCTTTGCCGCGCCGTCACGGAGGATTAATTCAGAGGTCCGTGCGGCGGTGCGGGCTGTGTTGTATCGGGCTGCAATCCTGGAGCGACC
>DATDHE010000355.1:0-2279 GCA_036521695.1 Candidatus Acidiferrum sp. | reverse complement strand
TGGGTGCGACGGCGTTACTGGTGTCGGCAACGGTGATCCGCGCCCAGGATCAACTGGTGCCCGCCGGTACGCTACTGCAATGTACCTTGAACGAGCCGAATTTCTCTTCGGCCACAGCGGCAGTTGGCGACCCGGTGTTGTGCCACTTGAGAACCATGCAAGAGTTCGGCAGGCCACTGTTTCCAAGAGGCAGCATGCTGGGTGGACATCTCGAAGCGGACAAGGAGCCGGGTCATTTCGTCGGAAAAGGCTACCTCAAGATCACCTTTGACCGCGTGATCCTGCCCAGCGGGGACCTCCCCGTTCCAGCAAAGGTAATTCAAGCTCGCGGGTACAAAGTCGACAAACAAGGCGCCATCGACGGCAACGGCCACGCCACGCGTGATGTGCTCGAGTGGATGTTCCCACCGCTCTGGCCCTGGAAGGCAATCAGCCTGCCGTTCCGTGGACCAAGACCTGCGCTAAAGGGCGAAGAACCCCTCGAACTGCGCTTGATGGACGACATCATCATACCGCGCAGTCTCGCCCAAGCTCGTCCCGACCGTCCACCCTACGCATCTTCCACGAGGCCCAGCTCGTACGACACAGCGACGCAGGCAAACGGGATGCAGCTGGCCGTAGCGAGGCCTGCCGGCGCCGCAGACGACAATGGCGAGATCATCGCGCCACCCTTGGAACGCCAAACGATTGAAAGACTTACCGTGCTGGTGCTGAAGTCTAATGAGACCTATGAAGTGACAAAGTACCAAAGAGCCGGCGACCTGCTCATGTTCCAGGACGTGCAGGGCCGCAAGGGCGGCGTGGACATCAGCGAAGTGGACTGGCGGAGGACCTCCGAAATGACCGGAGCCGCGCGGTCCGCGGATAAGCCGCCGCTCGCACGACAAACGAATTGACGACCTAGACCTGAAGCCTACAACCGTTGCGGCGAGCGACGCCCGTTCCGGGTGTGTTTAGAGGGCGCCGAATTTCCTCCACGCCTCTGAAGCGTGCCTCAGTACTGCGGAATTGAAGCACTCCGTTACTCCGAACTGAGCTGGCGCCTAAATTTTGTGAATCCGTCAACGCCACTATTGCGGTTTGGGAAGCTGCAGGATCATCCCGCTGCCTTGGCCTGCTTCAACGGTCGGCAACTGGCCGTTCCATTTCTCGATCAGTGCGCGGCTGTTTTCGATTCGGCGCAATTCCAACAGTTGGGGCGTCAACGAATTCTGCCGGATGCGGTTAGCGTCGGCTTCGCCCTGTGCACGGGTCACCAGAGACTTGGCATCTCCTTCCGCCTCCGCGATTTTCTTCGCCGCTTCCGCCTGCGTCGTCGCCAGTTCATTCCGCGCGCGCTCCGCTTGCTGAATCGCCTGCGCCTTTGCGGTGATCGCCGTCGCAATCACCGCCGGCACACGCGGGGCACCAATAAAGCCGAACTGCTGCACGCTCACTCCCACGGGCGACATTTTCTGCTCGATCTGCGACTGCACCTTCTTCAGAAACTCCGCCTTTTTCTCTCCGTAAATGTCCTCCACGACATACGTGGAGGCCACCTCGTTCAGGGAGTTCCTCACCACGTCGCGCAGGATGCCGTGGGTAAACATATCCATTTCCGCCACGCGATATTTCACATAAAAGTCCGGCACCTTCGTCGGCTCGATCGCATAAGACAGCGAAACGTCCACAAATATCTCCATGCCTTCCTTCGAGTTGAACCCCATTTCCTCGTTGATGGGATGCCCCTCGTTCGTGTCTTTTGTCCATTTCACCGTCTGCACATACGTCGGAAACTCGATGATCTGCGTGCTCAGCGGTGAATACACCACCCAGCCCGTGCGCACCGGTATCTCGGAAGCGCCCCGCTGCTTACCCGCCAAATTAATCTCTACTCCGACATGTCCCGCCTCAATCCGCGTCACGCGAACTAAAAACAGACCCAGCACCAACAACAAAACAAGCGCTCCGACAGCAACAACTCCGAGCTTTAAAAGCGGAGCGGCCCTCTTCATCTCGAACTCCGCATCCCCGCCGCCTTTTCTAAACATGTCCATACAATCGCTCCCTCCGAAGGAGAACCCCTTCACGCTGCATGGTTAGCTTGTCACCCACCACGTTAGGAAGTCATGATGCTCTAACCTGTAGAAAATAGGTAGTTTTTAGCAGATTTTCCCCAGCAACCTCGATTTACTCGCGTCCGTCTGTGCATTTCCGCCATGGTTCCCAATTTGAGTTGTCAAAAAACACCTTAGTGTTTCTTGACAAAAGGTGGCGCCTACTGCTGCCTAGTTTACGAG
>DATDHE010000354.1:0-3738 GCA_036521695.1 Candidatus Acidiferrum sp. | reverse complement strand
ATACCGCACGTTTATGCAGATTGACAAAAGTCAGATGGTGCAATTCCTTCCGCTCGGTGTGCAGATCCCAGAAGCTCACCCGGATCGCAACAGGTATTTGTCGCTGGATTTCCGGAGAGCGACAGTGAAATCCTCCGATCTAGCCGAACTCACGCTCATGAGTCCGGGGGACATATTCTTTCTTTATACAGACGGGGTTTATGACGGCAGCGACAAAAGAGTACGCCAGGAGCTCGAGGAAGTCATGCGCGAGCACTACCAGCAACCAGCAAAGGACATCTGCAATGCGTTGCTCGGGCACGCTCTGAAGGAAGACGATCGTCTCCGGCAAATTGGAGAACAAGATCGCATCGACGACAAGACAGTTTTTATTATCAAACGGAACTAAGCGGCATAACATGCCTGCGCAGGTGGCAATACGATGAACACACTACTGGATGTTTTACAAGTTACAGAGAATCGGCGAGTTTCGGTGGGGCACTTTAATGTCTCTGACCTAACGGTATTGAAGGCTGTAGGCGAGGCCGCGCGTGAGCTGGCATGCTCGCTTCTGATCTTTCCTGAGGGAAGATATAAAATGAGATCGAAGGCCGCGCCGCTGCTCGGCGCCAGCGCACCCGAAAGGATTGGGCGAGGTTCGTGGTGGCTTTGGCGCCGCGAAATCGACGCCAGGCTGTAAATTAACGAGCGTCTCTGTTCACCTGGGGGTGACTTGTGTCTACCAAAGTCAATCGCCTCACCGTTGATCTCTCGCAATATCCCAAGCTGGTCGTCATTTATCTCGGCATGCGAGTCAATCGCCTCACGGGTCTGAAGACGCTGATCGGTTTTGGGCCGCAAATTGCGAAATCGGCTGCCGACAGGCCGGACGGATTGCTCTCAGACGAGAACATGATCTATTCGCTATTTCCCACTCACGTTGTTATTCGCCAGTACTGGCGCGACATGGAGTCGCTTCTGAAATGGACCCGATCGGAGCCGCATCGGGTGTGGTGGAAGAACTTTCTTCGCGATTCCGGCGGCACGGGATTCTGGCATGAGACGTATCTGATGCAGGGCGGCATGGAAGCGATTTACGACGATGTTCCGGGCGCCGTTGGATTCATGCGATTTGCACAGAAGCAAGCCGCGCGGGGCACCATGTTTGGCGCGGCTCACCGCATGTCCCAAGTGGATGGTGGCGATACAGTAGTCAGCGAGAAGGAGCTGTACGGACCATAGCATCTTGCGCGGCGGAGTCGGGTCGTTGAGTTAGACGCCAGTGAGAGGAGCCCGGCCTCGTTCAGATGGTTGGGTTTTACCTAAAACAGCAAGTTGCTGCTGCATTGAGTTTCACGAAATTGATCCTAACGGATGCAGGCGAACCGTGTTCGTTGAAGGCTAGAACAGGTTCGTTGTGCCGAGAAACGCGCTACTGGTTAGGAGATCGGGGACGGCTGTCGCAACGATTGTAAAGCCGCCGATTCGTTCCACGGCGGTGCGCGTTTCTATCTTCTGTTGTTGCTGTTGCGCCACAGATTTCGTCAGAGGTTCAGACACGGTGTGTTCTCCTTCACAGGGAAAGCTTTCTAAGGTCGAGTGGCTCTGGTTGGAATCGCGTCTTAAGATGACCGCCGGGGGATGGTACCACACGCGTATGTTCCGGGAGTCTAGCGACGCCGCGGGTGGTCCTCTCCGCGCTGCTACGCACGGTAGTGGGTCAGTTTGGATTTTTTGGTTCGTGACACAATCGTTCAAAAATCCAAACTGACCACTACCCAACGCACAACTTGTTTTGCTCGGAAGGGCTCTTGAGTATACAAGGGTGCCCATGCGGGAGCAGAATGGGAATCACAGTTGAGAGGGGCCGTCAATGAGCAGTGTCCAAATCGAACAGAAGAGCTATGAGATGCCTCCGCAAGAGGGGATGAGCATCGCGCAATTTCTTACTGTCGCCGACATCGAGCGATCGGCTCGCTACTACGAAAAGGTCTTCGGCGCTCGCATTCTGACCCTGGGCGACGGCAACGCACCTGCGTACCTTCTGCTTGCGAATATCTGGATGATTCTGAACGTTGGAGGCGGGCCGACCCCGGATAAGCCGACGGTAACGCTCAGCGTCCCCGACCCGAATCACATCAACAGCTTCATGAATTTCCGCGTCGCGGATATTCAAGCCTGCTACAAATTATGGAAAAGTCGAGGAGCGGAGTTCATCACGGAGCCGATCCCCAAGTACGGCGAGATCCGCTGCTACATCCGCGATCCTGACGGTTACATTATCGAGGTCGGACAGAGCACCGATCTCAAGTATGGTTAACGCTCTGCGCGGCTAGGATGCCGAACCTTGGTTCTTTCAATTGAACCTCCGAGCGGCATTTTGCATTTCAGACGAGGGAGGAGCAAATGCCCTGTATTCCTGTTTCGGTCATATTGCCTCCGCCCTTAGATTCGGCTTTTGGCGTTGTTGCCGAACGCATCATTGGAATGCGTTTCCTGGATAGCGTTGGACGACGTGCAAAGGGTTTTTTCCCCGGCAGTCCGACCCAGGAAGACTTTCAAGACATCTCGGTCGGCCCATTCACTAACACTAAGCTATATATTTTGTATCTGAAATTCCATAACTCGCTGTCCGTGAAACAGTTAGTGGTCCTAACTGGAGCTGGCCTGGTCAAGGTGCCAGATCTTCTTACTCATAATCCTCCACGAAGCAGGAAACCTTCTCGTGCTGAAGTCTATGAAATTAAGCCATTGTCACCAACAGGCTTAACCGATGGGGCTGCAAAACTGGCGGCAATTAGGTTGTTGTACGCAACCCTCGGCGTACCGTACAAATTGGGCACAGTATGGTCGCCTGATGAAAAGATTCTCCTGTCGAAAGGAGATCCTCTAGGTGTGCATCTCGAAGTCTATTTTCACTTCCAACGAATAAGCCCAGGTTTAATTGTGTATGACATTTGCATAGCCGGAGAACTGGAAAAGATCGCGTTAGCAGTATTGCTTGCGATTTTGGCAATCATTCTAGCGTTGATCCTGAAGGGGGTGAAAATACCAATACCGATGCCTGACCCGGTTCCTGTTCCAGTAGCTTAGGGCGTATTGCCTGAAGGAGAGTCTCATGGATGCGAGTACCTTGCTTGTCGGTTCTGTTGGCCAGAGCGGGTCGAACAAGTTGACCGACGTTCGCGTTGTTCAGCGACTTTTAAATGACTGGCTCGCGAAAACTGGACAGACCCAACTTAAAGTTGACGGGCTCGTAGGACCTAAGACAATTGGTGGCATCACATCATTTCAGAATGCCATCGGTGCAACTACGGACGGGAGAGTGGATGTCGGGGGAAAAACTATTAATGCGCTGTTCAATCAGCATCTATCGCGCATAATACGCGGGATTGATCTATCGGGCGTGAAAAACTATATTGGCAAATCTCGCCTAGATGAAGCTTTGATTTCCGACGATACCCTCGCGCCCGTCATCAAATCGTACATCACCGAGCTTCGAAAGTCGGCATGAGTCAACCTCTAGGGTATGAACCCGATTACTGCCGACCGAGCAATTGAGACGAGGCAAGTACGAATCGCTGTTGTTGTCAGGGCTTCCAAATGATCTGCCGGGAACGATTGACTACGTAAAGCCGCAGCCATCCGTTTTTGCAATTCCCTGGTTAGGTCGTGAACTCCAAGCCCGTTTGGGGCCAACTTCCGTATAGCCCACTCAGAACCCAATCCGTTATGTCTCACAAGCATATCCATTGACGT
>DATDHE010000353.1:0-4103 GCA_036521695.1 Candidatus Acidiferrum sp. | reverse complement strand
GACAAGCTCGCCAAGGAGGGCATGTTGTTCACCGACTATTACGCCGAGGCGAGTTGCACGGCGGGGCGCGCGAACTTCATCACTGGGGAATTGCCGATTCGTACGGGCATGACCACGGTCGGCCAAGCTGGCGCCAAAATTGGCATACCCGCCGAGGCGGTGACTATTGCCACGGTGCTCAAGTCCATGGGCTACGCAACGGGCCAGTTCGGCAAGAATCACCTTGGAGATCTCAACGAGTTTCTGCCCTGCGTTCACGGCTTCGATGAATTCTTCGGCTATTTGTATCATCTCGACGCGATGGAAGACCCCGCGCATCCGAACTATCCGCAAAATCTCCTGAATGTCGTCGGCCCACGCAACATGGTTCATTGCTGGGCCACCGACAAGGCTGACACAACGGTGATGCCGCGCTGGGGCGAAATCGGCAAGCAAAAGATTGAGGACGCTGGCACCCTCTATCCCACACGCATGGAGACAGTGGATAACGAGATTCGCGACCTGTCCATCAATTTCATAGACAAGGCCAAGAGAGATAACAAACCGTTCTTCGTCTGGCTCAACCCGACCCGCATGCACATCGTCACGCACCTGTCTCCGAAGTATGAAGCGATGCGCAACTCCGAGAATGGCTGGTCGGAAGAAGAAGCCGGCATGGCGCAGCTGGACGATGACGTCGGCCTCGTGATGCAGAAGCTGAAGGATATCGGCGAGGACGATAACACGATCGTCCTGTTCACCACCGACAATGGCACCGAGGTCTTCACCTGGCCCGATGGCGGTCAGACGCCATTTGCGCAGTCTAAGGGAACAGTTCTCGAGGGCGGCTTCCGCGTGCCCGCAATCCTTCGCTGGCCCGGTCATGTGCCTGCGGACTCGGTGCAGAACGGCATCTTCTTCGGCCTGGACTGGTTGCCTACCTTTGTTGCCGCAGCCGGTAATCCGGACATAACCGATCAACTGCTGAAGGGCGTAAAGATCGGTGACCGGACCTACAAGAACCATCTGGATGGCTACAACCAGATGGCCGCCATCACCGGCAAAGGCCCGTCCATACGTCATGAGATTTTCTATCTCGGTGAAAGCACGGTCGGCGCGGTGCGCATAGACGATTACAAATTCCGCTTCATCGACCAGCCCAACGGCTGGTTAGGTGAAAAGACCCATCCTGACGTGCCTTACATCACCAACCTGCGTCTCGATCCGTTCGAGCGCACGGGCTGGCCCAACGCCGGAACAAAAGAAGGCGGACAGCAATACTTCGATTGGTTCAAGTACCAATTCTGGCGCTTCGTGTTCGTCCAGCAATTGGTGGCCAAGGAACTCCAAACCTTCCTTGAGTACCCGCCGATGCAGCGTGGCGCGAGCTTCAACCTTGACGCTGTCAAAGCGGAGATGGCCACCAGGATGGCGCAAGCCGAGGCGGCGTCCAAAGGCCCCAGCAACTAGCAGAAACCAACCTCACGGCGGGCGGCTCACGAGAGCCGCCTTCCGATCCCACCCGATCCCACATGTAATCAATCGTCGGCCTACTTTCTGATCGAGCTTGCAGAAGAACGAGGAGGACGCGAATGAAATGGGGCGTGAATATAACCCTCGTATTGGCGATCGTTGCCATACTTTTCAGCGTGGGCAGAGCGCCCAATGCGGTCGCGCAGCAGGTCACGGTCACACCTGGTTCGCCAAGCGCCACGACTTCGATCGACGGGAAACAAATACCGCCACCGCCTCCAAAATTCGGGGGAGTAGCAGCTGGCGTCAGAGCGCCAGAAGAAGTCAACGGCATCAAGCAGAAGCCCATCGAGGGCGTGAGCATGGCGTACACGTTTGAACAGGCCAATGCTAGCCCAAGGTGGGCCAACAGTTGATTCACATTCCAAGAATGACGCGGATTCACAGGACGATTTGTATATGGGTCTTTCTTGCTTGTTTCGCGTATTCGCCCACACGCGCGCAAGATACGCAATTCATACCGGAAGCCGACGCGTATCTCAAATTGAATTCCATTGTTCGGACGTATCTTCAGGCCAAGGACGATCGGGAAGGTGGCGATTCGACCCAATTTGCGATAGGGCCAAGCGTTCAGTTCTATCTGAAACCCCTGATCAGGCTTAAACGTGTGACGACTTTTGATCTGGACGATTCGAAGGCTAGAGCGCTGGTTGTGGAAGTCGGATACCGCTATATCGACGAACCGAATGCTCCGCCTGAGAATCGTATGATCTTGGCGGTCACTTCGAATTTCCCCCTGAAGGCAGGCTTCCTGATCACGGACCGGAACCGCGCGGATCTCGATTGGAAGGGTGGCAGTTTCACCTGGCGCTATCGAAACAGGTTAACACTGGAAAGAACTTTTTCAATCCACTCCTATCACCTTATTCCGTATGTCTCTGCCGAACTATTTTATGAGAGCCAGTACAGTAAAATAAGCACGACCTCTATCTATGCTGGTAGTTTGTTCCCCGTGGGCAAGCATGTCGAATTCAATCCTTATTATGAGCATGACAACAACACCAACAAACACCCGAACAAACAAGTGAATTCAGTGGGGCTCGCAGCCTATTTTTTCTTTTCTCTGGAGAATAAATAAATCTAGAAGCCGGATCAGGTCAGAACCGCAAAAAAGATGAGTCCTGCGGCGTAATCACACCACGACGATATGATTCTTGATGGCAAACTGGATCAGTTCGGCTGTTGACTTGAGTGCGAGTTCTTCCATTGTCCTGTATTTGTGGAAGGCGACTGTTCTCGGAGTGACGTGAAGAACGTCGGCTATCTCTTTCATGGATTTTCCCTCGGCCAAGAGTTGGACAACCTCGCACTGCCGCGGCGTCAATGATTTAGGCCGCTGCCTGCCCCGTGGGTCGCGAATGAAACTGTTCTCCATTCCCTTGGAAATATTTGGAGTGACATAAGTCCTTCCCTTGAGCGCTTCTCGAATCGCGTGCAGTAATTCTGAGGAAGCCGATGTCTTGAGCAAGAATCCAGACGCCCCTGCACGCATGGCCTCGATGGCTAGATCTGGATCTTCGTGCATGGTCAGGAAGATTAGTTTAACTGCCGGCAACTTTGTCCTGAGCTGCCGCGCAGCTTCGAGGCCGTTCAGGAGCGGCATGCCGATATCAAGCAATATCAGGTCTGGCTTAAAGGTCTCCGCAATATCTAATAGAGCGCGGCCATCAGATACCGCAGCCACGACCTCGAAATGCGGCTCCAAGAGTTTGCGGAAAGCCTCGACCAGAATTTTGTGATCATCTGCCAAAATTACTCTTGGAAGTTTCATTTTGCCCTCCGACCCCAGCTGAAAACTATGAGCGCGCGGCGCTCTAACTCGTCGAAACCGTTTCTAGAGTGCTTATGGCCTCTCCCGGTTTGAACCATTGGAGGCTACCGTATTTTGAGTTAATACCACGTGACGTTTATCACCCCTCTTTGCAATGAAGTCACGGTGACAAATCCAAGTGCATGACTGCCAGGCTCGGATGGCGTACAGAGACTTGGCAATAGATAAAACGTGAATCGGCCATTGCAAGGCTCTGCCCCGGTCACGATGTGTGTGCAAGATGATAGCATTTATCTGTTCAATAATGCCCGCAACTATAAATTCGCTCCGATCGAATAGTCCTAGTCCTTACGTCCGACTAAAGGGTTGATTCGGGCAACATCGAGTACCCAAAGAAGGGTATCTTCGGCGAATATGGCAAAGCTGAGGTCGATCCCCGTTAACGACCTTGAACGCCCCCCGAATCTTCCAAATTTGATACCGAGGTTGTCGGAGTGGCTCAAAAGATACAACTGTCAATTTTACCAGTGGCACGGACCCGAGACGGGTTCCTGCTGCAGAGCGACGAGATCGAAGCCTAAGACGGGTAGCCGTCTCTAACTAACCTGTTCTAAACGCGTTCCACCAAGGGTGAGGTCGCTCGACTAAGTCTTGGAACTCAGCAAATTGGGTATGGGAACTCAGTGCTGTCCCAAGAAAGTCCGAGCAGTCCACCGTAACTGCTTGATTGAACGAAAGTAAGGGGTCTCTTTGACTTTTTTCGATTTCAATTTTTTGTCTCTGTTTTGGCGCCATCCTACTGCTTTCCAGCTTGCTCCGG
>DATDHE010000352.1:0-6226 GCA_036521695.1 Candidatus Acidiferrum sp. | reverse complement strand
CCGGAGCAAGCTGGAAAGCAGTAGGATGGCGCCAAAACAGAGACAAAAAATTGAAATCGAAAAAAGTCAAAGAGACCCCTTACTTTCGTTCAATCAAGCAGTTACGGTGGACTGCTCGGACTTTCTTGGGACAGCACTGATAACGCAATAAAGAGTTGCAGCACATTCCGTATCTGCGGGTGAGTTGTCGTCGGCAATCCTTCCTTTATCCGGATTATGGAAGGGTTGCGCGTAACCCGTCCAGGATCGATGCGGAGCGGTGAGATCACTGCCTACAAGCCGACCTATCAGTACTAATCGGTTCTTCGATGAGTGAGTTGGCGATTATGAACACAACTAGAGTTGGTTTGATCGAGAATCCGCCGCAAACGACATTCGGCAGGCTAAATGCGATTTGGAATTCGTCGCTTTCGCACGACCAGGCCCATTCAGTCCGGCGCGACCTAAAATCTTGCCCTTAGCGCCATGGTGTAATATGCTCCACGCAGAGTTGCCGCATTCGACGCATTGCAGATTTGACTGTGATGCTACCTGATCAACAGACGGCGCGAAGGCTCCGAACGATTCCCGTTTCTTTGATTGTTCCCCTTCTGACGAAATCGAATTTCACATTCCAAGGAGACCAACGATGCCTGAGCCGTCGTCCCATGGATCTTGTCTGCAAAACTGCCGCCTGCGCAGCTTGCGCCTCGTTGTCTTAACCAGTTGCATGTCCTTGTCCATTTCTCCGCTGGTGAGAGCGCAGGCGAAATCCGCTGCGCACAAGCAGGTGGAGCAACTGGTCGAGGAGAACGCTGCGAACTGGAGGCAGGTGTCGAAACAGATTTGGGATTATGCCGAGCTCGGGTATCACGAGGACAAGAGTTCTGCGCTGCTGCAGGCGCAGCTGAAAGCAGCGGGCTTTTCCCTGGCGTCTGGCGTGGCCGATGAGCCCACTGCCTTTATCGCCAGCTACGGGCAGGGGAATCCCGTAATCGCGATACTTGGCGAGTTCGATGCATTGCCGGGGCTATCGCAGAAGCCACTCCCGCAGCGTTCGCCCGTAGTCCCCAACGCGCCCGGTCATGGTTGCGGGCACAACCTGCTCGGATCCGGGGCCGCTCTGGCGGCCGTAGCGGTGAAGGAATACATGGCGGCGAATCACATTGCCGGCACATTGCGCTACTACGGTACGCCTGCCGAAGAGGGCGGCTCGGGCAAGGTGTACATGGTACGGGACGGATTATTTAAAGATGTGGATGTCGTACTGCATTGGCATCCAGGGGACGGCAACAGCGTGAACAACGGCGGCATGCTGGCGGTGGTTTCAGCCCGGTTCACCTTCCACGGCATTGCAGCGCATGCGGCGATGGCGCCGGAGCGCGGCCGCTCCGCGCTGGACGCTATCATGCTGATGGGCAATGGCATTGAGTTCATGCGCGAGCATGTACCCAGCAACTCGCGTATGCATTACATCATAACCAAGGGAGGAGTAGCACCGAACATCGTGCCCGATCTCGCACAAATGGATCTGGTGGCGCGCAATCCATCGAATACTGTGCTGGAAGAGATCTGGGGCCGCATCCTCAAGATCTCTCAGGGTGCGGCCCTCATGACTGGCACTACCGTTGAAGTCACCGACATTCGCGGCGACGCGAACATTATCGGTAACGATGCATTGGCACCGGTGGCGCAGAAAAATCTGGAGGAAGTGGGCGGTTTCACGATGAGTGAGACCGAAAAGGCGTTCGCTGTGGAATTGCAGAAGACTTTGAGCATCGATGCCGTGCCGAGCCTGGACGAGACTCATTTGATTGAGCCCTTGCGGCCGGTGGATCCCAATGCGCCGTCAGCCTCCACCGATGTGGGCGATGTGAGTTGGACCGTGCCCACCATCGGGTTTACTACGGCGACCTTCGTGCCGGGGGTGGCACCGCATACCTGGCAGGCCTCGGCCTCGGCCGGCATGAGCATCGGTCAGGACGGAATGGTGGTTGCGTCGAAGGCGCTCGCACTCACCGCGATCGATCTTTTCTCGAACCCGGCATTGGTGCGGGCTGCTCGGGCTGATTTCGATCGCAAACTGACCGGCAAAACGTACCACTCCTTCATCCCTGCCGGACAAAAACCACCCATCAACTACCGCAACAACTGAAATAAGTTGCGCTTGAGCTTAACCGCTCGTGCCATCGTAAGGAATTGTGGAAACCGCCGCGTAGGCAATAATTGCATCGATTTCAGATCGTTCGAGGAAACGCCATTGTGTTGAGCGAATCGATCGACTAGCGGATGGTCGCTATTCGGAAGTTATTAGAAAAGGCGTAGTGAAGTGACCACGACCGTTGCCGCTGCAAAGCAGCGTTCAACCGCACCTTCGAGGCCAGCAACCTACGCATATTGACCACTCTCGTTAGCATATCCCCTGTTTCGGTCGTGCAGGAAAAGGGGGCAAGCATATGCAAGATGGAAGTGTGACAGTTGAGCGGCGCAAGCGAGGGCCGGACGTTTGGTGCTTCAGGTGGCGAGAGGGCGGACCAGACGGCCGAAGAGTACATCGCCGCATCGTCCTTGGAACTGCTGACGACCTGAAAAGCATCGCCTCAGCCCGCAAGGCTGTGGTTGGACTGAGACGCGAAATCAACCTGAATGATGTTCGGATTAGAAGGGAATCGATCAGATTTGCGGATTTATCGAGGCACTTTCAGCAGCGAGAGCTTGTGCGAGGCAATACCCGGATTGCCTATTCAACGAGGAAAGCCTACGAAGGTTATCTCAGGAAATGGATCGAGCCTCGGTGGGGAAGGTATCGGCTGTTGGAAATTCGGGCTGTGGAAGTCGAATCATGGCTGAAGTCTTTGAACCGTGCGCCAGGAACACGCTGCAAAATACGGAATGTCATGAGCCTGTTGTTCAACCACGGTCGCCGTCACGAACTCTGCGACCGCAACCCCATCGAGTGGGTTCGGCAGGGCGCCAAACGCCGCACGGCGCCAGATATCCTGACCAGCGATGAAGTCCAGGGATTGCTCGCAAGTTTGCGCTTTAGAGAACGGACCCTGGTCCTGTTGGCCGTAACCACTGGCTTGCGGCGAAGCGAGTTGTTCGCGTTGAAATGGAGAGACGTGGACTTCCAAGCCAAACAAATTCACGTAA
The DNA here is from genome assembly GCA_036521695.1 of Candidatus Acidiferrum sp. GTDB lineage: Bacteria > Acidobacteriota > Terriglobia > Acidiferrales > UBA7541 > Acidiferrum. The sequence continues at coordinate 3,094 of DATDHE010000352.1, read as the reverse complement.
CGCGGTCGATCGTGCAGAACGTAATCGGCGCCTGCAAGACAGAAAGTTCTCAGAAGCCTGTTCCAGCTCACGATGATCTGGTCGAGGCTCTGCGCGTATGGCATCGGCAGACGCCGTATCAATCGTCAGAGAGCTGGGTATTCGCGAGTCCTTTCAATCAGGGTCGCTGGCCTTACTTGGCCCAGGAGATCATGCGGCACCATATCCTTCCAGTTGCACGGAAACTGGGCATCACAAAGCGAATCGGCTGGCATACTTTTCGTCACACCTATTCGACGCTGCTGCGATCCACCGGTGCAGAGCTGAAGATCATGCAAGAGCTGCTTCGCCACTCGACAATTCGCGTGACACTCGACACTTACACTCAGGCAGTCACAAAGGAAAAGCGCAATGCGCAGGAAGCAGTGGTCGCGCTCTTGTTCCGAGAAAAAACGCAGGAAACGTAAGCTCTGCTTGGACAGACTCTATTTCCTGTACCTGTTTTGTGCCTTTTTGTGCCCACGCGAAAATGGAGCACTTCCGGTAAGTTCTTGAAAAGAATGGCGGGGACGACGAGACTCGAACTCGCGACCTCTGCCGTGACAGATTCATAAGTACTTGCAACGACTTACAAGAGCACGGACGGCATCCTAAGTCATTGCAAGACAGTCTTGGACATCGCTATTGTGTACCTCGCTGTGTACCACGGCCAGAATCGAATCACTCGCTTGGTCCGCGCGGGGTGGCAATTCGGATGGTTAAGCTGCTGCGCCGTGAGCTACGCACTCGTTTGCCGCTCTTGATACATTCTGACTATGGTTCCCAGTCTGCGCTTCCTCCTTCGTCCTCACGGATGACTGCTAACGTGGCCGATGTGCTCCCTAGTACTTTTCCGTCGGCTCGTTTGATGGTTAGTACCGCCACAAATAGCCCGCCCTCATGCGCAAAATTGGATGCTGGCAGCCTGAATAGGATTGGAACTCCAAAATGAGACCCATCGTCTAACTGCCTCAGATCAGTCGAAATGGGCCCCGCCAACGTGACACCGGATGGCGTTTTGACCGAAAGACTTGCGGAGAGAGGCGTCTTCTCGTCACCGCCCGCCACGCGCGCGAAGAAAATAAGGTTCTCACCAGACTTGAATTGGCTCGATATCTCAGGGACGACCTCCGCGTCCCCAACAATCAAAGGGTTGTGTGAATCGGCGTGCTGTTCTGAAGTCTTCAAGGACTCGGTATGCCGGGAGATAATTAGGGAGCTGATCCTAATATCCTTAGTCTGTGGCTCCGGTACAGCCAACTGAAGCACTGCGTTGCCCAGCATGCCGGATGCGGCACGCGCCGCAACCTTTATGACATTGTCGCCTGCTGGCAGCCTCAGAGGAGGCGTAAAGAGAGTTGATTCCAAGTGATAGGTCGGCGGAGTACCCGTCTCACTCGTTACGTTCGGCAAACCTTCCTCCGAGAAGTCCTCGACGCGATTCCCCGGGGCTCGAATGGTGCCGAGAATCAGCAGCGGATCTGCACCGAATGGCTCGCTCGACGTTAAGGCCCATCTGAATTGCAGGCCTAGAATGGTTACGGTAAAGGTCTGCCCCGCTTCCCCACCTGGCAGAAAGAAGGGCCGAAAATTGATTCGGACATCACGGAACGGGTAGTCGGAGGCCAAAGCCAACCTCAGTTGGCTGTTAGGGTCCACTTCATTCATCGCCGGGATTGGAGCGTAGTAGCCTTTTCTGACTCTGGCGTGAATTCCGCGGCGCTTCGCTATTATCTTAATGGAATGAAACGTCCCGTCATGCTTCAACCCGCTCTTGTAATACTCGAGAAGATAGCTTGAGGAAGCGTCTCGTTCTACCTCCCTGAAGGCCGCACCCAGGTCATTTCCTGGCAGAAAGTCACCGCCCGTCTGAGAGGAGATCTCAGCCAGCTCGCTTTGCTGATGCATGATCGCGAAGGCCTGTCCGGTCACGTCGAGGTTTATGGTCGCCGAGCTGGCATCTCCGATCGGGCTAACGGTCATAACGCCCCTGGCATCGACGGGGTACACCGCTGCCCCAATATCCAACGCCATTGGCATGAGATCGGCAGGTTGCGTACCCAAACGGTAATGATTCCCGTAAAAATCAGAGAACAGTACAATAGCCTTCTTCCCTGTCAGCTCCTTCATCGATTCGCAGAACCGAACTGCTGATTGTCTGAATCTTCGAGACTCAAATCCTAGCGGTGGAATCTGGACTTTAAGCAATGACCGAGCGAAGTCCGTCATTTCTTGGTCTTGTGACGTGAACGGCATCACAGCCCCCGAAGCGTCTGCGACTGCTACCTTTGTAAGTCCGTTATGCTTGCTCTCGAGGTACTTCGCGACCGCTTCCAAAGCGTAATGCCGGCTCGTGAATTCCATCCCCAGCAGCAATATCAAAACTTCCTGCGCTTGCAAGTCTTGCGACCCGGCGAGTGTCGATTCCTCTCCTGAGCGGCCATCCAAAACATCGTCGTCTTTCCTTTCAGGCTGCCTCGGTGCCTCAAATGTGCTCAGCTTTTGAACCTCGCCGTTATCTTTCAGTACGATATCGTCCGCTCTAAGATTGGTGATCCGTCGTCCCCGAGAATCGACGAAGATGGCTCTCACCCGGACTAGATCTGTATTTGCTCGAAGTGATGGCGCCAGTGGTTTACGCGGCTTTTGTTCGGCTGGGCAGTTGTTCTGCGCAGCTATCGCGACGCATGTGGCCAGAAGAACACGAAAAAATGCGGCGTATCCAAGATTGGATGTGCCTGCAACAACTCGGCGTAACTGCGAAAAGAGCACCACTTCTATGAGGATCAATAACTATAATAAATCTTCACGCACTTGGGCGCGATCCGGGATCTAGACAACTTTCCGACCTGCCCCGAAATTTGACCGCCGACGACCGATGCAACCACTCCCTCCGCGCTGTTCTCCCACTGAGTCACGTCTTATCATCGAGTTCTCAAGGCCCAACAATTCTGAGATGCGGCTGGACCCTAGTATTCTGATAGCTGCATGACGGTCGTGAACTTCTAATTTGCCGAAAATATTTTCGAGATGAAATTTCACAGTTCGCTCGCTAATATTTAGTTTAAGAGCAATT
>DATDHE010000351.1:0-9034 GCA_036521695.1 Candidatus Acidiferrum sp. | reverse complement strand
CAATAAGACTAGGTAAAAATCAAGCTGCGTCTGCGAATGCGAAAATAGGAGTCTACTGCGGAAGGGTCGCGAAGAGGCATAAAAGAGCGACCATGCGGGGGTGGACTGGGCTAGCCCCTGTCAATCTTCCGAAACGGCTGGAATTCGCGTGTGTCCATCTCGGAGAATATTGGAAAAACTTGAAAGTGTGCCAGGCGGGGAGAGCATAGACCTACGGCGGCAGAGTGCAACTGAAACCGAGAAGCCATCTGCACGCCCGAAAGCCTGAATTGATGGTGTATGAGGAGGCTTGAAATTCGCTCGCTCGTAACAAGAGACCGTTAAGCAGAAGCGAGGAGGACGGGTTATGCTTTTGCACAGCCAACTGTAGAAAAACTGTGCTCGGCGCTAAAACTTTGGTAAAGTGCCGCGTCAGCTCCCCACTCAGATCCACTGCCTCGGAGGGCTTAATGAGCACTCTCGATTTGCGGCCGCTTTCCATTGGTGAGCTTCTCGACCGAACTTTTAGCTTGTACCGCCGGAATTTCTTGCTATTCGTCGGAATATCAGCCATTCCTCACCTTCTGGTTCTGGCGTTTCAGCTTGCGCAGCTGGCTTTCGTGACCCCCAGCGTTCCAGCTCGGCCGCCCGTGACGACGGACTTCCAGTCGGGCCTTCCTGGTTTCTCCACGGGGAGCGTAATAGGGGTCCTCGTGCTAGCCCTCGTCGGAATTGTTATTTATCTGATTGCCTACTTGTTCTCTCAGGGCGGCACGGTGTTCGCCGTTTCCGAGCTTTATCTGGGGAGGCCGACCACGATCGGCCAATCGCTGAGGCGGGTTCGCGGGGAGCTAGGATCACTGTTCGGCGTCGTTTTTCTCAATGGTTTGGTGACTGGCGTCTCATTCCTGCTCCTGATCATCCCGGGTATCTACATGGTTTGCCGGTTGTGCGTTTGTATTCCAGCGGCGCTCCTGGAGAATCTCGGTCCACGCGAATCGCTCGAGCGCAGTTTTGGGCTCACGAAGGACAATGTCGGCCGGGCGTTCCTGATCCTTCTTCTCTATTTTGTGATTCTATACGCGGCGCTATTCTTATTCGATATTCCTTTTGCCATCGGCATTCAGTTCGAAGCGCACGATCCGTCGATGGTTCGCTTGTTGAGCGCCCTAATGCAGGTTGGGAACTTCATTGCCGGTGTCTTGATTACGCCGATACTCACGATCGCTTCTTCGATCTTTTACTTTGATTTGCGCGTAAGGAAGGAAGCCTTCGATTTGCAGTTGATGATGAATCCACTCGCGGGGGGAGTGCCAGCGCCGCGGAGCGCCACTAGCCTGCTGTCCTAAATGTTGACGAAAAGCGCGTCGATCGTGTGTCCCAGGGCCGAGCATGCCGATTAAATCTAAGCGCTATTTTTGTGTAATCCTTTTTCTGTCTTTTGCTTTGGCCATGCACGGCGCAGCCGGGGCAGCGCGTCAAGATGCTGTTTCGCCTGCGGCTGTCGGCAGCGGGGTGTATCCGGATGCATCTTCTTTCTCGGATGAGCTTCAGCGAATTGGGATCGCGATTGAAAAGGAAAAGGCTAATCTTTCTGGGTTAGGCGTCTTGCGCAAGAACTTGCCTTCTCATTGGGAAATAAACTCAGGCGAACAGCACTACAAACTTTCCGCGGAACCTCTAAGCGGCCTTCTCCGTGAGGCCGAAAAGGGAAAAGATCCAAACAGTATCGCGGACAAAGCCGGCGAAGCGGCCGAGTGGGCTTTCGATCTCGCCAATCAAGCGAAAGCATGCGCAGCAGCACAAACCGGCGGAGGTTCGAGCGCCCGTCCTGTGTTAGAGCGAATCCTCAACAGGCGCGAATTCGGCGGCGTGAAGGGGCCTTCCTCGTGGGATCTGTTTCGTCAACGAGTGATCCAATGGATTGAGAATCTCCTCATACGCATCCTTGGCCAAATCGGCCGGTACCCCATGGGCGCCAAGGTCTTGTTCTGGTTGCTCCTTGTGGGCGTGGTTGTATGGCTGGCGGTAATGCTCTTCCGCTATTGGAGGCGGCCTGCAACGCTGGACGAATTGCAAGCGCCAGATTCGGTGGCTTACGTTCGCACTTGGCAGGAGTGGATTCAGGCAGCGCGCGAGGCTGCGGCTCGCGGAGATTATCGAGAGGCGGTTCATTCTGCGTACTGGGCGGGCATCAGCTACCTTGAGGACAGCGAGCTGGTGCGGAAAGATCGCACGCGCACGCCGCGCGAGTACCTGCGTATGGTTTCGAACTCCACACAACTTGTCGGCACAGGCCGTAAAACCCGCGAGTCGCTTTACGCGCTGACTGTGGTTCTCGAGCAGGTCTGGTACGGCAGGCGGCCAGCCAGCAATCAGGATTTTGCACAAGCTCTGCAGAGCGTCGAGGCGTTCGGATGTCAGCTCCAATAACTGCGGGAGATCGCAAGATGCTGCTTATTGCGGCAGCGGTCCTTGTTGTGCTCACCGCAGGGCTCGCATTTCTAGGGGGAGATCCAACGGAACAGGGGAGGCCGATTCCATCGACGTACTCCGCCAATCCAGGCGGCGCGCGCGCGGCCTACTTGCTGCTTCAAGAGCTGCATTACAAGGTATCGCGCTGGGAGCGGTCTCCCACCGAACTTCCAATCGATGAGGGGGATGCCGTCTTGATCTTGGCGGACCCGTTGGAAATGCCGACTAAGGAGGAGATCGCGGCTCTTCGAGCGTTTGTCGAGGAAGGCGGCCAGGTGGTTTTCACGGGCGCGCGAATCAAATCCTTCTTTCCCGACGCGAGAGTTGACCAGGAGTTTTCGTCAGAGGAACGGAAAACATTTTCCGCGGATGTTCCCAGCAATTACTCCGCGGGCGCTCCGAAAATCGTTCTACAGACAGATGCAGTCTGGCAGGCGCCGAATACCAGTCAACTCGCGCTGTACGGGGATACACAGTCTCCGGTGGTCGTAAGCTGGCGAATCGGAGATGGCAGGGTTCTGTGGTGGGCGGCGGCGACGCCATTGACGAATTCCGGAATTTCCAGCCAAGGCAATTTAAATCTCTTTCTCAATGCGATGAGTTTTCCGTTGGCGGACGAAAAATCGACGGTACAAATCTACTGGGATGAATATTTTCATGGAGAACGAACATCGCTGTGGAGCTACGTGCGGAAGACTCCTGTAACGTGGGGACTGGTGCAGATTTCGGTCCTTGGTCTAATTGTTCTGTTTACGTTTAGTCGGCGAAGTGGTCCGACTGTGCTGCCACCCGTAGTCTCGCGTCTTGCTCCGCTGGAATTTGTGGATACGCTAGGAGGACTCTACGAGCGCGCGCGAGCTGAGCCGGCGGTCGTGGGCTTTGTCTACCAGCGATTCCGTGGGACTCTTTCGAGGCAGTTGCGGATTTCTTCGACCGTGGGGGACACCGAGCTTGCGGATGCCGTGCAAGCCCGCCTGGGCTGGAAAGAAACCAGTTTGAAGCAGACCCTGGCGCGCGCGTTGGTGGCCAGCCGAGCGCGGAAGGTCGAACCGGAGGAAGCGCTAGGATTGGTGGGAGAACTAGAACGGTACGAAGAGCAGCTTGGCTTGAAGAAGAAAATCGCAAGGGAGAAATCCTGAACGTGGAAAACATCACACGCCTCGCCGCGCACGTCCGCACGGAAATGTCGAAGGTCATTGTTGGGCAACAGGAGGTGATCGACCAGCTTCTGTTGGTGCTGATTTGCAGCGGTCACGCGCTGATTGAAGGAGTTCCCGGACTTGCAAAGACGCTGGCTGTCAAGACTTTGGCGCGCATCGGCGGACTTGGCTTCCAGCGCGTGCAATGCACCGCCGACCTGATGCCCGCAGATGTGATGGGCACGAATATTTTCAATATGGCGACGAGCTCGTTTTCGCTGCACCGCGGGCCCGTTTTTACGGACTTGCTGCTGGTGGATGAAATTAATCGGACTTCGCCGCGCACCCAGGCCGCGCTGCTTGAAGCGATGGAGGAGCGTCAGGTCACTATTGACGGAACGCGTTATCCGCTGGGCGAGAATTTTACGGTATTTGCAACGCAAAACCCCATCGAATTTGAAGGCACTTACCCGCTTCCCGAAGCGCAGCTTGATAGGTTCCTCCTGAAAATTCGGCTGGACTATCCTTCTGCCGCTGAAGAGACCGATATCCTTCGGCGTTACGAACAGGGATTCGATCCGCGGCGGCTGGATTTGGTTTCCATTGTGCCCATCGAGCCTGCATTGCTCGCGGCTGCGCGGCAAGACATCAGCGCCGTGCGCATCGAGCCGACGTTGCGTCCTTATATTGTTACGTTGGTGCGGCGCACGCGCGATTGGCCGGCCCTTTCGCTTGGCGCTAGCCCACGCGCTGCGATCGGACTTCTATTTGTTGCGCGAGCTTTGGCTGGGGTCGAAGGCCGCGATTTTCTGATTCCCGACGACATCAAGGCCGCTGCCTTGCCGGTTCTGCGTCATCGTGTGCTCTTGAAGCCAGAAGCAGAACTGGAAGGATTGAATTCCGATCGGGTTATCGCGGAACTCCTTTCCACGGTCGAGGTTCCCAAGTGATTTACACCGAGCCTCTCGGGCCTTCTTCCGTGACGGCGCGTGCACGGAAGCAGGGAAAACTCTCGTTTGCATTCGGTACCAGATTTTTCGTGGCTTTGCTGCTCGGATTCGTGGCGCTGGGCCCCGCGTGGTGGTTTCGTCAGGCGATCGCGGCTATGTTTTTATGGGATGGCGTGGTGGTTGCCGCGTGGCTCTGGGATTTGCTGCGACTTCCTCGGCCGGCGCAATTGGAAGTTCGCCGCACCTGGGAGAAAAGGCCGTGTCTTGGAGTGGCCGCCAGCGTCGCGGTGGGAATTCAGAATGACGCAAATATCTCCATTCGTGCGCGGGTCGTTGACGAAACGCCTGCGCAATTCCGCAGCACGCCGCCTGAACTGGCGTTGCTCGTAAAGGCGCGCTCCTCCGCCGAGGTTCGCTATCCGGTGATGCCCGCCGAGCGAGGCGATACGAAGCTGGGCCGCATTTTTCTTCGCTATCAGTCGCCGCTGGGATTGGCCGAGCGATGGGCTGTGGCAGAAACGCAGCAAACCATTCGTGTGCTGCCAAATCTCGAACAAGCCAAGCGCGAATCGATGTATTTGATACGCAGCCGCCAAGCGGAGTTGGAAAAACGGCGGCGGCGCCAGCGCGGCATGGGACGCGAGTTTGACAGCTTGCGGGAATATCGCGAGGGCGATGAGCTGCGCGACATCTCGTGGACGGCGACGGCACGCCGTCGGCATCTGATCACGCGTGTCTTCCAAATGGAGCGCAGCCAAAACGTGTGGCTGGTTCTCGATGCCGGCCGCCTTCTTCGCGCGCAGGTGCGGGAGACGGGAGACGCTCCGCGATTCTCGAAGCTGGACTATGCCGTGAACGCGGCGCTTTCCCTGGCTCAGGTCGCTCTTTATTGCGGCGATCGCGTGGGGTTACTGGCGTACGGCAGGAAGGTCCAGCAGAATTTATATGCCGGTCGTGGTGCTCATCACCTGCGTGCCATTGTCGAGTCTCTTGCGCAAGTTCGCGCGGAAACGTTCGAATCGGATCATGGGCGCGCCGTGCGAGCCTTGCTGAACGCGCAGAAGCGGCGAAGCCTGGTGGTTTGGATAACCGATTTCGCCGAAACGGCGACCATTCCGGAAGTGATCGAATATGCGATGCAATTAACTCCACGGCACCTCGTTGTCTTTGCGGCTATGGGACAGCCAGACCTAAAGGCCCTCGCCGATACGATTCCCACCGTCACCGCCGACCTCTACCGCCACGGAGCTGCTCTGGAGATCTCGCAAAGACGAGACTTTCTGCTCCGGGGCCTGCGGCAGCGTGGCGTGCTGGCGCTCGAATTGATGCCGGGAATGCTGGCGAGTTCGCTGGTGACCCAATATTTGAATATCAAGGAACGCAGTCTGATTTAGACCTGCTCAAACTGCTTTCGAATTCGGCAAACCTACGCGAGTCAGGTAAGTTGTGAGGGCAACCAGCAAAACGCCGGAAAGAAGAAATTTGAGCGGAGTGGCGAGGCCGGAGGGAGACACGAATCCTTCGATGATACCCGCAACGACTAACATGGGCACAATTCCAATCATCAGGCGCGCTGCGCGTCCGCCAGCCAGGGCCAAAGATTCGCGCCTCGGCAACAAACCGGGAAAGAGCATGCCTCGTGCGATTTCCAGACCAGCGCCGCCCGAGATGAAGATCGCCGGCAGTTCGAGAGCGCCATGAGCCGCGACGAAAGTCCAAAGCTGCAGCGCCATTCCCGCCTGCCAGGTTGCAGCGCCGATCACGCCGATGAGCATGCCGTTGGTGAACATCATGTAAATCGTCCCAATCCCCGCCGTAATCCCCATCGCAAATGTCGTGAAACATACGGCAAGATTGTTGGTCATGATGCCCGAGGTAGCGAGCGGCTTGATGGTCACAATGGATTTTGTCCACATCTCGCGTTTCTCAATCATCGCCATCATCTCGGGCCCAAGCATGCGGTGCGCGAAGGCGGGATCATGAATGGTCAAGGCCCAGGTGGCAATTCCCGTTACCGTGAAAATGAGAAACGCGAGAAACGTTTGCGGGAAAGTTTCGCGGAAGAACTGCGGAAAGGTTTGCGTATAGAAACGGACCAGCCCGCTGATTTTTTGCTTGTGACCCATGTAGATAAGGTTGTGCGCGCGTCCCAAAAGTTGATTTAGATAAAAGGTTAATTGGTTGCTGGTCACATCCTCGCGGACGGTGGCGAGGTCGGAAGCCGTCTGGCGGTACAATAGGCCAAGTTCCTGCAATTCACGATGATCGAGGGCGGAGATGCCGCCCTTGTTTGACCGGTCGACAAGCCGTTCGAGCCTGGCCCAGTAGGTTTTTCGTTTTTCCAGCCAGCGCGTGGAGATCATGACGGACCCATCACAAATTCGTGTGCCAGGCGATTTCCGGGACAAGCTTACCATTGAAACGCCGGAACAAACCGTCCTCGAGTTTGAAGTTGCCGGAGTCGGCAGCCGATTTCTCGCACTGGCTTACGATACTTTGCTTCAAATCCTGGTCGGCATCGGCTTACTGATCATTTTTCTGATTGCGGGCGTGGCGTTGCCCGGCGCGGCGCAATCTGGGATCTGGTTCGCGGCCGTCATAATTCTCGCTTACTTTGTGCTTTATTTTGGATATTTCGCCATCTTTGAAGTCCTGTGGAACGGCCAGACACCGGGAAAGAAGAAGGAGGGCCTTCGCGTCATTAAGGATTCCGGCCGTCCGATTACGCCCGCGGAAGCCGTGGGCCGCAACTTGATGCGCATCGTGGACCAGTTACCCGCCTTTTATGCCGTCGGAATTTGCAGCGTTCTGCTGAGCAGACAAAACAAACGCCTCGGCGATTTCGTTACTGGGACGATTGTCGTTCACGAGAAGTCGTTGTTGGACGCCAAACCGGTCTGGGAGCCGCCGCCCGCCGGGCAAATGGGGCCAGCGACCTCCTTTGGATCGGAGCGGCTTACTCCCGAGGAATTTGCGCTCGTCGAGGCGTTCTTAAACCGGCGAAGTTCGCTGCCCGCGGACGTGCGTTTCACCATGGCAGACCAGATCGCCCGCCAGGTTCGGCCGAAACTCTCCTTGCCACCCGGCGAATTGATTTACTCCGAAAAACTCCTTGAGGCGGTCGTTCAGGAGCGGCGTTCAAGCGCCGGTTACTCCTGATTTCTAGTTGTGCGATTGTGGTCTGCAGATATGCGTTCCAGCTACCGCTCGGGAAGCTTTTCTTCCAGCTCGCTGGCCAACTTGTGGACGTCCGTGGTTTCGCTGAAGCCTTGCACTTGTTGGTTTGCGGATTTCACGTCCACTCCCGCATGTTGACAGAGTTTTTGCAGCATCTGGAGCATCATGGTGAGTTCCTGTTCGGCGAGCATACCAACCTGAAGATCGAGATGCGCGCGCCTCGCCTGGCGTGACATGCGATTCTGACTGATCAGCGCGAAGATAGTCAGGAACACGCTCTCCTACGAGACGAAAAGGGCCAAGATGCCGAAGGGAAACGGATCGAACGATCTCACGCCGGGAATCAAGTTGAGATTCACGGTGCTCCATGCAGCCACCAAAATTACCTGCAGAAGCAGAAATTTGGTGCTGCCGATGAATCTTAGGACGGCATCGCTTTGGCGTTCCGTGTGCGTCCGGCGACCCAAAGCTTCCTCTTCCAGCTTCGCGATGGCGGCAATATTGAATTGCGTCGGATTTTCCATTCATCGCTTGGAGATCGAGGCTGGTGATCTCCTGGCCCTGTACGAGAATGGATCCCGAATCCGGTTTTTGCAGGCCGATGATGAGCTTGAGCTGCACGCTCTTGCCGGTGCCGCTGCGTCCGAGCATCGCCAAAGTTTCGCCACTCTTCACGGTCAGATTAATTCCGTCCAAGACGATTTGGATGCCAAAGGACTTGTGCAAACCTCGCAGCACCACCGCTGGTCCCGCGTGCTCACCGCCGGAACTGTCCGGCACAGAGGTATCGGCCAGAATCACGAAGAGCGAAGACATGACGACCGAACTCGTCGCGGAAATTCCAACTCCTGCGGTGCCACCCTGCGTGCGCATCCCCTGGAAGCAGCCGATCATTCCGATGATCAACCCGAAGATGGCAGTGCTGAAAGTTGGCGCAAGAAAGTCGCTGAAGTTAGTGCCTGCGAAACCGCGATGGATGAATTTGGTAAAGGAAATGGGATCGACCAGAGTATCCGCGAGCCAGCCAAATAGAACACCGAAGAGATCGAGTCGCATCTCTTGCATCAGCGCCTATGCCGCCGCTGTCAGCAGCACGCGGAACGTGTTCGCCAAAAAGTTCGAGCAACTGGTCCGGCGGATCTGCATGCCGTCGTGCAATTCTTTAATCCGGTTTTCGACATCGCCCCGCTGACAGTAGGTCTTCTCGTAAGTCCACTGCGACCGAAGAAATAGTTGCGAAGCTCTGTTTTCTCGGTCGGACGGTTGCAAGTCAAAATCCAGACGTGCGGGTGTTGAGCTTGAGAACTGAGAAGC
>DATDHE010000350.1:0-13345 GCA_036521695.1 Candidatus Acidiferrum sp. | reverse complement strand
CCCCTGGTTCAACGTAAATCTCTCTATCTAACTTTTTTTCAACGTTCTCCGCTAATGCGGCATGGGGCTCATCGGCCAAACAGCGGAAATCGCGCCCGACGACAAAAAAATGTATGCTCTCCGCGACGCTACTTCCACGGTAGAAAATACCGGTCTCATCTGCGCTTCCATCATGAGCAAAAAGCTGGCGGAAGGCATCGACGCCCTGGTCCTCGATGTCAAAACCGGTTCCGGCGCCTTCATGAAGCGCGAAGAAGATGCCGTCCGACTCGCCGAACTCATGGTCGAAACTGGCCAGCGCATGGACAAGAAAGTTGTCGCGCTCATCACTGATATGAACCAGCCGCTCGGCCGCATGGCTGGCCACTCCAACGAAATCGCCGAGTGCATCGAAGTTCTCAGCGGCGGCGGTCCTGCTGATCTCGTCGAACTGAGCATCGAACTTTCCGCCTGGATGTTCTTTCTTGGCGAACGCACCAAGACCCTTGAAGACGGCCGCCTCCTCGCCAAAAAAATGATCGCCACCGGTCAGGCCAAAGAAAAATTCAAGAAGGGCATTGGCCTGCAAGGCGGCAACGAGCGTGTCATCGGCGACCCGCAACTTCTCCCGAAAGCTCGTTCGCACGCCGATGTCCTAAGTCCCTCATCGGGCTTTATCACCACAACGAATTGCGAACAACTTGGCACCGCTCTTGCCATGCTCGGCGGAGGCCGCGAAAAAAAGGAAGACACTATCGACCATGCCGTCGGCCTCGAATTCCACAAACGCATTGGCGACCGCATACAAAAAGGCGAGCCCCTGGCCACAATTCATTACAATAGCGGCGCAAAGTTGGCCGAAGCGCAAGGCCTCATCGCCGACGGCTACCGGATCGACGTGGTTGCGCCTCGTGAAAAACTGTCGCTCATCCGGCGGATTCTCGGGGCTTAGCGCGGTCGCCAACGATTTCGCATTCACCGGCAAGGCAGAAAGAGGACAGCGCATGGGACGTTACACCGGGGTACTCGGCCTGCTCACAATGCTCGGTCTGGCGTATCTCTTCTCTACCGATCGCAAAGCCATCAAGCTCAAAACCGTTCTCTGGGGCCTCGGTCTGCAACTATCCTTCGCGATTTTTGTGCTGCGCTTCCCCATCGGCCGCTTTCTTTTTGAAAAGGCCGGTTATTACGTCAATCTTCTTCTCAGCTACGCGTTCTATGGCTCGCAATTTGTTTTTGGCGAACTTGGGTTACCGTCGGCTTCTTCTCCTGGTTTCGCCGCTTCTCCCGAGCATTTTGTCTTTGCATTCCAGGTTCTTCCCACAATTATTTTCATCGCCGCATTTTTTGCGCTGCTCTATCACGTCGGCGTTATGCAATTTATCATTCGGATCGCCGCTTGGATCATGACCCGCGTCATGGGTGCCAGCGGCGCGGAATCTCTCAACGTCGCCGCCAGCATCTTCATGGGGCAAACCGAAGCCCCGCTCACCATCCGTCCCTTTCTAAATAAGCTCACAAAATCCGAGCTCATGGTCGTGATGACCAGCGGCATGGCCCACGTTTCCGGCGGCATCATGGCGGCTTACATCGCCTTCGGTATCAAAGCTGAGCATCTTCTCACCGCCGTCATCATGACCGCACCCGGCACGCTGCTCATGGCCAAAATGCTTGTGCCCGAAACCGAGCAGCCTCTCACCGCTGGCCGCGTCGAAATGCCCGAAATGGAAAAAGAAACAAATTTTCTCGGCGCCATTTCTCGAGGCACGATCGACGGCCTTCATCTCGCGCTAAATGTCGGCGCCATGCTCATCTCTTTCATCGCCCTGCTCTATCTCGTCAACGGCATTATGGGGGGCATCCACAATTGGATCTGGTGGTTTCCTTCGAGCCTCTCGCAAGTTTTCGGCTGGGTCTTTGCACCGGTAGCCTGGATCATCGGTATCCCCTGGCGCGATTGCGCCCAGATGGGCAATCTTCTCGGCACGCGCATGGTCATCAACGAAGTCGTCGCCTTCCAACACCTCGGTGAAATAAAAGACACGCTCGACCCGCGCACCTTCACCATCGCTACGTTCGCCCTCTGCGGCTTCGCGAATTTCAGCTCCATCGGCATCCAAATCGGCGGCATCGGGGCGCTAGCTCCGGAACAACGCGGCCAACTAGCCAAATTCGGGATCCGCGCCATGCTAGCCGGCACAATGGCCAACCTAATGTCCGCCTCCATAGTCGGCATCCTTTCATGACTTTTTCTTGCTCTTGTAGGGGCGCAGCACGCTGCGCCCCATCTGGGCGTGAGCGATCCGGAACTATGCGGCGGCACCGCGAGCTCCGCCCATCTCGCGTTCATGACACAATGAATCCTTGCCGTGTTCTACAGTTGGCGCTCTAAAGCAAACTCAGGATAAAATTCCCAACGACAGCATGAGCCCTCGAATAAAATCCTTCCCAAAAATAACCTCCGACTCGGAATTCGAACGCGCCGAATCCGCGTCGAATTTTATTTTTACCAAAACCGATCTCCGCCCCAAAATCGCGCTAGTCCTAGGCTCCGGCCTGGGCGCCTTCGCCGACGAATTCGAAACCCCCACCAAAATCCCCTACTCCGAAATCCCGCACTTCCCCCTTTCCACCGCCATTGGTCACGCAGGCCAACTGGTCGTTGGCAAAGTCGGCGGCATCCCTTTAGCGGGAATGCAAGGCCGCGTCCATTTGTACGAAGGCTATTCCGCCAAAGATGTCGCCTTCCCCATCCGCGTCTTTGCGCGCATGGGCATCAGAGCGGTAATTCTTACGAATGCCGCCGGCGGCATCAAACGCGAATTCGTGCCAGGACAGTTGGTGGTAATCAAAGATCACATAAATCTTCAAGGCGTGAGCCCTCTCACCGGTCCGAACGACGAGCGCTTCGGCCCGCGTTTTCCAGACATGACCGTGGCTTACGACCGGAGATTCCGTGAAATAACCGTCGGCGAAGGAAACCGCAACAGTATTGGCCTGTACGAGGGCGTGTACGCCGCGCTGCCAGGTCCAAGCTACGAAACCCCGGCTGAGATACGATATCTGCGCACCCTAGGCGCGGACCTCGTCGGCATGTCCACCGTTCCGGAAGTGATTGCCGCCCGCCATTCTGGCATCTGCGTGCTGGGCATTTCTTGTGTGACGAACGCCGCGGCGGGAATTCTCGATCAGCCGCTCGACCACAAAGAAGTCCTCGAAA
Organism: Candidatus Acidiferrum sp.; assembly: GCA_036521695.1. Lineage (GTDB taxonomy): Bacteria > Acidobacteriota > Terriglobia > Acidiferrales > UBA7541 > Acidiferrum. Next base: position 10,146 of record DATDHE010000350.1, on the reverse strand, counting down.
CGGCGGAGCGCATCAAAAGCCGGTTCATTGCGCTGCTGAAAACAGTGATCCCGCGAATCGCCGCGGAGCTAAGCTAATGCGAATGGTTTTTGGAGGGACACAGCGTGACAGAACCTGACGCACTCGTGGAAGCCGCGCAGCAAGCGCGTGAAAATGCGCATGCGCCGTTCTCGAATTTCCGCGTTGGTGCCGCATTGCGCGCCACCTCCGGCAGAATCTTCGGCGGATGCAACGTGGAAAACGCCACTTACGGCCTGACGGTCTGCGCTGAACGTATCGCCATTTTTAAGGCCATGAGCGAAGGCGAACGCAACTTCGACGCCATCGCCGTCGTCACGGATACCGACACCCTCACACCGCCCTGCGGCGCATGCCGCCAATTGATCTGGGAATTTTGCGGCGATGTCCCCGTGATTCTTGCTAATTTAAAGGGCAAAACCGAAACAATCCACATGCGTGATTTATTTCCGAAACCGTTCGATTCTTACAACTTGTGACAGCCGGGGAAAGAAAATGAATCCAAAGCGAATTACGAAAAGGGAAAAAACCATCGTGTTCGCCTGGGCGGCGATGCTTTGCCTCGGTGCGCTGAAAATCTCCGCGCAGGAGCAGGCGCCGCCCAAGCCCGCCAATTTTGTCGATCTTCTGATCACTGGCGCGACCGTTGTCACCATGGACGTGGACCGCCGCGTGATCGAAAACGGATACGTGATCGTCAAAGGGGACACCATCGTAGCTGTCGGCGAGGGCCTACCTCGAATGCCGAACGGTCCGATCTTCACGAAACAAACCATCGATGCAAATGGCGCTCTCGTGCTGCCCGGCTTCATCAATGGTCACACGCACGTTCCCATGACGTTGCTCCGGGGCCTTCACGATGACGTCACGCTCGACGACTGGCTCCGCAAATACATCTTTCCTGCCGAAGCGAAAAACGTGACTGAAGATTTTGTGCGTTGGGGCACGCGCCTTGCCGCCGCCGAACAAATTCGCTCCGGCGTCACAACTTTCGCGGACATGTATTATTTTGAAAACGTTGTCGCCGAAGAGACTAAAGCCGCCGGAATGCGCGGCGTGCTGGGCGAAACCTTCCTCGATTTCCCCGCGCCTGACAATAAAACCAACGCAGCCATGCTTGAATACACCGAAAAATTCCTCAAGCGCTGGCAGAACGATCCACTGATTCATGCCGCAGCCGCTCCGCATTCCATCTATACTTGCTCGCAAAAAACGCTCCAGGATTCCGCCGCTCTTGCGCGCAAGTATCACGTGCCGATCCTCATTCACCTCGCCGAGATGAAAAAGGAGTTGGACGACAGTTTGCAACAAAACGGCCTGACGCCCGTCCAGTATGTCGAGAAGCTCGGCATCCTTGGTCCGGATGTCGTCGCCGCACACTGCATTTTCGTCGACGAAAAAGACCGCAAAATTCTCGCCAATCACCAGGTCGGTTGCGTGCACAATCCTTCGAGCAACATGATGCTTGCCAGCGGTGTCGCTCCGGTCATCGAAGAGCGAGCCGCCGGCGTCGCGGTGGGACTCGGCACCGACGGCCCTGCGGGCAGTAACAATGACCTCGACTTGATGGAAGAGATGGATCTTGCCGCCAAGCTGCAAAAAATCACCAAGATGGACGCGCGCGCGCTCGGTGCAAAATCCGTCGTCGAAATGGCCACAATCGAGGGAGCAAGGGCGCTCCACATGGAAAAACAAATCGGCTCGCTCGAAGTCGGGAAAAAGGCCGACATCATTTTGATCTCGCTCGATGAACCAAACGCCGTTCCGATGTACGACATTTATGCGCAGCTTGCTTACGCGCTAAAGGGCAGCGACGTCATAACCGTGGTCATAGGTGGCCAAGTCGTCATGCGCGACAAAAGGCTTCTGACCCTGAACGAACCCGAAATTCTCGCCAAAGCCCGCGAATACGGCAAGAAAGTCGAAGCGTCTTTAAAGTAGCGCGGCGATGGACACCTCCTACAACCAGGTTGCAGGCCAAAGCGTGGAGCGGCTCGCTGCTCTGAGCGACGGCATCTTCGGCGTGGCCATGACATCGCTCCTTCTGGAACTTCATGTTCATTGTCCTTATGCAGCTCTACTACGCCACCGCGCTGCGCTAGGTGCGCAGCCATCATAGCGAGGGTGCCTAGATGGACCGGACAAACCATTTGACGTTTCTTGAGAAGGCCATCGAGGAAGCTCGGCGCGGCCTCGCCGAGGGCGGAATTCCGATCGGGGCGGCCCTCTTCGATAGTAAAGGGAAGCTTTTGGGAAGCGGGCACAACCGCAGAGTGCAAGACGGCGATCCCTCCGCTCACGGAGAGACCGACGCGTTCCGCAAAGCGGGACGCCATAAAAGCTATCGCGACAAGATTATGGTGACGACCCTCGCGCCGTGCTGGTATTGCAGCGGGCTGATCCGCCAATTTGGAATTGGAACCATTGTCGTAGGCGAATCCGTTAATTTTCGCGGCGGCATCGATTGGCTGCAAGAAAACGGAATCAAAGTGATTGATCTTGCGTCTAACGAGTGTGTGCGGATGCTCGCCAAATTCATCGCGGAGAATCCGGCTCTGTGGCACGAAGACATCGGCGAGGAGTGAGCTCCGCTCCGTCGGGGCGCGACGCGCACGCAGCGAAAGTGTGAACTTTCCATGAATCGACGAATCAGCAGAGGAAAATGGATTCTGTTTGCGCTGAGTTGCGCGGCAACGGCGAGCCTTGGGTTCGCACTACGCACAAGAGCTTCCGCCGCGGATGAAATTCCAAAGCTCGCGGCGCTCATGGAGTGGAAACCGGGAATAGTCGTCGCCGACATCGGCGCGGGAGATGGAAGCTACGCGTTCACTGCGGTGGAACAAGTTGGTGCAACGGGAAAGGTGTTTGCGACAGAGATTGACGCCGCAAAGCTCAAAGCACTGAGATCCGAAGTCAAAAAACGGGATTTGCAAAATGTTACGGTAGTGGAGAGCGGGGAAGCGGAGACGAATTTGCCCGCTTCTTGCTGCGACGCGATTTTTCTGCGGCGCGTTTACCATCATTTGACGAAGCCCGTAGAGTTCGATACGAGCCTGATTCGCTCCCTGAAACCGGGCGGAAAACTCGCGATCATTGATTTTCCGCCACATCCAGAGTACGGCAAGGTGAAGGGCGTGCCGAAGGACCGCGAAGACCATGGAATCCAACAGAAAATTCTGATCGACGAGTTAACCGCGGCAGGATTTCAGCTCGACAAGGTTGTGGATGATTGGCCAACAATGGATTATTGCGTTTTGTTCGTGAAAAAATGAAGTAAGCGCAACGCTCTGGAATTACGCACGTGGAGAAGGAGCGCCGCTCTACAGCCCCGCTATCGTGCGAATCCGCAAAAAATATAGGGATTAGGCGGATTCGTTGTAGGTGTCGTATTTAACGGCGATATCGCGCACTTCCTGGAGGGTCATGTCGCGGAGGATTTTCCCGTCTTCGAGAATGGTTTCGAGAGTGTTGGTGCCGAAGGCCGAGTTGTCAGGATGGGGAGAATCGTTTAGGACTTCCACGGTGGCGAATTCCTTGCCGTTGTGAATTAAGTTGAAACGGCCGCCTTTGCTCGCTTTTGACGGATCGGTTTTGGGGTTCTTGTAGACGTTGTGCCATTTGCCGCCGCGGTCGATGGCGGAACATTTCAGAGCAAATTTAAGCGTGTCGCGATTTACCTGTTGGAGCAGAGCGCCGCCCATGCCGTAGCTCCAGATATCCTGAGACCAGCCTTTGCGGGTGAGCTGGCCAGTGATGTTTTGAATGGTGTAGAAATTCACGCCGTCGCCTTGAATAAAACGGACGTTGGGGACCGTGGTCTTCCACCCTTTTTTATTCACTTCGTACCCGAAAACTTCCGCAACGATCTTGAATAGCTCTTCGAGCACGGTCACGGCATCGCCCGAATCCGGCCGAATGACGAGCGTTCCTTTGCGCTGAAGAATTTTGTCGCGAAGCGCGCCGCCCCAGAGATTGCGCACGGCGTTGTAAATGTCATAGGAGTCGCTGACGCAAGCAACGACGCCCTCAGGGCAGTTCTCCAGCATATTGGCGTAGGCTTGGCCTTCGTTAGCTTCGCCCCACGCGGTGATCGTGGAATGTTCGGAGGCGGGGATGGCGTAACCGGCACAGTTGAGCGGATCCTTAGCCGCGAGATCCGCTGAATAAAATTGATTGAGAAGCTGGATGGCGGCCAGCGTATCCGTCCCCAAGAAATTGAAAAGATGAGCGGCGCCGCCGATGGCTGCAGACTCTTTCGAGGAAACGCCACGGAAGCCGAAGTCATGCAGCTTAAATGGGAGCAGAGAAGGGTCGCCCGTTCGGACCAGAGCTCTGCCGATCACTTGCTTGATCGCGCGGGAAAGCGTCGCGACCGTAATGGGATACCAGACTTGCAGGAGAACGGTTTCCGCCCAGTTCGTGAGCCAATAAAACTCAGGATCGGTGTTTTCGATCGTGATCAGAGCGTTGAGACTCTTGACGACCGTTCCTTCCTTAACGGCGCGGATGCGCAGCGGAAGCCGCCCGCCGTGTTTCGCGTACAGCGATTTGAAGCCTTCGTAATTGAAGGATTTAGGATGGCCGCTGAAATGAGCGTGAGCGATGCGGCGAGCCTCTTCAATGTCCTCGAGTGTGAAAACCTGTCCTGCGAAGTTGGATTTCACGATGTACTGGAGCAGCGCCATCATGGTTTCGTCGAACATGCCGCCGCGGGACTCGACGTAAGAATAGATGTGCCGCGTATCCGGCGGGTATTGCCACCAGTGCGTAAGCTTGTAGGAGTCCGTGTTGAGAATGGGATTCAGCCGCAGCGACTGCATGGCGCTCCTTTGAAGCGAGGAAATAGGATAGCAGAAGAGGTAGTTGGTTTTCGGAGAGCGGTGATTGGAGGGACCTTCCCCCCTCCACAGGTTTTCGTAAGTGATGATTCTAAAGGGGATAGCGGCTGGTTCTGATGGCGGGGCTAGATTACGGAAAGAGAAGATTCCCGCCTGTAGTGAATCCTGGGTAGCGCAGCGCGAGTGGCGCGAGGAGAAGCAGAGCGGGAAAGTCGTGCGAGGGAGGGTGGGACGGACGCGAAACACAAAGTATAGTAGCGTGGATTTATATTACTCTAAATGTATTAGTACTATATAGTAATCATTTGAACGTGAGACGGGGAAGTGGAGCGGCTAGAAGGAGTTGGCAGGGATTTTGTAGTTTGGTGAGACTTGTTGCAATGTAAGTAGAGCGTCCGGGAGTGCGCAATAACATGTTTTTTTGCCACAGAGAAAACGGCACTCGTCCGAGTATGGATGCGCAACGGCTTTCGTGCAGGTCAGGAGCTGGGATTTTGTCCATTCGGCTGACTGAGGCGTGCAGGGTTATGTTGGCTTGTACTTGAGGACTCAAGAGAAGATGACGAGGCGCTGGATTTCGCTGGTGCTTTCGTAGATTTCGGTGACGCGGGCGGCGCGGTATCGAGCTGTCGTGATGTTTCAACTGGGGAGTGTGGCGCGCCTCCGGCACTCGGAATAGATGGGATGGGCCCCGCGAGCTAGAGGGTCAGGTAGATGACCTGGATGAAGAGATCGCTGCTGAGCATGCCTTTACCCCAGATAGCGTCGAGATCGGCGAGGGGCTTGGTCGCGGCGGCTTCCTGGGCGGATTTTCCGGAGGATTTTAGTTTTTGGACGCGATCGCGGGCGGTAACCAGCATGTCGCGGAACTTGGTCAGGTCGGCTTTATTGCCGAGTCGGCCGTGGCCTGGAACGATTTTGGTGTTGTTGTCAGCGAGAGGCAGGATCTTATCGCCAGCCGCAATCATCCCGTCGATTTTCCCCCCGGAGCCGGCGTCAACGAAGGGATACAAGCCGTTGAAAAAAGTGTCGCCCATGTGAATGACGTTGGCCTTTTCGAAATGAATGAAGATGTCCGAATCCGTATGGGCCGGGTAAAGGTATTGGAGCGTGAGAGTTTCGCCATTGGCTTGAACCTTGTGATTTGAGGAGAAGGTTTGCTGCGGCAGGGCATCGGCAGGCGACGCTGGAAAATGTACGTTAAGGATCGGAATGGTTTGCGGCTCTGACATGCGCTTCTTGGTGTTCTCGTGGGCGAGAACAGTTGCGCCAGCGGCGCGAAGGGGCGCGTTGTTGTCGGTGTGGTCGAAATGCCAGTGTGTGTCGATGACGATCCTCAGAGGAGCGTTGCCGAGACCATCCAGAGTTTCTTTGAGCTTGGGCCATGCCGGCGAAACGAAAGTATCCACGACGAACTTGCCGTCGGGTCCGTTGAGCACGACGACGTTGCCGCCGGGCCCAGACAGCATGGTGAGATTATCCGCGAGCTTCTGTGATTGGATCGGAGCAGCACCCATCTGTGCGCGAAAGGTCGTTGCCGGGTCTGCCGCAGGGGCTTGTTGCGGATAGCCGAAGACGGACGCGCTGAGGCGGCTGCTGGGAAACAGTTGCGCCAAGAACGCGCTGCCTGCAAAAGCGGCGGAGCCACGTAGGATTTCGCGGCGTGTGGTCCGTTTCTGAAAGAGGTCAGAGTTCATGATCCGGCTCCCATTTAGGTTGAGGTCAGCCTGCGTTTCACGGCCGGGCCTTTCTAGATTGGAGTTAGAGTAAAGTTTTCGGAGTGAGGTTACAAGAGTGTCTTCATTTTTGAGTGCGAGTGGGACGTAGGGAGCGGCGGAAATGGCAGGCTTAAGATGTAAGCTGCTTACCTCAAGCGAATCTGGTCGAAATTGTCCCAGGCGGACATATCCGAAGGAATGATCTTGTCGCCCTCTTAGAGGCCGTCCAAGACTTCGATAGTGTTCACCGACGCCCGACCGAACTTCACGTTGACTCGAACGGCCCGGCCACCTTCATCCATGACTTTAAACACGCCAATCAAGCCGTTTTGGTTGGCGTGGACCGGGCGTGCGACATACAAAATATTGTCGAGCTCTCCCAGTTCGATGAGCGCATCCACTTGAAGATTTGCGCCCGAGCCATCTGGCAAAGCAGAGTCGAGTGTAATGTCCACGCTGCGCGCACCGTTCGACGGCGAGAGACTTATGTAATTGACCTGGCCGATGATCGTAACGTTCCGGATGTCCACTTCGGCGCTCTGGTTGAGCTTCATGTCACCCACGGAGGAATCGGGCATCATCACTCTTGCGATTAGGTTTGCGGAATGACCGGAGGGAACGAGGGTTCCGATTCCGCGAACTTGCAAGAGCATGGAGCCTTTCTTGACGGTCGCGGTCCAGATGCCGTCGCCGTCTACACTGGGCGGATCCACTTTCAAACGTGACAATTGAAAGATGATAAGGACGAGCAAGGCCGCGATGGTCGCCAATGTGGTCCTCCGCCACGTTCGGGACATGCCCACCTCCTCTCTACTTAACGGCGCTAGAGAGGGTGCGTTTCACTCTTCCCGGAGTACTTGCATGGGTTCGACGCGGGAGGCGCGGATGGCAGGAACTATTGAGGCGGCTGCGGCCACGATTAGGACTAGGAAGATCACAGCGGAAAGAGTTGGGACGTCGGAGGGGGAGACTCCGTAAAGTAAGCCGGCGAGAAGACGGGAAGAGGCGGCGGCTAACGCAAACCCGGCCACGCAACCGAGGGTGCACACGGCAAGTCCCTGCCACAGGAATTGTTTGACGATTTGGCCGCGCAGCGCACCCAAGGCAAGGCGCAGGCCGACTTCGCGCTGGCGAACATTCACGGAATAGCTGAGCGTGCCGTAGAGGCCGATACAGGCAAGAGAGAGGGCAGTGGCGGCGAAGAAAGTGAGGAGGATGGTGCGGAGGCGATTTTCGGCGAGGGCATCCGAGAAATGCTGCTCGAGCGGGGCGAAGTCGTAGACGGAGCGCTGCGGCTCGATGTCATGAATCCGCCGGCGGATGGTTTCGGCCATGGTCATAGGAGCGTTGCGGGTGCGGACCAGGAAGAAAGTGCCAGGTTCGGCTATGGGAGCGCACCAGTAGGCAGTTGGGACGGGAGCTCGATCGAGACCAGTTTCGCGTGCGTCACCGGAAATGCCGACAATTTCTGCCGGACCGGAATAACCCAGATTCGAGGATTGCACGTGATGGCCGATGGCGGAAGACCCAGGGAAATAGTTGTCGGCAAAGGTGCGATTGACGACCAGGGTGGGCGGGCCGTCGGTTTCGCGGCAGACTTCGCCTACGAGCAGCGGGATGCGCGTAGTGGCAAAGTAGCTGGCCGAGACGAAACGGTTTTCGACGATGAGCTTGGGTTCCGTTTCGGCGCGGCCTTCGAGGAGTTTGAGCTCGGTTTCATAACGGAAGGGAACTCCGGGAACGCCGACGGAGATAGCCGCGGCATCGACGCCGGGCGTCGCGCGTAGCGTTTCGAGAATGCGGTCGGTGAACTGGCCCAATTTCTTCATGTCGCCGGTTTCGCCCCAGTTCATGCTGAGCTCAAAGGTAAGAATGTGGCTGGAATCAAAGCCGCGCGAGACGCGGCCAAGTTGCTGAAAGCTGCGGAGAAGCAGGCCGGCGCCGGCGAGCAGCGTGACAGCGAGGGCGACCTGGATACCGACGAGCAGCCACTGCAGCGGATTTCGTCCCGAGACTTGCAACCGGCCGGATTGCGCAAGCCAGGCGGAGAGACTGCGGCGCGTCCCGCGAACGGCGGGAACCAATCCGCAGAGTAGAGTGACTACCACCGAGCAAGCCAAGGAATAGAGGACGATGCGAGCGTCGAGATGGATTTCTTCGACGCGAGGAAGCTCCGCGGCCAGAGAGCGGAAGATGTCCGACGCTGCCGCCGCGAGAAACAGACCGAGCCCAGAGCCGATGAGGGCCAGGAGAAAAGTTTCAGTGAGCAGTTGAGCAATGAGCACGCCGCGAGAAGCGCCCAAGGAGAAGCGGACGGAGATTTCGTGCTGTCGCTGAGCCGAGCGAGACAAGAGCAGAGCCACAATATTGGTGCACGCGATGAACAACAGCAGAGTCACGGAGCCAAAGAGCAGCCCGAGAGAACGGCGCGAATCGCCGATGGTGGTTTCCTTAAGCGATTCGATGCCGACGGACAGCTCCGCGTCGGTCTTGGGAAACTGGCGGCCGAGCTGTGCCTGCACCGTGGCAAGATTGGCGCGGGCTTGTGCGACCGTGACTCCGGATTTGAGGCGTCCGACGACCGTGAACCAGTTGTTTGCGCGGGCCTGGCCGTAAGAAAAGCCGGCGGGAATCGGGCACCACAAATCGACCTCGCGATTGGGGAAGAGGAAAGATGGCGGCATTACGCCTACGATCGGAGTTAAATGATCGTCGAGGCGCAGATTCTTGCCGATGATGTTGGGATCGGCGTTGAAGCGACGACGCCAGAAGCGATCGCTAATCAGCACCGCGGCCGGCCCGTTGAGGGTCTCCTCGTCGGGGGTAAATTCGCGGCCCAACACGGGGGAAACAGCCCAGACTTGAAAGAAACGGGGCGAGACCCAGGCGCGAGTTATCCTTTCCGGCAGAGAGCCGGTGGACTCGGAGACATCTTCGCTGTAATAGCCGGTGAGCGCCTGGAAGACGGAATTCAGGCGATTCCAGTCTTCGAGACGAACTGGAGCAATCAAATGAAGTGGGCTTAAAGTTTTCGGATTGTACTGGTCGACGCGCACAAGCTGATCGGCGTCAGGGAACGGAAGGGGCTTAAGGAGGATGGCGTCGATGGCGGAGAAGACGGCGCTGTTGCCGCCAATGGCCAGGGCGAGCGTGAGGATTACGGTGATGGAGAAAGTGGGCGATTTGCGAATGAAACGGAGAGCGGATTTGAGATTGGCAACGGTGGCGTCGAGGATGCGGATGCGATAGACGTCGCGGACTTCTTCCTTGAATTTTTCCTGACCGCCAAATTCAAGTAAAGCGCGGCGGCGAGCTTCCCCGGGGGACATGCCGGCGGCGATATTCTCGTCGGTGAGCTCGTCGATGTGGAAGCCGATTTCGGAATTCATTTGCGCGTCGGAAGCGCGCTTGGGAAAGAGGGATTTCCACCAGGACATGGCAACCTCCTATTGTGCGGTTTGCATAATATTGGCCACCGCACCGGCCAACCGGTTCCAGTTCGATTCTTCGCTCTCCAATTGCTTGCGGCCCTTTGCGGACAGTTTGTAAAACTTGGCTTGCCTACCCTTGTC
>DATDHE010000349.1:0-8280 GCA_036521695.1 Candidatus Acidiferrum sp. | reverse complement strand
TGAGCGACCCGACACATGGGTGACAGTTTGTACCGGACACATAGGTGACACTTCCTCCCCTAGGGGAGGAAGCGATGCCTTGGAAGGAGTGTTCGGTTATGGATGAACGTGTTCGTTTTGTGGGGCGCTTGCTGGACGGGGAAAAAATGGTCGCGCTCTGTCGCGAGTTCGCCATCTCCCGCAAAACCGGTTACAAAATCTTTGACCGCTACAAGGAATACGGTCTGGAAGCTCTGACCGATCGTTCCCGCAGGCCCTGGCGTTACGCCAACCAACTGCCTCAGCAGGTGGAGGCCGCCATTCTAAATCTCAAACGGGAAAAACCCTACTGGGGCGCGCGCAAGATCCGCGAACGCTTGCTGCGTCGCTTTTCCTGTGAGGTGAAGGTTCCGGCGCGCAGCACCATCCACGCCGTGCTCGATCGCCACGGCCTGGTCCAACGCAGAGGGCGCCGACGCAATCATGCTCAAGGCACGCCCTTGTCGCTGGGGCAAAAGCCCAACGAGCTGTGGTGCACGGACTACAAAGGTGAGTTCCTGCTGGGCAACAAAAAATACTGTTACCCGCTGACCGTCACCGATCATGCCTCGCGCTATCTCCTCCTCTGTGAAGCCCTTGAATCTACCTGTGAAGCTCTTGCTTTTACGGCCTTTGCGCGCTTATTTAAAGAGCACGGCCTGCCCACTAGCATCCGCTCGGACAACGGCGTGCCCTTCGCCTCGCCCAACTCTCTGTTCAACCTCTCCAAGCTCTCGGTCTGGTGGTTGCGCCTGGGCATCACCATCGAACGCATCCAGCCCGGTCATCCGCAGCAGAATGGCCGGCATGAACGCATGCACCTCACGCTCAAAACGCAAACCACGCGCCCCGCGGGCGGGAACAGTCTGCAGCAGCAGAGCAAATTCGATGATTTTCTCGAAGAGTTCAACAACGAGCGGCCCCATGAGGCCTTGGACATGAAGTGCCCCGCGGAAGTCTACACTCCCGCCATCCGCCGCTATCGTGGCCTGCCAGAACTTGCTTATCCGTTTCACGACCGCGTCATTCACGTCACCAACTGCGGACGCATCTGTCTGCACCGCAAAAAAATTAATCTCAGCACGGTCTTCGCAGGACAAGCCCTGGGGATCAAAGAAGTCGAAGAAGGTATTTGGCTGGTCAGCTTTATGGAGTACGATCTCGGCTACATCGATCTGGAGGAAAAAACTCTGCAGCCTCTCGACAACCCTTTTGGCCCAAAAGTGTAACCTATGTCTCCGGTACGATCTGTCACCTATGTCTCCGGGCCGGACCCAGGTTTTATGGAGCGGGCGATGGGAATCGAACCCACGTCCAGAGTTCCGCAAGTTATTGAATCCACTCACCTGACTTCTCCGATTTGGGCGCAGATGGGCGCAGAATCTCGCCTACTTTGTCCACCGCATGACGCTGAGAATCGCCAATGACGTGGCCATAAATTCCCAGCGTGACTCGCGCATCCGAATGTCGCATTTGAGTTTTTGTGACTGTCGGATTCGCTCCTACATCCATTAGCAAACTCGCGTGGCAATGCCGAAATGCGTGCATGCCAGCACGTTCAATCTTGAGCTTGTCGAGGACAGGCCAAAGGCCGTACTCGACAACTTTGTTCGCTGCATAGGGTCGCCCGTTGCGATTGAGGAAGAGAAAGCCCTCGGGATTCGGTCGCCACGTCGCCAGATATTCTTTCAGCATCGTGACGAGCGCTTCTGCCATCGCTACGGGAGCACGACTCGCCTTGCTCTTCACCGTTTGCACTCTGCCGTACCAGGCCGATCGCTCGACATGGATAATGCGGCGGTCCAAGTCGAGGTCCGCTTTTTGCAGTCCCACGACTTCGCCGACGCGCAGTCCTGTCATTGCTGCGACCGCGAACATGGTGCGATATGGTTCAGAAGCAAGTGTGATGATTTTGCGAGCCTCTTCCCCGTTGAAGAATCGAGTTTGTTTGCGAATCTTATCCGCCGGCAGCGCCAGCTCACTTGTCGTGATCGCTTGCGTGCAGTAGCCCCACGACTTCGCCGTGCGCATCATCGAGCTGAGAGTGCCGAGGACGTTGAGCACGGTCTTGCGGGACACCTTTTGCGAAAGCAGCGTGACGAAGTTTTGTTGGATCTGCGGCGTGAGTTCATGGAGAAGGACTTTCCCCAAGTGCTTGCGGATGTAGGTCCGTAGGTGTGACTTCGCAGCTTTCACACTGGAAGGCTTTTGGTGAGTGAGCACCTGAAGCTCCCAGGTGTCTGCGAATTTTTCAACTGTGACGAACTTACTCGGTCGGTAATCGAAGGAATTGATTCTGGCGAGGATGGGGTCGAGAAGACGTTGAGCGATGCGCTTGGTTTTGAGTTCTGCTACTGTGCCGAGCACCATCGAACGCTCAACCCGAATTGTCTCGTCTCCCTGAATCACATCCTCCCTCCACCGGCCAACGAAAACCGGTGGATTCTTCCCACGAACGATAACCCTCCCTGTTTGGTGCCTACGCCTTGCCATCGAGCCGTTCTCCTGGCTCGTTGACTCGGCTTGCCCTGGCGACACACTACACGCACTCGACGGGCGGTGCAACGTTCCATCTTCGTTGCTGCTAGGGACGATTTGGAGCGCTGCCGCCATTATGCGGCACTTTTCTCCGCCGGCGAATCTGTGGGCTGGAGCGACCCACGACTCACTTTGGCCACGGAATCGTGTGCAAGAGTGGGGTCGCTCCAACTATTCATGTAAGGAACATCGAGAACGGAAAGAGTCAGAAAAAATCTTGGTACCAATACATTTTTCTGCTGGTCGCCCCGAAGCCCCGCCGTTTGCCCATTGTTCAGTCGCACGGTTGCACTCCGTACTCGGCCTTGATCCCATCGGGCTGCCTAGCTTCAACCTCACTGACTAGCAGGATGACGCCGCACTGCTCCAGCCGATCTACAAGCTCGCGCACGGTCCGATGGCCGGACTGCCAACGCTTACCAGCAAGGGCGGCTTTCAGTTCCAGAAGCGTCATCGAAATGAATCGAGATACATCCGTGACAACAGCGTAGTGCGTTAGGATCACCGGCGCTGGCTTCGGCTCCCAGCGCACCAATCTCACCCCTAGCGGCATCGCGGAGACTACCGCCCGCTCTTGCAGGAACGCTCTCACCTTATCGCGGGCCTTCCGAAGTTCCGCCAGCAAAGCACGGGCCTCAGCATCCTCGCGTGGGACGGAGTACCGAATTCGGTCACCGTCGAGTGTGAGCTTTCCGCCAGCGGCTTCGAGGCGCGAAACGATCTCCAGTAGCCCGCTCACAGCACCCCCTCCTCGGTGCGCGCAAAAACATACCCGGGGCCTCTTTCCTGATTTTCACTCGCTACACTCGCTACATCGTTGGTTTCAAGGGCGTTGCCCACGTTTTCACTCGCTGGAGTGTAGCGAGTAAATTCTCCCGTACCTCCTTTAGAATCTGCATCGTAGCGAGTGTAGCGAGTAGAATACGGGGAAAGGGCTTGGCGCAGCTTTTTTGCACTTAAACCCTTGAAGGTCTCCTCTCCCTCGCGCCACTGAAAATCCGCCTTCACACTATATGGTTTCAACATCTGGCAAATTCGATATGTCGTAAACTTTTTGTCCTCGTGCCAAGGCGAATCTTCCATCCCCGCTAGGCGCGCATGCAGGTCCTTCGTCAGAATCCCTTCGCTTGTGTAATTCTTTAGCACTTCGAGAATGTCCGTGCACAAACGGGCCGAAAAAGTAGAGTCGGCGTCGTCCCCGGCCTTGCTTCTGGTCAGGGCTTGGCTGTCCTTCAAAAATTCAGGCATTCGCGTGCTGTCGAGGAACGACAACACGGCGGCCAGAGGCTCCAGGTTGTCGCAGTCGCGATCCGATTCGATGTGCTTATCGACGACCTCCAGCGTGTCATATGCTTCTCGAATCCCTTCCTGCGCGGTTTTCCCCCGCATCGCACATTTAATCTGTGTTTTCAGTTCGAGGAACTCAGTTTTGGCGCGTCGCGCCCTGAATCGCGAGGGCCTGGGGCATCGCTGCATTTTGATAATGAGCGAGCGGTCCAAGGTGGTGCCGGGCAGGTGTCCAATGGCGCAAAAAGCCTTTGGGGAGTAGACGTTGAACCTATCTATTTTTTCGCAATCTGAAGGGTTGCACCGCAGCACGGTCGCTCCATCGCGCTCGTGGCTCGCGTTGAAGATCGCCAGCATTGCCTGGGCCTGTTCACTTTTGGTGTTGTTCAGCGATTCGATCTCATCGAGCACGATTGTCGGGTGCAGCTTGCTCACGAGGCGAAAAAGCGCGGCTTCGCTGGCTTGCACGGTGAGGAGCACTCTCGACGCCAAAAGCCTCAGAATTTTGGTGGCTGTTGTTTTGCCGCTGCGCTTTTGCGGAGAGAGAAAAACGAGATGGGGGAAGCAATCGAACAGATCAAAGCAGTAGGTCGCAATCGTCCACAGCGCTACCGGCAGGAGCGCGTGTTCGGGAAGCACAACAAAGCGGCGGTAGGCATCCTCTACATCACGGAGTAATTTCTTGGTATCTTCTGGGACCGCTTTCTCTGACGGCGTGGAAGGCTCATCAAACCAATCCTCTTCTGGCGGGGGGACAACAGGATTCGCTACGCCATAAAGACGTTCGCCGGACTCGCAGATTTGCCGCATCATCTCATCGGTTTTTTCTTCCGGACTTTCGCAGTACTCATCGCGCAAGGCGCAGAGCGCCTTGAATAGAGCTTCCCCGTTCAATCCGGTATTCCTCAGTCGTCCACACTGGCTTACGAGCCAGTACTGCCTGCAAGATCGCCTGACCTTCTCCCCAGGTTTCAGTCTATTGGGATTCATTGCAAGATGATTGGCGGTTTTCTTTCGACATTTCTCTATGTAGGTGTTCTTCGGGTATTCTGCGCGGGGCAGGTCAATGGCAAGCAGGTATAGTTTTTTTGAATCTGGATGAAGCGACCCGGGGGCCACGCCGTATAAATTGCCGGACCGAATCTCTCCATCGACGCCATGAGCATCGACGTATGGGCTCGAATCAGATTGCCCTGTGTAGTGGTACTGGATTCCATAAGACGTGCGCCTTCCTGTCCGCACCGCGAGCGTCGGAGGGAGTCCGACTTTCTCGCGCCATGATTCAGCCTCTTTGAGCGAAGCAATCCCGGTGTCACAATCAACGATGACGCCGCCGCACATACCCACGTTCCCGTTTGGAGACTTGGCCCACCATTCGCGGATTTTAGCTTCGTCGGTAGTGGCCTCTTTGGAACCATGCGGGACAAGAAAGCCGTTGGGTTCCTTACTTCCATACTGAAGGGGAAAAACTCTGAACCCTCGCCGCAATGCCCACAGCGCGTTTTCGAGTTGGGTCATTGGGCACGCTCCGGGTTTTCCGTCCAGCCAACGGAAGCATCGGGTAGTTCGTCAGGCAACTCATCAAACTCGTTCGGCGCGCGGTGAACCTCCGGCACGCGGACTCACAGAGTCGCTCGCAGAGGCGCTTGGAGGGGCTCTTCGTTGGCGGGCAACGTATTCGCTCTAGATTCGAGCGCCTTCATTGCACGCTCCGTGGACCGTGTTCGCGTTCGTACCAGTCACCATCAGAAGGTACAGCTCCAAAGGGCATCGCAGTTTCCGGCTTGGGCGCCTCCGGATTTTTTGGCGAAGCGAGCAGCCGATACCATGAATGCACAACGCTGGATTCATCGCGCTCAATTTTGTTTGCAATGTCGAAGCCCGCGCGTCGGAGCTCAAGGATGCGCGCGCCGAATTGCGCGATCCCGAGCGCCAGAATTTCGGGAAGCGGCACCCATTCGTTTTCGCGGGAATGAAGCAATGCGAGCAAACGGTCGCGCTGGGTTTGGCGCGCGCTCATTGAGCCCACGCTCTCGCAACTCGGCGAGCCCATTGCTCATCGCTTGAAGCTGAAAAGGATAGACGGATACGGCGCGGACCATGAAAAAACCGGTTTGAGAGTGTGGCGGATCGCACGATCTCCACGCCGATTTTTCGTACATGATTCTCCGGGGGTTGAGTCTTTTCTTGATTTTCTACAAAGACTTCTTGTACTGTTTCCATTGTCTGATTCCTGTAACGCCTTTCCGGGCCGGGCTTGTATCCCGGCCCAAACTTTTTAGGCTGTTGCTCCAATCGTTTTGTGTCGCACCTCGCCGGACAGAACACCATCAATCCTCACGGCCTGATCTCGGATTGCCACGATGAGCACACGGCGAACTGCCGCTTCCTCATGCTGACTTAACTGGACTTCCCTACACTCGGCTTGCGAGAGTTTTGCTCGATTGATTCCGCTGGCGTTGGCAGTCTTCGTTTGCGTCCATCCCGCCATCCGCCGCAATTCCCTGATTTGCCGCATCAGTCGTCCCCCTTTAACAACAACAATGTTTTCGCAGGAAAATGCGCTCAGCGAAAGCCCGTACGAGCAGGAATCTTTTTCCAGCGAATATTCCCTAGGAGGGACAGTCATCTATCGAGAGCGGAGTCTTTTCAACTGTGCGGAGAGAGCTTTCTTCTCGAAACGTTTGCCGAGGTTGAAGTGCTTCGACGCAATGTTAAGCAGAGGCAGGACAGTGTCGATCCTGTCTCTCCCCGTTATGCGCCTTACCTCATCAAAAAGTATGCGGCTCATCACTGCTTGACGTTCGGGGAGTGTTCTTCGACGCCTGGAGAAGGCCCAACGTAATGATACTGCATGAATCAGCAGCCGAGCATAGCAGCGCAAAGTGTTGGGCAAATCGGCAATTAGCCGCGCCATCGCTGGATTCGAGTCGTCCCGCACTACACGATGCACCTTCAGCAACTCCGGTTTGAGCAGGTTTCGGCAAAAGGTATCGGTTTCCAATAAGTCGGCGATTCTTCTTAGACGCGTCCCGAAACTGTCCAACCGTTTCATTTCGTCACGGGCTAGGCCCTTCGAGTGCCACGACGCATTCCACACTTCCCTTGCTCTTACCCACATCGTGAGGTGAGTCACCAGGATGTCGGTCTGATACCCACGCCTCACAAGCCTCTGAAGAGCGTTCCTAGCCCGGTCGTCTTTGAGGATTGCTTTCTTCAATCCAAGCTCAATTAGAGTTAACTTGTGCGCCGTGAAAGAAAGGCTTTTTGGAGAGGCCCTAACATCGTCAGTCTGGTGCCGCCTTTGCAAACGATTCAACCCTTCGCCCTGTGACGACGGAGCTTTTTCTTTGCCTGGGCAATCTTAAATAGGCCTTTACACCCTGTCAAGACTGTAGTATAGACTGCGGTACAAAGGTATCGATGAGTCCGAAGACCTACACGACACAAGAAGCCGCTAACGCAGCGGGCATCACGCGAGCAACCTTGCAGGATTGGATTAAGAAACGGAAGTTCGCGGCACCAAAGCTACAATGGCTTGGAAATGTCGGCGTGAGGCTCTGGACGGCATCAGATGTTACTCGACTGAAGAAAACCAAATCGGAAATCTATCAGGAGAAGCGACGGTAGAAAAAAACGGGCCACCGCGTAGCTATCAACTACCCGGCAGCCCTAATCACCAAGGAGGACTAGCTCCCATGGCAACTACGCAGAACGTACCACAGGCCCTTTCCGCCGAACAGATAAAGGCCATTCTCAGAGAAGCTCGCCGGCATTCCACGCGAGACTGGTGCCTGCTTCTTCTCACATTCCGCCACGCATTGAGAAGCCAGGAAGCGCGAACACTCAAGCTGGCCGATATTGATTTGGAAAGCTCCAGCATCACTATCGCACGGGTCAAAGGCTCGCGCTCAGGGGTCCAAAGTCTGGACCGTCACCGGGGGGAGCCGATTCTTGACGAGGTTCTCGCGCTGCGCTCCTGGCTCCGGGAACGAGTGGAAGACGGCTCGCGGATGCTATTTCCATCGCAGAAGGGAGGCGCTATGTCTCGGATGCAATTCCTGCGGCTGTTTCGCAAATACGCGCTGGCCGTGGGAGTCTCACCGGACCTCGCACACCCTCACATCTTGCGCCATACGCTTTGCTCCACGATGGCCGCGGAACATGCTGACGTGTACGCGATTCAGCAGCGGGCAGGCCATAAGAATATCTCCAACACGATGATCTACACGCACGTGAGCGATGAGCAGGCCAGCGAATCATGTCGCGAGGCTCTCATGACGGCGTTCGCCTAAGGTTGGTTCCAGTACTTTACCGGTAATGCGACCAGGATTTGACGGTTTACTGAATTGTACAAAGTCTTTTCCTGCCTTGGGCGTTGAACATGCAAAATTGCACTCTGCGCGATAAACTCTGCATATGAGTTCAGCCGATCTC
>DATDHE010000348.1:0-3564 GCA_036521695.1 Candidatus Acidiferrum sp. | reverse complement strand
GCTAGATTCATCCACAGCACTGGGGCATTCTTGAAATAGTTCCGCGAAGTGAAGGCCCGTCGCCGCAGTAATCCCGCGCCGAGCGTGAATGATGCCGGGAACCCTTGTCACGGGAACGCGCCAGTCGATCGCCAGCCGGTTCGAACTCAATCCGCGAGGGACCATAAACTTTTCGCGCAATATTCCGCCGGGATCCGCCGGATTCAGTGTCCTCGCCACAATGCCCTCCTAGCGGCTATCCACGGTCTCGACTTCCGAAGCGTGACCCTCAAGCCCGGCAAAGCAAAGCGCCATGGCTCGTTAGATCGAATGCTCTACTGCCCTTCCCGGTCGCGCTTTAAATCCTCCAGGTTGTCTCCCGGACGGGCCGTAGGTGTTCAAGGATCCGGCGCAGCGTCCGGCATCCCGGGCTGCTGCAGGGCTTGCCGGACGATGGCCTTCAAACGGCGCTCCGTTTCCCGCTGAAAAAACTGCACAGCATCCGCGCACCAAAAGGAACGGATCACAACTTCAGAGCATGCTGGTATCCGGTAAACGCCAATCCGTATGCCTCGGCAGGGTGCATCGATTTCGCAAAGTCAGGGCCGAATCGACCGGAAGACATTGAGCTGGATAGCCTTCTGAGTTGAATCACTTCCCCGATCATTTTTGCAAGTTAGCGAACCCTTGACACGGCCTAATATCTGGGACTAATATAAGTGCCAGACGAAGGCGCCCCTCTGGGCGAGCTTCCCGGCTTAGAATGGGGGTCCCTATCTTTATGGCTGGCGATCCCGATCTGCAGTCCCGCGGTAAACTCGTCCGAGGTCTCGGACTTTTCCGCGAAATGCTGCCCGGCTCGTTTGTGGAGAATAAACGCTCCTGCGGGCGACCCAACTGCCACTGCGCTGACGGCAAAACCCTGCATACCAAGTATCAGATTTCCGTGCTGATCGACGGCCAGCCGAAGACGTTCCACGTACCGAAAGGCATGGTCGACCAAGTCCGCGAGAAGATCGCCTTGCGCCAGCGGTTTGAAGCGGCGGCCGCCGCCATTTGCAAGATCAATCTGCGCCGTTTTTTGGAAGAAAAGGAAAGGGAAGACTCATAGCCTCCTCGCCCCGACACCGGTTCGAAAGCTATTTGAACAAGGTGTTCGATTTTTCCTCTCAAGTGGAGGCTTTGCCGGACGGACGCATTTCTCCCTGGCATCCCGGGAAGAAGATCTTCGATGCCGTGTTTTTGGGCGCGGCTTGCCAATATCCCGCTCTCCATCGCATCGAGACGGCCTGTCAGCGGGGCGGTGTGCTGTCGAAACGGATCGGTCCGCTCAGTGAAGATGCCATGGGATACGCGCTGGAACGATACGATTCCCAGGCGGTGTTCCGGCTGGGCTGCCGGGTAGCGCGCCAACTGAAACGCAACGGGGTATTCCGCTCGTCTTGGTCGAGAGGTTTGGTGGTGGCCGCGGTGGATGGCATCGAAATCTGTAGTTCCTTTGCGCGCTTCTGTGATCACTGCATGGAGCGCAAGATCACCCATGTGGTGGACGGAGAATCGCGGGAAGAGATTCAGTATTATCACCGCATCTGTGCGGTGACCGTGGTGAGTTCGGCGTTTCCCATACCTCTGGGAATTCGGTTTCAAAAGAACGGAGAGGACGAGGTGAGTTGTAGCTTGGCCTTACTGCGTGAGCTGGACGAACAGTTGGGGAGGCAGTTCCTGGATGTGTTGGTGGCCGATGCTTTGTATTTGCAAACGCCGTTTGTGAAAGCGATCGAGGGACTGGAGTTGGACTGGGTCATCAACGCGAAAGAGAATCAGCCGGAATTGCTGGCCGAATCCGAACGAGTCATTTCCACTTTGGCCGCCGAGAAACTGAACAATCATCCGGAGTTGCAGCTTTGGCATGCACCGGAGATCTACTGGCCGGCTGCTGACCGCTCGGTCCGGGTGGTCAAAACCATACGCCAGCAGCAGGTGAAGCGCGTGCGCGTCGAGCGGGACCAGGAAGGGAAAAAAAGCGCAGTGAAAGAAACCGTCGTCCAGCAGGGCACGAATTTCTACGCCAGCAATCTGGAGCTTGGTTCTATTCCTCCGTTGTTCATCCATCAACTGGGTCGCAGCCGTTGGATCATTGACACCACCGTATTTCAAACCATGACCACGGATGCTCATCTGAAACGGCCCTCGGTGCATCAGGGCTCCGCTAAGGCTTTGGTCGTGCTCACGATGGTTCGCGTCTTGGCCTATACACTGACGCTGGTGTTTTTCCATCGCCAGGTGCGCAGCCATTTCCGAAAATGTTCGCTCGGTTTTTGTGACCTGGCGCAAAAGCTGCGCGACTGGTTTCTGGTTCCGCAAGCGAATACCGGCTGAAGCTGCTCCACAAATCGAATCCTCCGCGCTGCCGGTCGTCGGGCGCCAGGATTTCCTTCCCTCGAACGCTTCCCGCCGCGGTTTACCGCCCCGTTAGAGGCCCTTTCTCTCGCGCAAATACGGCACCTCCTTCGCAAAGATGACAAGCCATACCAAAATCAGGCCTTTAGCTTTTGCTTCCGCGCGACCTTGCGAAATCGGTGGCATTCCAGTCGCTCGAATTGACACAGTCGCGCCGCACCCCATACAATTTCTAAACCACATTTGCCGGGGTAGCTCAGTGGTAGAGCGCCGCCCTGAAAAGGCGGGCGTAGCCAGTTCGATTCTGGCCCCCGGCACCACTTAGTCGTGTACCAACCTCTTCCCCAAAAATACCGCGAAGCGGCTAACAGTTTCCGGGCCAGACTGAATATCTCAAACTGGTCCCGGCTTGGAATGGTCAGAAATTCTTGGGAGCTTGGGCCTCTCTAAAGGCCAACTGCGAACGGCGGCGCCAGAAGTACCGCGCCGGGAAATAGATCAGCACCGCCCACAGACCGAGGAGCGGGCCGTGGCCTGCCAAAAACAATAGGATGGAGGAGAGGCTGTCGAGAGCATCGTTCAAGCCGCCGATCGCGGTGCCGCGAAGTTTCGCTCCAATCGTCTCGGCGGTCGAGGTGTGTTCCTCCCTCAGGGAGAAGAAAACGTTGGCGAAAGAAATGC
Organism: Candidatus Acidiferrum sp.; assembly: GCA_036521695.1. Classification (GTDB taxonomy): domain Bacteria; phylum Acidobacteriota; class Terriglobia; order Acidiferrales; family UBA7541; genus Acidiferrum. The sequence goes on along the minus strand of DATDHE010000348.1, from coordinate 504 downwards.
GGCTTCTGGATGCAGAGCGATCCGCTTCGATGCGCTCAATTTCGCCGCGCAGTATCGCCACTTGGCGTTGCAGCGAACCAAAATCGCTGAACTTGTCGTCGCGACTCTGCAGAATTCGCTGGATGCGCTGCTCTTCGTTCTGCGCGTTCACCAGGCGCGCATCGAGTTCACTGTGCTGCTGGGTGATTTCGTCGGCAGCTTCTTCCTCATGTTCCACCAGGCCGATCCCTTTCAGTTCTGTGAGTGCGGGGCGATATTCCGACGAAGGGACGCGCAGCGTCGCGGAAAGGGCGCTTCCCGTCGCCTCCCCCACCATGCGCAGTTTGGCCACGTAGCCATGGTGGCGCTCAAGAATTTCTTCCAAGCTGGCGCGCGAGTGCGCGAACTCCCGCGTCGCCACGGTTAACTCCGCGGAATAGGCGACCTGCGGCTCGCGGTACGAGCTCGCGGAATCTGGCGGTGCCGACGAATAGAGTTTGGATGGCACTCCAACGGGCATAGGCG
>DATDHE010000347.1:0-10420 GCA_036521695.1 Candidatus Acidiferrum sp. | reverse complement strand
AATTTGGCCAAGACCACATGATTGAAGGAGTAACAGCGTTTTGAAACACTCGTCAGCACGCTCTTCGATTTGTCATACAGCGTCAATGAATCCAGGAGATGCGTTCTTCTTAAAGAAGTGCCATCAGATGAAATCGTGGAGTCAATCCAAGAACGCGTTACGTGGGCCTACTCCCTCATTGAGCGGCTTCGACAGTGAGTCTCAGCCCAATCGCCTTGGTGACGGCGACTAGCGTGGACAGCCGAGGGTTGCCGTGAATCGATAATGCCCGGTAAAGACTCTCGCGTTCGATGCCGGCAGCCTTTGCAACTTTGGCGATACCTTGAGCTTGGGCGAGGTGGCGCAAGCGCTCCTCATCAACCGGCAGCGTTCGTACTAAGCATCTCTTAGCGGGGGCAGGTGTGGAAGCCCCAAGGTGCGCCCATTTTCTTGTGTCGCGAGCCTCAGCCGTAGCTCTTTCCTGGAAATAGGTGTAATACGTAACCAATGAGCGTGATTCTGACCCTGCGCGTCGCGGCGAAGCAGCGGAACTTCGGGAGGGAAGCAGCGAAGCCAGAAGGCTTGGTGCTCTCCGGCTGGATATGCAGGTACCCTGATGACGGGCTGTTGCAGGCCGAAACGCTGAAGCAATCGACCAAGTCTCCGTCCGAGCGGCTCGCTGAGCTTCTCCATGCGGCCGGCTAGGCTTATGCGCTGGCTCCTTGCGGTCACGATAGTAGGTCTGACGGTCGGGCTCTGCGGTTTTGCGCAAGGCCAGAACGGGGATCTGTACCTCATCGATGCGCACGGGCAAATCGACGAGACCGTCGATTTCCAGGCGGCCATCCACCTGATGGATCAGGCCGGAATCCGCCGCGTCATTCTGACGCCGGTCGGCCGGCGCAAACCGCAAGAGATCGTAGAGTTCTCCCGGCAGTATCCGAGCCGCGTGCTGCCCTCGGTGCGAACCAAGATACCCGCCTATCTAGAGAACAGCGGCGACCTCGACCAGGCGCTGCGCAGGCAGGCGGACACCGGCAACTTCGGCGCGATGGCGGAGCTGCTGATGTACCACGCGGCGAAGAGGCGCGGCGCCGCCGAAAATCGCGCACGCGAAACCATCATTTATCCGAGTGACCCGCGGGTGCACACCGCGCTGCAACTTGCCATCGAGCAGAAATGGCCTCTGGTGGTGCACATCGAGTTCTCTTCGCCTTCCATGCAAGACCGCGGGCGCTTCATGAGGGAACTCGAAGGGATGCTGAGCGCGCACCAAGAGGAGCCGTTTGTGCTGACGCACATGGGCCAACTGCGCTCTGCGGAGGTGCAGCGATTGATCGAGGCGCATCCGAACGTGTATTTCCTCACTTCGCGCTCCGATCCTTTGATCATCAATGTAGCAGGCAAAGGGCGGCAGCCGTGGGTGAACATGTTCCGCGGCAACGGGCTCGTCGACGACTGGAAGCGGCTCATGATTCGCTATCCGGAGCGCTTCGCGCTGGCGTTCGACAATGTGTGGCCGGAGCACTGGAGCGACCTGTACGTGGAACGAGCGCGGCTGTGGCGCCACGCTCTCAGCGAGCTGCCGGCTCCAGTGGCTCAAGCTATCGCTCACGGCAATGCGGAGCGGCTCTGGAAGTTTCCGCGCGATCCCTGACGATACGCTCCGTTTGGTGCCAAGTGCCTGGAAGGAGGTGGGCAGGAGTTATCCCCAGTTCGCTGCCAGATTACTTCCCGTTAGAACACCGGACTTAACGTCAGCGGTTGGCGACTTGATTCACTTCTATGGGACACCGGCAGCAGAGCCAGATCCCAGTCTGCAATCGCGTTGGTTGCATCGTCCCAACCGCCAGTGATACGTTTGACACTATGGGTCCGTCGCCGACCATCACGATTCATGTCCCGGGTCCGCTGCGCACGTACTGCGCGGGCGCAGCGCAACTCTCGATCTCGGCCCACACCGTGCGCGCCGCACTTGAGGACCTCGAGCGGAGTCAGTCCGCTTTGTATCGCAATGTCTGTGACGAAACCGGTACGGTACGCCGGCATCTGAACGTGTACGTGAACTCGGACAATATGCGCGACCTCAACGGGGTCGACACGACGCTGGCGCCGGGGGACGTGGTCACGTTCCTGCCGGCGATTTCAGGAGGCTAAAGGTGGCGGATCGAATCATTCTCACCATCGGCACCAAGAAGGGCGTGTTCGTCGCGGATGCCGCAAAGCCTAGGCGCAGCTTCGCTCTGCGCGGGCCCTTCGGCCCGGGCGTACCCGTATACTCCACGCTGATCGACACGCGCGGAACACCGCGCCTCTATGCTTCGAGCTGCAATCCGTTTTTCGGCATGAAAGTGTTGCGTTCGACGAATATGGGGAAAAGCTTCACGGAGACGAAATCGGCGCCAGCGTTCCCCAAAGACGACGGCCGTGCGCTCGTCAACATTTGGGCGCTTGAGTCCGGTGGTGACAAGAAGAACCTATGGTGCGGCGTGGAACCGGCATCCTTATTCAGGAGCCTTGACAGCGGCGATTCGTGGGACCTGGTGCCTGGTATTAGCAATCACGATCACGCGCGCAAGTGGCAACCCGGCGGTGGCGGGCTCTGCATGCACACGATCATTCGCGACGGGAATCGCGTGCATTTGGGCATCTCAACAGGCGGCCACTATTTGAGTGAGGACGGTGGCGAAACATTCAAGGCGTCCAATCAAGGCGTCGGCGCCGGCTTCGCGCCCGACGCCTATCCCGAGTTCGGTCAGTGCGTTCACAAAATCGCGCGGCACGACGACGCGCCCGGCCGGCTCTACATGCAGAACCATGGCGGATGGGCAGACTGGACCGGGCCTGGCGGGCCCCGGCCGGATATTGGCGTACTGCGCAGCGACGACTATGGCCACTCGTGGCGGTCGATCGCTAAGGGATTGCCGTCGGACTTTGGATTTCCTATCGTGGTCCACCCGCACGACGCCGATACGGTGTACGTCATGCCCCTCGATCCGGCGACGCGCTCCTGTCCCGGCGGCTCGCCAGCAGTGTGGCGCAGCGAAAATGGCGGCGAGTCGTGGAGCCGGCTCGCAAGTGGGTTGCCGAGGAAGCAGAGCTACTTCACCGTCCTGCGCGACGCGGTCGACATCGATCAACTCAAGGCACCTGCACTCTATTTCGGCACAACGACCGGTCAGCTGTGGATCGGGAGAGAGGGTGGTGAGCAGTGGGACTGCCTGTTCGATTCGCTGCCCCCGATCCACAACGTCAAGGTCGCGGTTGTCTGACGCCAGCGTAGACCTTCCCTGGTCACTAGGGCGCGTAACGCGCTACTCGTTGAAGTGACGCGCTCTGATACTGGACGCATTGTCGGCCAACAAGAAACTGAGAAAGTGTCCCGATAACTTCAGGTTTGCCCGTGAATCAGGACTCCGCTAAACTTGCTACCTGGGGTTAAAAACCACTTGGTCTCCCAGGAATGCTTTTTCACTCCTGGGAATGCCTTTTCCAGATTAAAAAATACAGCCACCAGAAGGGTCCGAAAATCATCCAATTCCTCGGCGCAGGTGTCCCGCACATCTGCCGCTACCCATAAACAGGAGGTTGGTTATGGAAAAGCTCGACCGCCGGTCTCTCATCCAGGCGATATCGGTCGGTGCGGCGCTAGCTCCGGTCCTGTCCCTTGATTCTGTATTTCCTTCGCAAGACGCGCCCGTCTCACAGAGTGCCAGCCCAACTAAAATCACTCAAATGGATCCGAATGTCAGCTTCGCTAGACAGATCGAGCGCAACGCCGATTCCGTGGTCCTGCTAAGCACCTTCCTGGTGCGGCCTGAGCATGTCGATGATTTTTTTACCGGCTTTTAAAAGCAATTCGCCATCATGCGAAAACAGCCCGGCCTCATCTCTGCGCAATTGCACCGCGGCATTGCCGACAGCTGCTTGTTCATGAACTACGTGGTCTGGGAGTCTACCGATACATTCAAGCGGGGCTATGAGTTGCCGGAGTTCCAAGCCCAACTGAAGCAATACCCTCCGGGCACTGCGGTTTCCGCCTTCTTCTTTCACCGAGTGGCAGTGCCGGGAATGTGCTTGGGTGAGCTGGCTTCAGGGAAGTAGGTGCTTCGCTTCCAATCCTCGCGTTGGGATATTGTTGAGAGGTTAAGGAAGGTCAATCATGCAAACCAGTTCGATGGAGACAGCCAATGCTTCTTCCGGAGACTCCGCCAGCCAGTCCTTCCCGCCCGGCGGCCTTGTCGCAAAGTCCCGCACGGTATATCAGAGCACGCCCCTTGCGACGGATGAAATACGCCCGGGAGTCTTCACGTTCCGTGGCGCGGGCGGAACTGTGACGGCCATTGCCGGGTCGCACGAGTGCGCAGTGATCGATACTGGCTATGGTCCGCGCGTCGACGAAATCCGCAGTGCCATCGCCGCCGCGCTTCACCAACCACCCCGCTGGCTCATCAATACCCATTGGCACTTCGACCATACGGACGGTAACGCCAGGTTTGCCGAGAGCGGTACGACGATTGTAGGTCACACCCGCTGTCGAGTCGGCTTGTCGGAGAATCAATATGTTCCTTCGCTCGAATGGAGAGTACCGGCGTCGCCCCGCATCGCATGGCCGGTCCTTACGTTTGATTTCGCAATTTCTCTTGATCTTGGCTCACAAATGCTGGATTTGCTGCCGCAGGAACCGCTCATACCGATGGGGACGTCGCGGTGTGGTTACCCGCGGCAAATGTGCTGGTAATGGGCGATCTACTTGTAAATGGCGGTTATCCGGTCATTGACGAGTCATCGAATGGCTCACTTCGCGGCATGATCAACGCCCTTGAACGCCTCTTGCGGATCGTTAATGCGGATACCGTTGTGGTTCCCGGGCACGGTGCCATCGGGGACCGCCGCACTCTATTCGTTTTTGCCGACTTGCTGCGAGCGATTGAAGAACGCGTTCAGTCCCTTGTGGCGTTGCACTCGACCCCTGCCCAAAATATCGCCGCTGCTCCTACCCGCGAATTTGACGGGGTATGGGGCTCCGGTTACGTCACCGGAGATGTCTTCGTCCGTATGGTCCTTGCGGGACTTGATCTGGCAACAAAGGCGAAAGAAGTTGGTCACAGCACTGAGTAAACATGGAGCGCGTCAAAAGAGATTTGGGCAACGTCTGCCATCACAAGAAGGAAAATGGCGCGATCAAATATCTAAAGAAAGAATTATGGATACCGATCGGGATCTGCCAGCAACAACCGCAGGCACACCCATTCACGACATGGCCCATTCCCCTACCGGCAATCTCTGGTGGCTGCTGCCGCCGGCTGCCGCTTTGTGCTATCCCCTGACAGTCAAGGCGCTGTACGAAAGTGGCAAGTTGCTGCATCGCGTGAGTGGGCCGGGTGACGCGGTAGCTTGGCTCGCCATCGTGGTCTCTGTCGGGCTCGTCTATAGCGTGCCTGCCGTGGGAATCGGCGTCGCGTATCGGTTGGGGCGAGATGAAAGAACCTCTTCCTCGGAATTGCTGACCCGTCGCCTTGCGCACCTGGCGGTGGCCTCTCCTCCGCTTTTCGTGCTGATCGGAGTGGTGTGCTATCTGCTGCACGCCCCCAACGGCGACTCTGTGTTCTGGTGCATCCTATGGCTGGCGGCCCTGGCCGCAGCAGCATGCGCGATGAGCAGGCACGGCACGAACAGGCCAGCTTCCTCCACAGCTAACCCGTTCCGCTGAGGGTGGCGCACGGTACTTCAAGCACGGATCTGTGAGGGCCTCGGGATGAACTTCCCCGGGGCTACTCGGTGCGATCAGCGATGGTCGTCCCTACCGCGACAGTAATCCACTTCATCTGTCGCGCGGAACCGCCCGGAGACCAGCGTCTGGGCTTTTTCAGGCGGCCCGACTGGCGACGAATCTGCCGTTGTTTCCTCGCCGCCGTCGTGCGCGCCGTCATCGCCAGCGATTCAAACGTCGGAGGAAACGTTGTCTCCCAAAACGGCTCCTGGTCTTCTATTGTGCGGGGACTCGGGCTTATCGGAAGTCTCGACGACATTCGTAACATCGTAGTCGCGTCGCACAACGGCACACCTGTGTATGTAAAGGATCTCGGCACCGTGCGAATTGGGACGCGGCGCTTTTGTGTGGATTATCGCAACACTTTGCATTGCCATGTTTGAATTTCCGCGCAAAGGATTCATAATGAAGCCATTTACCTGACCAGGTGCAAGGTTTGATGGTCTGCCCACAGTGCAGCTACCAAAATTCGGATGCGTCTGCCCAGTGCGCAAGATGCGCCACTCCGCTCCCTATCAGTGACCAGACACTCGCGACCAGCGGCCAAGGCTGGTCCGTTCCATCCGCTGAAGGCGTAGTCACGGCAACGGCCCTCGCACAACTCCAGCCAGGATTCGTGATTGGCAATCGCTACGAAATCATCCGCCTTCTCGGGCAAGGCGGAATGGGGGCGGTCTACCAGACGCACGACCGCGAGCTCGACCGCGAGGTGGCGCTGAAAGTGATTCGCGGCGACATGACGTCCAATCCCGAAATTCTCAAGCGGTTCAAACAGGAATTGATCCTCGCGCGCCAAATCACTCACAAAAACGTTATCCGCATTTTCGATCTCGGACAGGCCGAGGGCATCAAGTTCATCACGATGGAGTACATCGAAGGCCAGGACCTGCAGAGCGTGCTACGGCAAAAAAAGAAGCTAGCGCCAGCCGAGGCCGCCAACATCATGGTGCAGGTTTGTCGGGCGCTCGACGCCGCTCATAGCGAAGGAGTGATCCACCGCGACCTGAAACCGCAGAACATCATGCTGGACCAGAGCGGGAGAGCGTACGTCATGGACTTCGGGATTGCGCGCTCGACGCTCGTTCCCGGTATGACGCAAACGGGGCAGCTGATTGGCACGCCGGACTACATGTCGCCGGAGCAGGCCAAGGGGCAGGTGCTGGACCAGCGTTCCGACCTCTTCAGCGTCGGAATCATCTTCTACGAGTTGCTGAGCGGAGAGGTTCCCTTCAACGCCGACACCACCATGGGGAAGTTATGGAAGCGGACCAGCGAACCTGCGCGCCCCCTCGCTGAACTGGACAAAACCATTCCGCAACCTTTCAGCGAAATTGTGCGCAAATGCCTCGAAGCGGACCCGGAGAAGCGTTTTGCGAGCGCCGCGGAGTTGCTGCGCCAGATCGAGATTTGGCAAGGGCTTACTGCGGGCACGCGAGTAGACACATTGCATCGTGGTGCGATTCCTTCGTACGTGAAGTGGGCCGGAGCAGCCGTCTGCGTGGCCTTCCTCGCGGGCGGATATTATTTCCGGTCGAGGTTCATGCCTCATCCCGCGACCGCACATGCGCCGCTGTCGGTGCTGATCGCGGATTTCGACAACAAAACAGGCGACGCGGTTTTTGACGGCACTCTCGAGCCTATGCTGGGCATCGCTCTGGAGGGCGCCCCGTTTATTTCCGCTTTCAATCGCGGACAAGCGAAAAAAGTTGCCGCGCGAATCCAGCCCCAGGCGACGCACCTGGACACGGCGCTGGCGCAGTTGGTGGCCGTGCGCGAAGGCGTCAACGCCGTGGTGAGTGGAACTATCAGTCAGGAAGGCAGCGGCTATCGCGTCTACGTCACCACTCTGGACCCAGGGACCGGCAAATCCATTCTCACCGAACAACGCGAGGCTTCGAATAAGCAGGACGTGCTTGCAGCGGCAGGGAAACTTGCGGAGAGCCTTCGAAAAGGTCTGGGCGACACCACGCCTCAATCCGCGCAGCAGTTAGCCGCCGAAACGTTTACAGCAAGCTCGCTCGAAGCCGCGCATGCTTACGCTATCGGCCAGGATTTTCATTCGGCGGGCAAGTGGGCCGAAGCCATGAAGGCGTACGAACAAGCGATCCAATTCGATCCGAATATGGGCCGCGCGTACGCGGGAATTGCCACCGCGTACGCCAACCTCGGAAAACGCCAGGAAGCGGAAAAGTATTTTGGACTGGCAATGGCGCACATCGACCGCATGACGGACCGTGAAAAATATCGCACCCGCGGGGGATATTACCTGTTCGTGCGCAACCAGCCGAAGGCCATTGAAGAGCTAACGAGCCTGGTGACGCAGTTTCCCGCCGACAGCGTGGGTTTCGGGAATCTGGCGCTCGCTTATTTTTATGACCGCAACATGAGCAAAGCTCTCGAAGAGCAAAAGCACGGCTTGGAGCTTGCCCCGCACAGTATGTTGCAGCGCATCAACTACGCGATGTACGCGCTGTATTCGGGCGACTTTGACACCGCGGCAAAGGAGGCGCGGGAGATCCTGGACGACAATCCGAAGTTCGATCAGGCGCTCCGGACGCTGGCCCTTGCTGAACTGGGACTCGGTCACAACTCGGAAGCCGGACAGAATTATCAGAAGCTGCAAGAGGTTGGCGCCAACGGCGCGTCGATTGCCGCCACGGGCCTGGCTGACCTGGAATTGTACGAGGGGCGGCTGGAAGGAGCAGCGCTAATTTTGCAAAGAGCCGTCGCCGACGATCTTGCGGCCAAGGACGAGGAATCCGCCGCCGACCGCACCGCCACACTCGCTTTGATTCAAATTGCGTTGGGCAAAAATCAGGATGCGCTGGCTTCTGCAACGAAGGCATCCGCCGGCAGCAAGGAACCCGGCGTACTTTACCGGGCAGCGCAAGTGTTCCTTGCGGCGGGGCAAGAAGCAAAAGCAATGCAAACGGTCACACCGCTTTCTCAGCGCCTCGAAGCCGAGCCGCAGATTTACGCGAAACTGATCGCCGGCGAAGCGCAGCTCAAGAGAGGCAATCCTCGCGACGCTCTGAACAGCTTCCAGGAAGCGCAAAAACTCGCGGACACCTGGCTCGGCCATTTTGATATGGGCCTGGCGTATCTCGCTGCGTCAGCTTACACGGAAGCATCGTCAGAATTCGATGTCTGCCTGAAGCGGCGCGGCGAGGTCACCTCTGTATTTCTCGATGATGTGCCCAGCTATCACCTGCTTCCGCCCGTGTATTACTACCAGGGCCGCGCACGCGAAGGGCTGAATAGCCCCGGCGCGATTGAGTCCTACAAAACATTTCTGGGCCTGAAAGAAAAAGGCGCCGGGGATCCGCTCGTCGCGGACACCCACCGCCGGCTAAACAACATTCACTAGCTGTGCTACGCAAAAATTCCGTCGGCGTCCTCATCTGATGGAATTGCCGGGACTTAGCCATTTGCTTCCGTCCCACGGCAGTCCCGCCGTTTTCCTCGAAGATTCACTGAAGATGTCAGAAGGACTCTTCTCAATCGAATTGTGTTTTGTGCCATCCTGATGCCCCATGTCACGCTTCCTTCCCAGCACGGTACGTTCCTTGGGCTCCTTCCTTGACTTGATCACCGATCGGGTCGAAGACGGACTTCGTTTCTTCCGTCTGACTATCCGCTCGCGGACAGCTCTTAGCGCAGAAATCTTGTTCTTGCGAAAACAGCTAGCCTTCTACGAAGAGCGGCAGATGCGGCCGCGACGATTGAACGACTCCGCCCGTTTCTCGCTCGCTCTCTGGTCTCGTCTGTTTGATTGGAAGAACGCCTTGGTGATCGTCAAACCCGAGACTCTCATCGGCTGGCATCGCAAGGGTTTCAAACGGTTCTGGCGGTGGAAGTCTCAAGCCGGTCGGCCACGGCTGCCCGAGAACATCCGCAAACTCATCGTCCGAATGGCGCTGGAGAATCCGACCTGGGGACAAGCCCGTGTGGCAGCCGAGCTGTCGCTGAAGTTCGGCATCCATGTTTCCCCGCGAACCGTGCGAGCCTATTGGCCACCCGAACCTGATCAACGCGGTCCCCAGAGAACCTCCTCGCAGCACTGGAAGACGTTTGTCCGCAATCACGCTCACGCCCTCGTCGCCTGCGACTTCTTAGTCGTAGTGACCGCTCGATTCCGAATCCTCTACGTGTTCCTGCTGATGGAGGTCGGGACACGGCGGATCGTGCACGGCAACCTCACTGCGCACCCGACCGCCGAGTGGACCTTGCAACAGTTTCGGGAAGGCATTCCAAGCGATCATCCCTACCGTTTTGTTATCCACGACCGTGACGCAATCTTCGCGGCCGAAGTGGACAGACAGCTCAAGGCATCTGGGCTAAGGGTGATGCGTACGCCCGCGCGAGCGCCCCAGGCGAACGCCTACTGCGAACGGTTGGTGGGAACGGTACGCCGCGAGTTTCTCGATTTCATGATTCCATTGGGTGAGAAACAACTGAGAACGATCTTGGCGGAGTGGGTCACTCACTACAACCAAGGCCGACCTCATGCAAGCCTGGGACCGGGTATTCCTGAACCCGCTGAGACGCCTCTCCTTCCCCAAACCCACGGCAGACACTCCTCAGCCAAAGATTGCAAGGTCGCGGCCCGTGCGGTTCTCGGCGGCCTCCATCACGAATACCGCTGGGAAAGGGTCGGCGCATGAAAGA
>DATDHE010000346.1:0-2336 GCA_036521695.1 Candidatus Acidiferrum sp. | reverse complement strand
CGAACTTGACCTTTTCGACTTTTGGCTGCTCGCCCGGAGATGCAGCCACCGGCCGCGCAGCCAAAATCTGATCTGCTTGGGGTGTCTTTGACAATGAAGTTTCGCGTTGCGGCGCAGCGGCTTGCGCCGGTGTAGATGCGGACACAGCGCGCGCCGCCACTTGTTGTGCACGGGTGGCAGGCGGCATCTGCTTACAACCCGCGGAGAAGCCCGCGAGTGCAAGAAGAATTCTCGAAGCCGTGCGATTCAAAAACATTGGTTTGTGGATTCGCAAACAGTACTAGGGTTCTCTTCATGGTAGGTCGCTTGTCCCGTTCGCGCTAGGGGAGCGCGCACAACGGACACGAAAGAGATACTAGAACCGTTACGTTCTGCTCGGCCCGGCGGGTCAATGGGATGATCCCTTACGATTGGAAGCGAGAGTTCCCGCCGAGCTCGCCCGCCAAAAGCCGCGCCCAGCTAATGGTGGGACTCCAATAGTCGAACCAGGATCGGAAGCTATCCATTTTTGGACGAAAAACGAGCAACTCTTCCCTAATCGGATTAAGGAAGGGTTGCCGACAATCCACCGAGAAGCCCGTCTTTCACTTCCGACAATCCCGTTTTCGACCGCGAGAATAGGCGAGCATCTTTCCCATTTTTGCAAAAGCCTTCGTTAGCCGTAGTACACTGCGGGCGGACCGTTATAGGACTCGGGTCGGAAAAGAGGCTCAAGGCCATTGCGACCATGAGGTCTTTTCTCTTCTTGCTTTGCATCCTGATACACACGGTGGCGGCCGACGCCCAGACACCGCCTGCGCCTGCGCCGCCCCTTTCCGCTGATCTCGGACGTTATTACTACAAGTCGCCGGAGGCCGAAACCGCCGCGCGCGGCGACTTGGATTCCGCTCTGAAACGGCTCAGCAAGTTCCAGGGACAAATCAACACGGGGCAAAGCCTGCTCGCCGCCTTGCAGTCCTACGAAGAGGTTCTCAAGCTCTACCGGCATCACGAAGCCTATCTTCGCTTGCGTTGTTCCCTGAACCGCAAAGACACTGCCTGCGAGGCCAACGGTAAGCTCGGATCGGAGATAAATGCAGAAACTGCGTTCCTTACCCCAGAGATCCTGGCGATCCCTGAAGAACAGCTTCAAGCTTTCCAGGCTGCTGAGCCGGGCCTGAAAAGCTATCAGTTTGCGCTCGACAATATTCGACGCGATGCACCGCACGTCTTGCCCGACGCGGAGCAAGCGTTTCTCGACCGGCTGCACCCGGAAATTGCGGACTGGCAATACGATCTCTATGAACAGATCCTCGGCGGCATTTCCTTCGGTACCGTGCAAACAGCCACAGGCCCGCTCGACGTCGTCCGCCAGCGAAACCTGCTTGCTTCTCATACCGATGGCCGCGTGCGCGAAGAGGCATTCAAGCGCCGCCTGGATGGCTTCGCTAGCCGTCGCGATCTGCTCGCCTTTGCCTTAATCCACACCGTTAGGGCTCAAGACTCGCTCGCCAGGGCGCAGCATTATGCGGATGCGCCAACGCGCAAGTACCGCAGCATGTATTTGGATCCATCGCAAACACGCGCCCTGCTCGCGTCGATGGCTCAGCACGGAGAAGTTGTCAAACGCTTTGAGAAAATCCGCGCCGATGATTTCAAGCGATCAAACCACGCCGAGTTTCGCGCTTGGGACTTAAACGCTCCCGAACTCGATTTCGCTCTGCCCATCACTGCGCTTGCGGACGCGCCGGGAATCTTTCATCAGGCCTTTGCCGGTTTAGGGGCTGAGTATCAGGACGCTTTCGACGCGCTGCTCAACCCCGTCAATGGACGCGCAGACGTTTTGCCAGGAGGGGCGGTCAACCGTTACTCAGCAGGCTTCTCGGTCGGCTTCAGGGGAAGCACCAGCATACTGTTTTTTGGACGTTACGATGGGACTTACAAAGATCTCTCGGTGATTGCGCATGAGGGTGGCCACGCGACTCACCGTAGTTTGATGACTGCACATGGCGTGACGCCGTTGTATGCCGATGGGCCGAGTTTTCTTTTTGAATCATTTGCGGTCTTCAACGAGCTCGTGCTTGCGGACTATCTCGCGGAGCACGCCGGTGATCCTCACTTGCAGCGCTTCTATCGCGAGCAATGGATGCGTATCAAAGGCTTGGACGCTTTCTACGGAGCCCAAGACGCCTTACTTGAACAACAGATTTATGATGGAGTGGCCCAGGGCACCATTCGCGGCGCGGATGACCTGGACAGAATAACCCTTCAGCTGGACGAACAATTCTCGATCTTTCCCGCCACCACTCCCGAGCTTCGGAATCGTTGGGCGGCCGTTTCGCTGATGTATGAGGACC
>DATDHE010000345.1:0-7305 GCA_036521695.1 Candidatus Acidiferrum sp. | reverse complement strand
AGAGATCAAGCCGCGAGCGGCGATCACCAAAAGGGGAAAGAGAAAAGATGGAGATAAAATGGCAGCCGGGAAGGACCCAACGGGCTGAGTTCAGGGAATTGCTTCTCCTCGGTCCTTATTTTTGCGCCTGAAAGTAGCTAGAAAAGTTTGGGCCTCCATCCATGGATCTTCGGTGAGGTTGGAATTTCGGAATTTTTCATCGCTTCGAAGCGCGGAGTTTGCAAGTGTATCGGCGGCGTTCCAGGAAGAGTTGCAAAGGCGAGGGGTAAAGATCTTGGCAGAGGACGCGGCAGCCAGTCTAGTGGTGAGCGTGACGCAAAATCCGACGGAATATATTGGCGTTGTTCAGATTCAGCGAAAAGAAGCCACAGAAACCGTCATGGACACAATCGGACTGGTGAAAGGCCCTGGCGTGACTGAACCGGCGTTTAACCTCGTGCTGCATAAAGAACTTCTCTTTTCATCGGATAGCCCGATTCTCGACGTGGTGTTAGACGCCGACGCAAAGCATGTCTACGCACTCGGGGTCCAAGAGATCAGTTCCTACGAATGGCAGGGCGGCCAGTGGGCGCCGACGGGAGTTGAGCATCTGCCCATCCATCGAACGCCAGAGCGCGCCGAGCAGGGTTTGTATTCCGGCGTAGTGGTTGATGCAGCGGCAGTGTATTTGCCGGGGGAGCTTTGCCGGATTTCCTTTGTGGATGCAAAAGGGTGGAACTGTGAAAGAACCACGGAACACATGCCCGTGAGGACGGTGTCTCCCTCGGCGCTGGCCGGAAAGAAGCTGGGAGCGTGGATTTCCGCAGCGCAATTTGAGACCGATGGAAAAATGAAAATTGTCGTGACGGGACCGGATGGACTGGCGCGTTTGTATGAGGACGGTGCCGACCCTGTTGCCGTTTTCTCGAATTGGGGCAGCGAGATTGCTAGCGTGTATAGCGGGTGCGGAAGCGGCTGGCAGGTGCTGGTGACGGGCAAGGGAGACTGGACCACGCCGGATGCAATTCAAGCCATTGATCTCAAGGACCGCCGCGCACGATCCGTCTCTGCTGCCATGGAAATTCCTGGACCGATCGTTGCCTTGCACACTCCAGCGACGAGAACCGCCGATAATGCGGCAGCGAACGCGAGAGCGGTCGCCATCGCCAGGAATCTTCAGACAGGTCGGTATGAGGCCTATCAACTCTCGATTACTTGTTCTAAGTAGCGCTTTGCTCGTGAGTGTCGCCATCGCCCGCGCGGCGGAGAACCCGCGCTATGGCGGGACGCTTCGCCTCGAACTACCCGCTGCCAGCGTGTCGCTCGATCCGCGCGAATGGCGAGTAGGATCGCCAGAGTCGGCCGCGAATGAAAAGCTAGCGGCCCTGGTGTTCGAGCGGCTTGTGGCGCTCGATAACTTCGGGCGGTTTCAACCTGTGCTCGCGATGGAATGGTCACACGATAGTGCGAGCAAACGCTGGCAGTTTACGATTCGGCCGGGCGTTAGGTTTTCCGACGGGGCACCGCTAACTGCCCTGGATATCTTGGCGGCGCTCCAGCCGCTGCTTCCAGGGACGGAACAAATTTCCGCGTCCGGCGACACGGTGGTGATTCAATCGACGCCGCCGGTGCCGGACTTGTTGGATCAGCTTGCTTCTGGCCGCTACTTAATTTATCGGGTGCGGGCGAACGGTGGCCTCGCAGGCACTGGACCTTTTGTTTTAAGAGAATCGCCAGCGGGTGGCACCCCGTCGCGGGCCGCGAGCCCCCATCTCTATTTCCGTGCAAATGAGGAAGCGTGGTCCGGCCGGCCGTTTGTCGACGGCATCGATGTTACGCTAGGCATAGCGCCGTTGCGAGCAATGTTTGATTTGCAATTCGGCAAAGCAGATCTGATCGAACTCGCCCCCGATCTTGTTCCCCGCGCAAGGCAGGCCAATCTGCGCGTTTGGACGTCGGTGCCCGTCACGCTTTACGGTTTGCGATTTGACGATGCGCAAGGCGCCGCATCGGACGTTCGTCTGCGCGAAGCGCTTTCCCTTTCGCTCGACCGCGGCACCATGGCCAACGTGTTGCTGCAGAAGCAAGCCGAACCTGCAGCGGCCCTTTTGCCGCAGTGGCTCTCGGGATATGCTTTTCTCTTCAACGTGGACACCAATCTTGAACGTGCGAAAGAATTGCGCCGCGGGCTTCCCGCGAATGAAGCTGCAGGCGTCGAGCCGCTGCGCCTGCGCGTCGATCCAGCGGGTGACTTGGCCAAACTTCTTGGTGAGCGTGTGGCTGTGAACGCAAGGCAGGCCGCGATTCTCGTGCAGGTCACCGCCAGGCCGGCAGCACGGTCTGGTGCTGCATCACCCGCCGCGTCTGACCCTCCTTCGGGCTTGCATCTCTTTGCATGGCACTATTCGTCACTTTCTCCGCGCGCTGAACTCGATTCCCTGTTTGCGGCATATAATCTGAACGAGCCTTCGGAGGTGAATGTCACGAACACGGATCACGAGCAGCTCTACGCGCGCGAGCGCAGGGTTCTGGAAGATCGGCGGGTGCTGCCGCTCGTTGTGCAAGCGGAATCCGTGGGCCTTGGCGCAACCTTGCGTGACTGGATGCCCGCGCGCTGGGGAGAATGGCATCTCGCCGACGTTTGGTTGGAGGTTCCTGAGACTGCTGCGGCGGACTCCTTGAATACTGGAAACACTGCGGCACCCTCTTCCCCGCAGCCGCAGGCGAATGCCCCCGGAGCAAAGCCATGAGCTTTCGCACAAAACTATTTCTGATTTTCTCGATTACCGTGCTTGCTTCGGTTTCTCTGGTGGCCTATGGCGTAACGCACTATACGCAGGCGGCGTTCGAAGAATCGGATGCGCAGCGCAGCGAGGCGCTCGTCTCGCAGTTCAACAAAGAATACGCGCAGCGTGGCGACGAGATCGCCCGACAGGTGAAAAACATCACTGATGCCGAGATCACCTTAAAAGTAGCGATTGATTTGGCAGGGGCCAGGCCGGACCAGTCACTCTATGTCCACGACGCAGCGGGAGCGGCGCAGGACCACGGGTTGGATTTTGTGGAATTTGTAAATTGGGACGGGACGCTGATCTCTTCCGCCCAGTATCCTGCGCGGGTCGGCTATAAAAACGATTGGGTGACGACCAACAAGAACTGGAATGATTCTGCGCCTTTCTTGCGTAAGGAAGAATTGCCTGACGGAGTTGCGCTTTCGCTGACCGTGGTGCGGACGCTCTCCGGCGGAAACGACAAGAACATGTACATTATCGGCGGGCGGCGGCTGGACCAGAATTTTCTTGCCTCCCTGGTTCCCCCTGCGGGGACGCGCGTGCTCCTCTATCGCAATCTCGAACCGGGCTTCGTGGCGTCTGCGCTTACCGACGTAAACGGTTCGTTCGAACAGGCCGACCGGTTGCAGCCGCTCATCGAACAGATTCAGACACAGCCGAAACCGTTCGTGCGAACTATCGATTGGACAGCGAACGCCGAGGACGCTGAATCGTTTCATGCCATTCCGAAGATGGGGAGAAATAACGAACTTCTTGCCGTGTTGCTTCTAGGGAGTTCGCGTAGAGAACTGGTGCTGCTGACGCGCCATATTTTACAGATAGCGGCGGCCGTCGCCGGGGCGGCGCTTTTGATCGGCCTGCTCATTAGCTTGTGGGTTTCGGCAAGAATCACGCGGCCGCTCGAGGAGCTGGCCGAGGGCGCGCGAGAGGTAGCCTCCGGCCGATGGGATACAGTCATTGATCTCCGCGGGCGAGACGAGATTGGGAAGCTTGCATCGGCATTCAATGAAATGACGCAGACGCTAGCGGCGCAGCGGGATCAGCTAGTTCAGACCGAACGAGTGGCGGCATGGCGCGAGCTGGCGCGGCGCCTGGCCCACGAACTTCGCAACCCGCTCTTCCCGCTGCAAATCACGGTAGAAAACTTACAGAAAGCGCGGCAGCTGGACGCGAAACAATTTCTGGAAGTTTTCAACGAATCTACGGGGACATTGCGGGCGGAACTCGCAAATCTCAACACAATCGTCGGGCGTTTCAGCGATTTTTCGAAGATGCCGGCGCCGCATTTTGCGCGCGTCAATGTGAATGAAGCGCTGCGCAACGCCGTGCGCCTGTTCGAACCGCAGTTCAATGCCGTCGGCAAGCCTCCCGTCATTCCGGAATATTTTCTCACTGAGCCGCTTCCGGAAATCGACGCGGACGCCGACCTGCTGCACCGCGCGTTTCAGAACCTTGTGTTGAACGCACTGGACGCCATGCCCGCGGGAGGCACGCTGACCATGCGCACCACGGAGCACGAAGGCAACGTTCGAATCGAAGTGGCGGATACCGGGAAAGGCCTCACGCCGGAAGAGTGTTCGCGGCTCTTCACGCCGTACTACACGACGAAAGTTTTGGGCACGGGCCTCGGTCTAGCGATTATTCAGTCAGTGATCAGCGATCATCACGGAACCATCTCCGTTTCGAGCGACGAGGGACGCGGAACGATGTTTCGCATCGAGCTGCCGCAGCGCCAGTCCCCACATCCACCAACTCCGACAGAAGAAGCAGCACCAGAGAAGAAACCGCCACAGAGTTTCACAGTGGCTGCTTCCGACTAACGCGAGCCAGCCGTAAAGGACACCATTTGCCACGCAAAGCTCACCTTCTTCTCGTCGACGACGATCCCAACACACTGGCTTCACTATCGCGCGCTTTTCGGTTTGCCGGTCACGAAGCTACCGTCTGTGACAACGCGCCTCGGGCTCTCGAATTATTGCGCACGGAATCCTTTGACCTGATTCTTTCCGACGTCGTCATGCCCGGCAAGAGCGGCATTGAGTTGCTTGAGGACTTGAAACACGCTGGCGTGAAGACGCCGATTGTTCTTATTTCCGGCCAGGCAAATGTGGAGATGGCGGTCAAGGCGACGAAGCTAGGCGCTCTGGATTTCTTGGAGAAGCCGCTGTCGACCGACAAGTTGCTCGTCACGGTGGAAAATGCGCTGCGGCTTTCGCGCCTCGAAGACGAAAACCGCGAGCTTCGCCATCGCCTGGGAAAGCACGAGCTGGTTGGATCTGGCCCAGCGATGAAGAAGCTGCTCGCCCAGATCGACCGCGTGGCCGCCAGCGAAACGCGCGTTTGCATACTTGGCGACACGGGAACCGGCAAGGAGCTGGTCGCGCGCGCGATCCATGAAAAGTCGCAACGCCGAGAAAATGCATTCATCACTCTGAATTGCGCGGCGGTCCCCGCGGAGCTAATCGAATCGGAATTGTTCGGCCATGAAAAGGGAGCCTTCACCGGCGCGGCAGCAAAACACGTTGGCAAATTCGAACAAGCCGAAGGCGGCACGCTGTTTCTCGACGAAATTGGTGACATGCCCGTCTCCATGCAAGCGAAATTGCTGCGCGTGCTCGAAGAGGGCGAGGTCGAGCGCGTCGGCGGCGACAAGCCGATTCGGGTGAATGTGCGCGTTCTTGTAGCCACGCACCGGAATCTCGAGGATTTGGTGAAGCAGAACGCCTTTCGCCGCGACCTCTTTCATCGGATTTACGTTTTTCCTCTGGTGCTGCCGCCGCTTCGCGAGAGGCCTGAAGATTTTGCCGAGCTTGTGGCCCACTTCGCAAGGCAAGTGGCCGCGCAGAACGGCTGGAAAGAGAAGCTCTTTGGAGCGGATGCGATCGCAGAGCTTCGCCGCTACTCATGGCCGGGAAATGTGCGCGAGTTGCGCAATGTGGTGGAGCGGCTGGTGCTTCTGTCCGGGGAAGATTCCATTACGGCCGCTGATGTGCGGCTCGTGCTTCCCGGAGAGGACCTTGCCGCTGGTTCCGCAGCCTCAGGCGCTGTGGCGACGGGAACACTCGCGGAACGAACGGAAGCTTTCGAAAAAGAAGTGCTGCTCGGAGAAATTAAGCGCCACAATTTTCACATGACGAACGTGTCACGCGCGCTCGGTTTAGAGCGCAGCCATCTTTATAAGAAGTGCCAGCAGTTGGGAATCGATCTGCAATCACTCCGCAAACCCGACTGAACCTGCAGTTGCACGCCAATCGCTGCGAACAAATCACGGAACGTGACGGTTCAGTTTTAGGGGCACAGCATTCCTTCGCTTACGCTCCGGATAAAGCTACGCCCCATTTGCCCGAGCGTATTGTTGACCGAACATCCCATAAATCATTGAAAACAGGCGAAATATAGTTCTTGACATAAATAGCGAAAAGTAATATGTTATTTGCAGATTGCAATAAGTGGGTTCTTGCATGACTCTCGGTAACAAACTCCGTTCTCTCCGCTCCGTAGAAGGGTCCTTGCGTGGCCTGGGCCGTCCGATGACGCAACAGGAACTGGCAAAGGCCATGAAGAAGGAAGTAGGTCGCGGCCTTAGCCAGGCCTACCTCTCGCAAATCGAGAGCGGCACGCGGCCGCACCTGACGCACGGCACGCGCACGCTGTTGGCGCGTTTCTTCCGCGTCTATCCGGGTTTTCTGGTCGACGATCCGGAAGGCTACACGCCGGAGCTGCAGTCCGCGCTACGCGCTGTCGACGCCAAGATCGATTCCTGGCTCTACGCTGGCGCGGAACAATTTGCCGCGGATCCGGAGCTTCGCCGCGGTCTTTTGGTGATCGCGGAACACGAAAATTCACGCCGCGCGCTTTTACTGCTTGCGGAAATTCTTCGCACGCCGGGTTTGGCGGAACGTCTCGGAGAAGTTTTGCATGCAGACAAGCAGCAAGGCAGTGGTCATTCACCGCCTGTGAGTTCACTGAACAACTGACCCGTAGGGGTCGCGTCTCGAATTCCAGTCTGCGCGGCGGGGTGCTGCGTTTCGAGGTGTCTTATGACCTGGTCTGACTTCTATCTGTTCTGCTTCCTTGTGGGATTCGCTTTGGTGACGATGTCGTTTCTCGCCGGCGCAGTCCACATCCATTTGCCCTTCAAGATGCACGTTCCCTTTGCCAGCGGGCATCACGGCGGAGGCGCGGGAGTGCGGGGTGGAGGGCACATCTCCAGGTTTAACGCACTGTCCGCGCTGATGTTTCTCGCCTGGTTTGGTGGGACGGGGTACCTCCTGACCCGGCATTCGCACATGGTTGCGCTGCTATCGCTGGGGATTTCGACGATAGCGGGGTCGTTAGCGGCGTGGGTGATTTTTCGATTCATGGTGAAGCTGATGCAGACGACCGACACACCGATGAAGAACGAAGACTACCGCATTGAAGGATCGGTGGGCACGCTGAGCATGCCCATCCGCGAAAATGGCACGGGAGAGATTATTTTTGTACTTGCAGGAGCTCGCAGGTGCGCGGGTGCGCGGACGGAAGATGGTAAGCC
>DATDHE010000344.1:0-2862 GCA_036521695.1 Candidatus Acidiferrum sp. | reverse complement strand
ATGCTATCTCCCTCCTTTGCGCCTCAACTCGGCGCGATACTGTTGCACAATCCGTTGGACGTATGTGTAAACCTCTTCTGACGAGTAGTCCAGCCCACGCGCGAGAATCGGCCTCTCGCCAGCCGCGTAGGCGGCCACGACAAGGCGAGAGTCTCCATGAAAGAGTGCTTGAAGCTCCGCCAGGTATGCGACTCCGCCACGCACATTTTCGTGGATGTAGAACGGGTGCGTCACGCCAAAGTGCTGCGCAGTCGCGGGCATGAGTTGCATCAGGCCC
The DNA here is from genome assembly GCA_036521695.1 of Candidatus Acidiferrum sp. Lineage (GTDB taxonomy): Bacteria > Acidobacteriota > Terriglobia > Acidiferrales > UBA7541 > Acidiferrum. Next base: position 2,585 of record DATDHE010000344.1, on the reverse strand, counting down.
ATGGCACCCTTTGAGGAAACCACGCCCGGCTGCCATGCCGATTCGATCTGAATGATGGCGCGCACAAGAGCCGGCGAGACGCCATATTCCTGGGCGTAGTAGCTCGCGCAGCGCTCCTCGTACTCGCGCATGCTGAGCGACTCCCCCGCAAACGCGGGAGCCATCACGCACACTACGCTTAGTAACGCCGACGCTCTGTGCATACAAGTTCCTTTTGCTCACGAGCTGCCCGGCCTCCGTCCCTGCTGTACTGCTGTGTGTCGTAGACCAGGCTTTCGAAGCCATCCCGAAGCAAGAGCCGTTTGCGGTCGTTCTGCGTCTTGGCAATCAGAGGCAGGAGAACATCCCGCAGGTCGGCGCTGATTTCGCGAACGCCTAGGACTTTAAGCGCCTCGGCGAGGTCGAGCATTTCGGCGATCGATGGCGCCTTTTCCAGGGTGTAGCCGCGAAGTGCGTGCGCGAAGCCGGCAAGCTGGCCATGTAATTCCGCATGTGTGTCAGCCGTTCGCTTTTCCAGAATCTGGGTCTCCCGCTCGATCGTTGGGTGTTCGAACCGAAGATATAGACTTCGACGCCGCAACGGATCGCCGATCCGGCGAACTTCGTTCGAGGTCAGCACCACGAAAGGCTTGCTCTTCGCCTTGATCGTGCCGATCTTAGGGATGGACAGTTGCCAGTCACTCAAGATCTCGAGGAGTTCCGCTTCGAACTTTTCACTGACCTTGTCGATTTCATCGATCAATAGGACGCACGGCTTCTCACACAGGAGCGCCCTCAGGAGTGGTCCTTCCTGAAAGAATTCCAGCGTGTGCAGATCGCGCCGTAAGGACGCCCAACTGGCAGATGCCGTGCTGCCCTGTGTATTCAGGTAGAGACGCTGCAGGGACTCGTCGAACTTGCCGATGGCCTTTTCCTCATTGAGACCCTCGTAGCATTGAAGACGTTCGATGGTGGTGTCTGCCGCGAGAGCAACTACTTTGGCCAGTTCTGTCTTACCAGAGCCCGGTGGCCCTTCGGCCAAGACGGGCTTCTGCATTTGGGCGGCAAGATAGATCACCTTGAGCGTTACCGGATCCGTCACGTACTTGGCGGCCTCCAGCTTCTCGGACAACTCTTGGATCGAGGAGAACACTCGTCGGGGCTCCTTGAAGCCTCATGCTAAGGCAGAATCGTTCCGAGGGCTCCTCAACTTCTCGGTCTTTCGCCAAAACTGCCTTGTTATGGGCTCACCGGAAGACCTTCCAATTCAGCACCGAACAGACGCCCACGGTACATTTTCTTTGCGGAACCACTTTTCCTCATCCCCTCTGTTCAGACCGCGGTCCAGGAGTCAGGCTCCGCCAGAGGTGCGATACTTTTTTCGAAGGAACCACTTTTCCTCATGCCCGCCCGGGCCGATCCCGTCCGCCTAGAGGCAGCCAGGGAAATCGGGCTCGCAAGGGGACCGCCGCACTCTTTTCGAGGGAACCACTTTTCCTCGTTCCTTCCGCTGAGATCGGTTACCCAGAAACGCCAGCAGATCGGATCGCCGGGAATCATTGCACGTTTTTTGAGGGAACCACTTTTCCTCCTTCCTTCCGGCCGAGACTGGCGCAGTAGGAAGCAACAACATTGGGCTGACAGGCGATCGACGCAGTTTTTTCGCGGGAACCACTTTCCCTCATTCCGTTGGGTTCACGGACGCCCCGTTGGCCTCAATCTCTCTCCACCAGTTCTTTCTCTAGCCTTTCACTGCAAGGAGGTAGCGGAATTCCGGCAGTACCGAAAACGGGCGCGTCGGTGCTCCGACTTCTTCCGCCAACATCCTGATACGGTCCTCGCGAAGGTTCCCAAGGAAATGGCCCCCCTCGGAGAGATGCCGAATCCGGAGCGGATCAAAGCCCATCAGTCGTGCGCAGGTTGCGTCTGCCGCGACAGGATCATCGGCAAGTACAATCTTGCCCAGTTGGCGCGGGCTTCCCTGAAGCGGTCCGTTGCCTTCCATTGCGGTAATACCGTCAGCGATCACGAAGTGGATCGGAACGGTCGCACAGATGTCGAGGATGCTTTCGTGAATTCCGCTCCAGTGCAGTAGATTCTTCGGCCAACCGTACTTCATGCCCGGCACAATACCGAACATGTTCTTCAAGCTCAGCGTGACCCCTGCCCAATGGTGGGTCTTGACTTTGGGCATTGAAACAACGAAGTCGGATTCGAGAACCGCACTCGGCAGCCAGAGCTCGCCTAGACCGCTGTAATTGGCTTTCAGCTTCACTTTTCTGAGCTCGTCCCGGTTGAGATCCACGAACTCGATCTGCCGTTCCGCGAGATGCGGCTTGAGACCTGCCGCTTGCACAACGAGTTCCGTGTCACGTTGATGTCCAGGGCCCTCACCGATCACAACCCGTGTTGCTCCAAGTCGCAGGAAACATCGCGCCGCGGCGCCGATCAGAGTGGAATTCGTGTTCACAGGACCCGGCAAGTCTTCCACCAAGTTTGGTTTTAGAAGAATGGACCGCCCCATCACGGGTAGCCGGAATAGCCGCAAACCATCCAGAAGGAGCGCCTCGATCCTCTCTGAGTACTCGTCCACATTCAACACCGCT
>DATDHE010000343.1:0-13630 GCA_036521695.1 Candidatus Acidiferrum sp. | reverse complement strand
ATATTGGACCCTCGAATGGGGCCTCAAACTCGCACTGCACAATAGCTGCAACAGCTACGGCTTTGCCTCCATATACAATGACGCGCGAGGAAGTGAAGTACTACCTAGGACGAGTGTTCGACATACCGGATCGGCGTCTGGAGGCGCTGTTGGCTATCGCGGATAACGCGCAGGTTCACAAACGCTATTCGATTTTTCCAATCGAATATACCGTTGAGCCTCGTCCGCTTTCGAAGACCAACGAAGAGTACATTGAGCACGCGGTGAAGCTCAGCCGTCAAGCGGCGGAAGAGTGTTTGCAGAGAGCCGGTTTGCGCCCAGACGAAGTAGATCTCATCATCACCGTCTCCTGCACCGGATTCATGATCCCCTCGCTGGACGCCCACCTCATCAATCTGATGGGATTCCGCTCTAATGTGCGCCGCATGCCCTTCACCGAACTCGGCTGCGCCGCTGGAGCGATGGCCCTCAGCCGCGCCGCGGATTATTTGAAAGCCCATCCCGGCGGAAATGTGCTGATCATCTCGGTCGAGCTGCCTTCCCTCACCTTTCAGCGCAAGGATATCTCCCAGGCGAATTTGATCTCCTCGATTCTTTTCGGCGATGGAGCTGCCGCAGTCCTGGTGACGGGAAGAGAGCAAAAGGGCCCCAAGATTCTCGTCTCGGAAACCTACACGTTCCCCGATTCTCTGGGTGCCATGGGCTTCGACTTGCGCGACTCGGGCTTTCACATTTTGCTTTCGAAAGACGTGCCCGAAATGATTGGCGTAAAAATTCGCGGACTCGTGGATGGATTCCTCGAACGCCATGGCCGCAAACAGGAAGATATAAAAGGATGGATTTTGCACCCTGGCGGCGCGCGCTTGCTAGGCAATGTTGAAAAAGAATTGGGGCTCTGCAAGTGTGACACCCAGCCCTCCTGGGATATTCTCAGTAACGTCGGCAACCTATCAAGCGCCACGATTCTCTTCATCTTGCAGGAGTGGATGCAAAAGCGGCCCCTCAAATCGGGTGAATATGCCATGGCAGCCGCCTTCGGCCCGGGATTCAGCGCCGAATTTCTTCTGCTGCAATGGACCTAAGCGTCATCGCGTTTCTCGGCCTCCTCGTGGCCGTGGCCCTGCTCCGCATTGTGGAGCTGCAAATCTCACGCCGTCACCAGAAAGAGATGATCGCACGCGGCGCAGCCAAGGTGGAAGAGCCCAGATTCCGCTGGATGGTCCTGCTGCATACCGCGGTGCTCATCGGTGCCGCGCTGGAAGTAGTGCTCCTTCGGCGGCCCTTCATCCCGCTATTAGCCGCCGTCATGTTTGCGATCTTTCTGGCGGCGAATGCCGTGCGCTGGTGGGTTATCCGAACGCTGGGAAATCACTGGAACGTCCAGGTGATGGATTCGACGAGCCTCGGCGTCGTCTCCTCGGGACCCTTCCGCTATGTTCGCCATCCAAATTACGCTGCGGTCTTTGCCGAGATGCTGTCGCTGCCGCTGATACACACGGCATGGATCACCGCCATCGTTGGTTCGCTCGCGCACATCGGCGTACTCTCGATGCGGCTTTCCACCGAAGAGCGCGTGCTTCTAGCCAATCCTGAATATCAGGCTACCATGGCCAATAAACCGAGATTTATTCCTGGTGTTTTTTGAAAAAAAAAATTGGCTCTTCCTGGCGCATTCCTGCCCTGGCGCTGTTCGTTTCCCTCACCCCCTCCATGTCTCCCGCGCAAACAGTCGCCGACGGCAGTGACTCTGCTTTCACGGAGGTGCCTGACCTGAAAGAGGGCTTCCGCCTGCTCTATGTGCAGAAGTATCCCGAAGCCCGAGAAAAGTTCTCCGCGTGGACTTCTGAGCACCCCGCCGATCCGTTTGGGTTTGTAGCTACGGCTGCGAGCTACCTTTTTGAGGAGTTTTACCGCCAGAGCGTATTGACCAGTGACTTTTTCCTGGATGACAAAAGGTTTCTTCGAGGAATCGAGGGGAAGCCCAATCCCGAGCGCCTCAAGAACTTCGACGCGGAGTTGGTGCAAGCCCGCAAGCTCGCCAACGCACGCCTCTCGAAGGACAAGAATGACGCTGCGGGACTCTTTGCTTTGACGATGGCCGCCGGCATGGAATCCAACGCCGACAGTATCCTCGAAAAAAAGCATCTGGATGGCCTTAAAAGAATGAAGGAAGCCAACGAGCATGCCAAGCTGCTGCTAGCCGAGCGGCCCGATGCAAATGATGCTTGGGTCGCGCCGGGCTCGGCGGATTACATCATCGGTTGCCTTTCTGGCGGCGCTCGAATGGTTCTATGGTTTGGCGGTATTCATGGCGATAAAAAGCTCGGCATGGAACTGGTCGAAAAAACGGCTGACAAAGGCCGGTATCTCGAGCCATTTGCGAAAGTTCTTCTGGCGCTGGCAGCACGGCGCGAGAAACAGAATGCCTTGGCGCAAAAGCTCCTGCATGAATTGACCGAAGAATTTCCAGACAGCCCGCTCTTCGCCGCCGAATATGCGAAGGTCATGGGCCGGCCGATTCCAGCGGAGATCAAGCCGAATTAGGTTCGCCGGTGGCCGATGACTCCCATTCTTCAAACAGCCTATTGTCCTTGATCTTCTGGCGGGACGGTGCTTCGCGCATTGTTCATCCTGCAGTGATGCAAATTTCGCCGCACTTGGGCACGATTGTTCTAGAATTGCATTCCCGGACCATCCGGAACCGGCAATCATTCTCAAAAGGCGGTGGCTTGTGTTTCAACAGGACCTCTTAAAAGGCCGGGCGATCTTCTTGACAGGCGGGGGAACGGGCTTGGGCCGGTCCATGGCTATGCGCTTTGCCGAGCTTGGCGCGCGCATGTACTTAGTTGGCCGCCGCGAGGAACCCCTGAAGGAAGTTTGCTCGGAGATTCACCGCGCGGGCGGCTCGGCGGCGTTCACCACCTGCGATGTGCGCGATTACGGCGCCGTCGAGGCCGCTGCGGAAAAAGCCGAGCAGCAGTTTGGCCGCATCGATACGGTCGTCAATAACGCCGCTGGAAATTTTATCGCGCGCACGGAAAAACTTTCTCCAAATGCCTTCAACACTGTCGTGGGAATTGTTCTCAACGGCTCATTTCATTGCACGCAGGCTTTCGCCAAACGCTGGATTGCTCAGAAACTCGGCGGCAATGTCTTGAGCATCGTAACCACTTATGCCGCGGCGAATAGTGGTTCCGGCTTTGTGGTGCCCTCAGCATGCGCGAAAGCCGGCGTGCTGGCCATGACCACGTCGCTGGCCGTCGAGTGGGCCAAATACCACATCCGATTGAATGCCATTGCGCCGGGCCCGTTTCCCACCGAAGGCGCGTGGTCGCGTCTCATGCCTTCAAGGCAATTTGAAGAACACGCCAAAGACAAGCACCCTATGAAGCGCTTCGGACGTCACGAAGAGCTGGCCAACCTCGCCGCGTTTCTCGTGAGCGACATGGCGGAATATATTAACGGTGAGTGCGTGGTGATCGACGGCGGCCAATGGCTGCGCGGCGCGGGCGAGTTCAACGACCTGCTCATGCTGCCGGAAGCCGCGTGGGAAGTGCTCGAGGCGGCCCGCACCAAAAAATCGTAACGCTAGCTATTCCGGTAGAGCGCGTTTGCGCAGCTCCACACGCATCTTCACATCCCCGAGCGCCAAGCCGTTTGCTTCGGCGTGCACGCTGACTTCCTGCGGTTCGGGGTTTTTCGGCGGCGGATCGCCGAGCACGGGGAGATTCACTTCTATGCGCGCTGCTCCCGTCTGGTTCGCTCCAACCATGAATTTCAGAGTCCCCGTTTGCAAGGTCCAGCCGGGCGGCAGATTCACGGAAAGAGTGAATTCCTGCGATTCTATCGTCTGATTGCGCAACCACAAGGGAATCACGAATGTTCCGCCTGCTTGTTGAGCAATTTCCGGCGGTTCGGGATGCGGCAAATGTGTCAATCCATGCGCGCGACGAAATTCCGCGTAGTAATTCCACGGTCCAGCGAGCTCGACCGAGACTGCAGGTCTTGAAGGCGCCGGCGAGATTTCCGGTCGCACAAAGGGAATCGTTCCCCGCGTAATACCCTCAAAAACATCTCCCGTCACAGTTCCGTCCACCAGTGACTTCCCTAGCACGAGGCTTATCCCGCTGCTCCAGAAACTATCCGAGGTGACCATCTCTTCGATTTGCGCTTCGTCCATTTTGGCAAGCGAATCAATGAAACCCTTCGCCTGTGTTTCATGCCGGCGAAAAGACTCCAAAGCAATACGCCAATAGGCCTGTTTCGCTGATTTCGATATTTCCTTTACGGAATACTTGGGACCTTTGTCGCGAAACATTTCTTCCTTGTCCGCATCAGGAAAGTAATAAATCTTCTTCGTCTGCCATGGGCGAAGATTCTCGAGGTACGGTTCCAGTCGCCGTAGCGGGGCCGCAACCTGCTCGGGAAACGCCGTAGGATCGCCAGCCAGATCGAAAGCCTCGGTCGCAAGAACACCCGCCGCTTGATGGTCTCCATGATCCTCGCCGATAAAGGTCCCCGGCAAAAAAGTTAGAATCACTTCCGGCCGGGTCAACCTCACAATCCGCACGAGATTTTCCAATGCCATGCCGTGGTCCCAATTCGCCAAAGACTGCAAAACATCCTGCGATGCAGTGTCTTTCCCCTCTAAAAACCACACCTTGTCGATTCCCAGCAGGGCAGCAGCGCGGCGCGCTTCGATTTCGCGGATATCGCCAAGCGCCGTGGCCTGTTCAGGTCCAGCCTCGTTCGCGCCGCTGCTGCCCCGCGTCCCGTAAGCTATTGCGACGCGCTTGCCCTCATCAATCGCGCGCGCCAAATAAGGAGTTGCCGCGCCTTCGTCGTCCGGATGCGCCACGACAAGAAGAATGTCTACCTTGTAGCGCTCATCGGCCTGCAAAATCCCCACGGGAGTCTGCGCGAACGCATCCTTCGACATGGGGGAGCAGATCAAAAAGACGAGTATGGGCAGCCAAGTTAGAAAATCCGCTCCGCGCATCCTTCTAGAACACAGGTGCTGTGGAGGGGTCTTCGAAACAGAAGGGCAAAATTGTGCTAAACGACTCAGTTCGGAGGATGGGTACATCGAAGAATTCTATATCGAACTGTCAGAAATCTCCCACCACGCCATTGCGTCAAAATCTTGCTTCTCAAGCAGCCTATTTGAAGTTCCCCGCGTGCTCTCCCTCCGCAGGTTTCAGGCGTCTATACTAGGGCAATGGCCAAACTCGCTCTCCTCTGCGCCGGGCTGATCGTTCTTTGTGCTCCCGCATTTGGCCAAATGAGCGCTCCACCAAACACCGCGCTACCAGCTTTACAGTCTGGTGTCGTCCTCTCGAAGGTCACTTCTGCAACGCAGCCCGAGCAAAGTTATGCGCTCTACCTTCCTTCTCATTACACTCGTGGAAAACGCTGGCCGATTGTGTACGTATTCGATCCGTTCGCCCGTGGAAATGTGCCCGTCGAATTGATGAAGGATGCTGCGGAACGCCACGGCTATATCGTGGCGGGCTCAAACAACTCGCGCAATGGCCCCTGGAAACCCGAGGCGGAGGCCGCCCAAGCAATGTTTCAAGACACTCACGCGCGCCTTTCCGTCGACAACAATCGCGTCTACTTCGCCGGGCTTTCCGGCGGTGCTCGCCTTGCTTCATCGCTGGCCGAACGATGTAATTGCGCCGCGGGCGTGCTCTTGAATAGCGCCGGCTTTTCGCCTTCGGCGCCGCCGACGGCCGGGGCTACCTTCGCTGTCTTTGCAACCGTCGGCACCTTTGACTTCAACTATGGCGAAGTCGTTCAGCTCGACGAGGCACTCGGTTCACTTCATTACTCTCATTCGTTGCGCAGCTTCGATGGCCCTCATCAATGGGCTCCAGAAAGCGTCATGGACGAGGCGCTGGCCTGGTTTCGTTTGATCTCCATGAAGGTCGGCCACGAAGAACGCGATGCAGCTTTCGTGAAGTCCGAGGCTTCGGAAGCGGAGAAGCGCGCGAAATCCCTCGAACTTTCCGGCGATCTGTACGGCTCCTGGAAGGAATATCGACAGGCTGCGGAAACATTTGATGGTCTGGGCGAAGACCCCACCTTCCGAGAGCGAGCTGTCGTTCTTGAAAAAGAGAAAGCCGTTCGCGACGGCGCCAAACGCGAGCAACAGGCCTTCGAAGAGCAATCGCGGCTAAGCGCGGATATTGATTCAGGGCTGGCCGCTCTCCGTCAGGACGCCGCAAACCGCGCGGATATTCGCACCCAGGTGGAACAACAAATCGCGGAGCTGCGCAACCGCGCGGAGCACGAGAAGAACCCGCAAAAGCTTCGTGTCGCCAAGCGAGCTTTGGCCGGAGCTTTTGTCGAAGCCATGGAGACCGGGCAAGAACGGCTGGACGCCGGGGACTTCTCCCATGCGCGCACCTACTTTGAACTAGCGGCTAGTGGGGACCCGGAGTCCATGTGGGCGCTCAGCAAAGTAGCCGTGGCACGTGCCCGGGATGGCGACCGCAGTGGCGCCCTAGACACTCTTCGCCGCGTTAAAGAAAAGAGCAAAGATCCCGCAGGCTTCTCCGCCTGGCTCTCGGACGAACCCGCCTTCGCTAAATTGCGCGCCACCAACGAATTCCAGGCCTTGATAACACCCCTCCCATATCCCCACTAAGTCTCCCTAATTCAGACACTTAACACACTTCCCTCGGCATTCGAAACCTCCTACTCTCCCCAGTATTGATGGAACCATGGACATACAATATGTGGTATCGATATCATCGATTCTCCTCCAGCGACAGCCCCAAACAATCGCAGACCTATTGGTTTCGGAAGCCCCACGCCGCACGGTGGTCCCCGTGGATCAAGAGATCGCTCTCCCAGCCGCCGTCATTAGCATTCAACATGAGTAGCCGAAGGCCGATGCGCTGATCTCGGCAACGGCGGAGAGAAATGGAGCAGAGTTGCTTACCTCCAGCGCTCATTGCAAAGGCTTGCCGCACGTCACGTTAACTCACTCCGCCACACACTCCCCCTCCTTGACCACGATACAATGCGCCGATAAGCTTAGAGTTTCTCCTTCCAGGTGAGCTAATCATGGAGCAAGTGCAAGTCACATTGCCGGATGGCAAGGTTCAAGAGGTGCCGAAGGGCACGACTCCGGCGGATATCGCGCGCAAAATTTCACCCCGACTGGCCGACGCCGCCCTGGTCGCTCGGGTGACCGCTACCAACGGAACTCCGCTGCCCAATGCTGCCGATCTAGGCGAACTGATCGATCTGCGTCGCCCGCTTGAAGAAAACGTTAAGCTCCAAATCCTCACAGAGAAAGATCCCGACGCGCTCTTCGTGTTTCGCCATTCTGCGGCACACTTGCTCGCCGCCGCCGTGATGGAGCTCTATCCCAACGTCAAGCTCGGTATTGGCCCGCCTACCGACACCGGCTTCTTCTACGAATTTCTCCGCGACGAGCCTTTTACTCCGGAAGACCTCGCGAAAATCGAAAAGAAGATGCACGAGATCGCCGCGCAGGACTTGCCGAACGAGCGCAAACTCATTCCCAAGCCCGAAGCTCTCGAGCTCTACAAAAAGAGCAACCAAACTTTCAAATGTGAGCTCGTTGAAGAAAAAGCCAACGAGCTAATGGTCTCTTTTTACACCACCGGAAAATTCTTCGACTTCTGCCGCGGCCCGCACATCCCTTCCACCAAGCGCATCACCGCGTTCAAGCTGATGAGCGTCGCTGGCGCCTACTGGAAGGGCCAGGAAGGCAATCCGCAACTTCAGCGCATTTACGCCGCAGCCTTCTTCACGCAAAAAGAGCTCGACGAATACCTGCACCGCCTCGAAGAAGCCAAGCGCCGCGATCATCGCAAACTCGGCGTCGAACTCGAATTATTCAGCATTCAGGAAGCAGCCGGTCCCGGCTTGATCTTCTGGCATCCCAAGGGCGGCCTCATCCGCAAAATTGTGGAGGACTGGCTCCGTGAGGAGCTCCTCAAGCGCGGCTACGATCTCGTCTACACGCCGCACATCATGCGCCTCGACCTCTGGAAGACCAGCGGCCACACCGGCTTTTACAAAGACAGCATGTTCGGCCCGGTCGAAGTCGAAAAAGCCGACTACCAGCTCAAGCCTATGAACTGTCCGGGCCACATCCTGATCTACAAATCAAAACTCCACAGTTACCGCGATCTTCCTGTGCGTCTCGCCGAACTCGGCACTGTCTACCGCTATGAGCGCAGCGGCGTGCTCCATGGCTTGCTCCGCGTCCGCGGCTTTACGCAAGATGATGCGCACATTTTCTGCACGCCCTCGCAAATCGAAAGCGAAGTAGAAGCCTGCATCGATTTCGCCTTCGCCGTGATGAACAATTTTGGCTTCGACAAGTACGAAGTCGAGCTCTCCGACTGGGACGCCTCACATCCGGAAAATTACGCCGGCAAACCGGAAGACTGGCAGCGTGCCACGGCCGCGCTTGCCGAAACCATGAAGAAGCTCAACATTCCGTATAAGACCATCACCGGCGAAGCCGCGTTCTACGGCCCCAAAATCGACGTCAAGCTGATCGACGCCATCGGCCGCCCCTGGCAGCTCACCACCGTCCAGTTCGATTTCAACCTACCCGCGCGTTTCGGCCTCGAGTACGTCGCCGAAGACGGCGTCAAGCACCAACCGCTAATGGTTCACCGCGCGCTCCTCGGCTCCGTCGAACGCTTCTTCGGCATTTTGATCGAGCATTACGCCGGCGCGTTTCCGCTCTGGCTCGCTCCCGTGCAAGTCCAAATCTGTCCCGTCAGCGAAAAAGTCGCCGACTACGCCAAACACGTCACCGAAACACACAAGCGCCACAATATTCGCGTCCATCTCGACGACCGCAACGAAAAGCTCCCGGCAAAAATCCGCGACGCGCAGCTCCAAAAAATTCCTTACATGCTAATCGTCGGCGCAAAAGAAGCCGAAGCCGGCACCGTCTCCGTCCGCCATCGCAGCAAGGGCGACCTCGGTCCCAAGCCCCTCGCCGAAGTCGTCGCCGCGCTGCAAGACGAAGTCACTTCTCGCGCACTGACCTAAACAATTTCCGCGAAGCGCGCCTTCGAGCGGCCAGCATCAGAAGTTGTAGCAGCCTACGAAACCTCCTCCTCAATTTGTCTTTGAGGGAAATGGCCGCTGTGTTACGTTCCTCATCGATGGATTTCGCTCCAGCCAATCCCACGCCGCAATTTGCCACGGCGGAGTACGCCGGCGGCGGCGACGTTTGCAAATCGTGCAATCAAACCATCTCTGGCTCCTATTATCGCATCAACGGTTCGCTGGCTTGCGACCGCTGTACGACGCAGCTGCAAACCCAGCTCCCCAAGGATTCCCACCCTACCTTCGTTCGCGCGCTCATGTTCGGCATTGGCGCCGCGATCCTCGGACTTATCGGCTACGCAGCCTTCTCCATTATTACCGGCATCCAGATCGGCTACATTTCTTTGGCCGTCGGCTGGCTGATCGGCAAAGCTATGCGTACGGGCTCAAAAGGCATAGGCGGCCGACGCTATCAGATTGCCGCCGCGCTATTCACCTATGCCGCTGTCTCGATGGCCGCCATTCCCATCTACTTTTCTCAAATCAGCAAAGACAAAGCCACCAAACCTCCTCAAGTGAAGACGGCGCCCGCCAATCCTGGCGCCGCTGCTGATGACGCCGAAGCGGACGACTCCGCTTCCTCATCCGGGGGTGCAATGCCAGCGCGCGCCGCAAAGCCCAAGATGAACCCCTTCACTGCGCTAGGCCTGCTGGCGCTTATAGGTTTGGCTTCTCCCTTTCTCGAATTGCGAGACCCTTTCCACGGTGTGCTCGGTCTCGTGATCTTGTTCGTCGGCATCCGCTTCGCCTGGCAACAAACCGGCGCGCCGAAAATCGATATCGTCGGCCCGTTCCAAAGCCGCGCGCCTGCATCGACGCCCGCAATCTGAACCACGCAGCCTCAACCCGTGTCCTCTCCTCGCATCGTTGAACCCATTCGCAATTGTCACAACTGCGGCCAGTCCGTGCCTCTCGGAGCGCTCGACTGCCCGCAATGCCACGCATTGCTCTACAGTGAAGAACTGGTCCGCATTTCCTCGAAAGCAAATCAACTCGAAGAGCAGAACGCCCTCCCGCAAGCGCGCGACGAATGGCGCAAGGCCCTCGCTCTCCTCCCTCACAATGCGAACCAAGCGGAATGGATCCGCGGAAAAATCTACAAACTTGAGCTGACAGAAAAACACGCCGCCTCGCAACCTCCAAAAAGTGATTGGACCAAGCGCCTGGGTCCTCTCGCCCCCATCGCCGTTCTGCTCGTGAAGAGCAAAGGACTTCTACTTGCCATCTTCAAATTAAAGTTCCTTTTCAGTTTTTTCACTTTTCTCGCGATCTACTGGATGCTTTACGGCTTCAAGTTCGGCGTAGGTTTTGCCGTCCTCATTCTCGTTCACGAACTCGGCCATTACATCGACATCCGCCGCCGCGGACTCCCCGCTGACATGCCCGTCTTCCTCCCCGGACTCGGCGCCTACGTTCGCTGGGAAGCCATGGGCGTTACTCGCCAGACGCGCGCCGCCGTCAGCCTTGCCGGTCCACTTGCTGGCCTGGTAGGCACCGCGGTCTGCGCGTATCTTTGGCATCACACCGGCTACGGCTTGTGGAGCGTCCTAGCGAGCGTCTCCGGCGTGCTAAATCTCCTAAATCTCACGCCCGTCTGGATCCTCGACGGCGGCCAAGCCATGAACGCTCTCTCCAAAGCAGAACGTTTTGTTCTCCTCGCTTTGACTCTCGCGCTCTGGGCCTTTCTTGACCAAGGATTGTTCTTCTTGGTGGCAGCCGGAATTACCTATCGCCTCTTCACCAAAGACCTCCCTCCCATCCCAAATCCTCCTATTGCGGTTTACTACGCTGCTCTTCTCATCGGTCTCGGCATAATCCTCTATATAATCCCTGGACAGGGGCTGCTGCCCGGTAGCTCGCGATAGCTGTAAGCAGAGGACTTTATGCGCCACGCAATTTCGAGGCGGTCGTTCGTATCAACCGGAGCGGTAATATTTGCTGCCTCCGCTGCCAGTCTTCACTCTTTGTTTTCTGCGGAAAGAGAACTAATGCCGCTATCTCTCGACCACATCCTCCTCGGCTGCACTGATCTCACCAGCGGTATCGAGTTCGTCGCAAAACGCACTGGCGTCCGAGCCGCATTCGGCGGCGTTCATCCCGGACGCGGCACGCGCAACGCCCTTCTCTCGCTCGGCGAGCCAAGCCGCTTTGAACTCAACCCCCGCCGCTACCTCGAAATCATCGCGCCCGATCCGCAGCAATCCGGCACCCCAGACCACTATGGCCTGCTCAAACTAACCGAACCGCGCCTGGTCGGCTGGGCCGCTCATCCCGGTGACCTCAACGAGTTCGCAAGTCGTCTCCGCAACGCAGATATCGCATTCGATGGACCGAACGCCGGCTCACGCAAACGCCCCGACGGCCACCTTCTCCAATGGAAAACTCTCAATCTAAAGGACGATCACGGCGGCCTCCTCCCGTTCTTCATCGAATGGAGCGCCGACTCCTCACATCCTTCTACGAGCGCACCCAGAGGCTGCCACCTCGCTCGCTTTGAACTCCTCACTCCGGACTTCGAAAAACTGAGGAGCGCAGCGGCCGCCGTTGGGCTCGATGTGGAGATCATGAAGAGTGAGAAGGCGCAACTTCGCGCGACCATCTCCTGTGCGGGAGTCGAGCTTGTGCTGACTAGCTGAACGCAGGCCACCAGCCTCCGCCCTATAGCGCCAGTTTGGGTATTGCCGGGCAACCCGCAGAGCATGCTATACTTTGAAACCCGTCCCCGGCTCGTTTTCGGCTGTGGGAACGGACTTGTGACGATTTGAGACCCAGCCCGGCGAGGCGGGCAGCAAGGCGCCTTTCAGCAATTAGGGGGGATTATCGCAGAACGCAGCTTCCGGCAGAGCGACCGAATCCGAGTTAACGAAAGGATCCGGGCGCGCGAACTCCGGGTGATTGATGAAGATGGCGGCCAGCTTGGCGTCATGCAGCCGTTCGAAGCGCTGAAACTGGCGCGCGAGCGCGGGCTTGACCTGGTGGAAATCTCGCCGACGGCGGATCCTCCAGTTTGCAAGATCACCGACTACGGCAAGTATCTCTACCAGGCCAACAAGAAAGCGCACGAACAGCGCAAGAGCAGCCGTGGCTCGCAGCTCAAGGAAGTAAAATTTCGTCCCGCGACTGCGGAGCACGATTATCAGGTTCGCAAGAATCAGATCATCCGATTCCTCGGCGACGGCCACAAAGTTCGCGCGATGATTTTCCATCGCGGCCGGGAAATGGCGCACCAGGAAGTGGGTCGCGCCAAAATGAATCGCTTGCTGGTGGAAATAGGCGACCACTGCCAGATCGAAACGATGCCCCGTATGGAAGGCAACGTTCTAGTCGCTCTGCTCGCGCCGAAAAAAGGTGTATCGGTCGCCAAGCCCTCAGGGCAATCGACGGCCAACGCCCAGCAATCGCAGTAGTTTTAGAGATTTTGGGGACGTGTGAGCCCCGCTCTTGAAGGAGAGATTTTCGAGCCATGCCAAGGAATTCGACGAAACCAAAACTGAAACTGAAAACTCATCGCGGCGCCCGGAAGCGTTTTAAGATCACCGCGAACGGCAAAATTAAACGGATGCATTCTGGCAAGCGCCACCTAATGGGTACTAAAGCTCCCGGCCGCATGCGTAAGCTGAAGAAACTGACGCTGGTCAGTCCCAGAGACGTAGCCGCTGTCAGACAAATGCTTCCCTACGGCTAGAGCCGTAAAGTTTTCCGCGCGGACAGTCACACTTAACACGCGCATCGTGCCAGGCAGCGCTTCACGGGTGCCTGCCGGCCGATAAGCCGCAAAAGTTGTTGCCGCAAGGCAAACAAAAGCGGCTAGCAACATTAATCAGAGACAAACCCGCTGCCTAACGCGTATTTTCCCGCGTGAACGCACCCTGTTTGTCTCCCAACTTAAGGAGAAAAACCCATGGCTCGCGTAAAACGCGGCACAAAGCGCCGCGCCCGCCGTAAGAAGTATCTCAAACGCACAAAAGGCTTCTTTCTAACAAAGAGCAAGCTCTACCAATCCGCACAAGAAGCAGCGAACCGCGCCGACCGTTACGCCAAACGCGACCGCCGCGTAAAAAAACGCGAATATCGCAAGCTCTGGATCCAGCGCATCGGCGCAGCCGCCCGCAACAACGGCCTGACCTATGGCCAGTTGATTCACGGACTAAAAGCCGCGGGCGTCTCCCTCGATCGCAAAATCCTGGCGGACATCGCCGTCAAGGACGCAACCGCTTTCGCGGGTTTAGTAGCGAGCGCCAAGTCCGCCGCGCCGCCCCAAGCCAAGAAGGCCTAGCATTTTGGCTTGCCTGTTGCTCTTGATGTAGCGCAGGGCGGAGTCCGTGGAGCCCTGAGGTTTTTCGAGTCGCACTGGTTTACCGCCAGCGCGTGGCCTTTTTCCTCGTAGGGGCGCAGCATGCTGCGCCCCTACGAGGCAGGATTTGAACAATTATGGACTCTGCCTCGACCACGGCCGCCCAAACCCTGACCGCTCTCGGTGCCACGCAACCGGACAAGGTCGCGCCACTTTTCGCACAAATCC
>DATDHE010000342.1:0-22845 GCA_036521695.1 Candidatus Acidiferrum sp. | reverse complement strand
AGGAGGTTGAAGAATGGGAGTGGGCGCAAAGCACAGATCCTGGAGAAAGAAGAGGGACGCGCTGAAGCGCACCCCTACAAAAAAAAAATACCTAGGCTTTTTGGGCTTGGCGGCGGAGGAATGTCGGGACGTCCAGGTCGTCCGCGGGAACTTCGTGGCTTACTTCGCGGACGTTTTGCTGGACTTGGTGGACTACATTTGGCAGGGTTTGCTGCTGCGGCACAGGAGTTTCCACTTCGCGGCCGGCTTTCCAGGTTTTGGGCAGGAAGGACGGCTTTTGCGGGATGTTTTTCTTGTTGGCTTCCTTGAAGCCTGCGGCGATGACGGTGATTTTCACCGCGTCTTTCATGGAATCGTCCATAACGGCGCCGAAGATGATGTTGGCGTTTTCGTGGGCGGCTTTTTGAATGACTGACGATGCTTCATGAACTTCATGCAGGGTGAGGCTGGAGCTACCGGAAATGTTGATGAGGATACCTTGCGCGCCCTGGATGGAATTGTCTTCGAGGAGCGGGCTGGAGATGGCGCGGTTGGCGGCGTCGATGGCGCGATTGGTGCCGGTGGCGATGGCTGTGCCCATTACGGCGTAGCCTTGGCCATGCATGATGGCTTTTACATCGGCGAAATCGCGATTGATGATGCCAGGCACGGTAATGATGTCGGAGATGCCTTGAACGGCTTGGCGGAGGATGTCGTCGGCGATGCGGAAGGCGTCGAAGAAGCTGGTGCCGCGCTCGACGGTATCCATCAGGCGCTCGTTGGGAATTACGATGACCGTGTCGACGCAACCGATCAATTCTTGCAAGGCTTGTTCGGCTTGGAGCATGCGGCGCTTGCCTTCGAACGCGAAGGGCTTGGTGACGACCGCGACGCTTAGCGCTCCGAGTTCGCTGGCGAGCGAAGCGACGACCGGCGCGGCGCCGCTGCCGGTGCCTCCGCCGAGGCCGGAGGTGATGAAAATCATGTCCGAGCCTTCGAGGGCTTCGATAATTTTGTCGGTGTCTTCGAGGGCGGCTTTGCGGCCGATCTCGGGGTTGGCTCCGGCGCCGAGACCCTTGGTGAGTTTTGCGCCGAGTTGAAGCTTGACCGGAGCCTGCGAGAGCTTTAGCGCTTGCAAGTCCGTGTTGGCGGTGATGAACTCGACGCCCTCGACTTTCGCGCGGATCATGCGGTTGATGGCGTTGCACCCGCCGCCACCCACGCCCATGACTTTAATTTTCGCGGGCTGCAGCTCCTCGCTGAAGCTCATGCGAATTCCTGTGTCTTTTACGGTCATACGTCCCTCAGCCTTCTCCAGGTTCGCGGGGCTGCGCTCGGGCGGGTTCACGAGGCACCTGCGAACATGGACTTCAATTTGGAAACGAAATTTCCGGAGCGCTGCAACGCATTGCGCCGCGTCTTCGCGCCGTACATCACCAGACCAACGACCGTTGCATATTCCGGCTGCGCTACCTGTTCGGGCAGATCAGCCAAACCCTTTGGCTCCGCGACGCGGACGGGCAAGTGGAACGACTGTTCGGCCAGATCGAGCAAGCCATTCAATCGCGCTCCGCCTCCGGCGAGGATGAAGCCAGCGGGGATTTGTCCGTCGAGTCCGGCGCGCTGGAGATCGTCGCGGATGAGGGCGAGGAGTTCCATAGCGCGAGCCTCGATGATGTCTGTGAGCATGCGGGCGAAGATGGTGCGCGGAGGGCGATCGCCTACGCTGGCGATTTCGATGGAGGTGTCTTCGTGGAGCAGAGAAGATGCGGCCCAGCCATGGTGGCGTTTGATTTTTTCGGCTTCGGGGATCGGCGTGCGGAGGCCAACGGCTAGGTCGTTAGTGAAGTGGTCTCCACCAACGAGAACGGCTCCCGTGTGACGGACCACGCCGCCGCCGTAGACGATCAGTTCGGTGGTGCCGCCGCCGATATCGAGGAGGCAGCAGCCGAGGTCACGCTCGTCCTGCGTGAGGCAGGATTCGGCGGAAGCCAGCGGTTCGAGGACCGTGTCGTTGACCAAAATTCCGGCGCGATTTGCAGCGGTGACTAAATTTTGCGTAGCGGCAATGGAGGAGGTGACGAGATGGACGTTGGCTTCGAGACGCTGGCCGACCATGCCGATGGCGTCGCGAATGCCATCCTGGGCATCGACCATGAATTCGTGGGGGAGGACGTGGAGGACTTCGCGACCTTCGGGGAGCGTAATGTTGCGGGCAGCATCGACGGCACGGCGGACGTCGTCGCGCTCGATGTCGCGCGCGCGGTTGCCGAGCGTTACGCCACCGCGGCTGTTGACGCCGCGGACATGGCCGCCAGCCACACCAATCACGGCGGATTCAACCGGCACGTTGGCCACGCCTTCGGCTTCTTCCACGGCCCGACGAATGGAACTGACTGTGGAATCGAGATTGACGATGAGACCTTTGCGCAGGCCTTTCGATTCCGCCGCGCCTAGCGCGAGAAACTTTACTTGCTCTTCGTCGATTTCCGCAATCAACGCGCACGTTTTCGTGCTGCCGACGTCCAGCCCTATGATGTAACGATCTTTTTTTGACAAGCCGCCGCCCCCGCCTTGAAACTCTTAATTTTTTAACTTCGCAGAATTCGCGTTGCTCTCTGCGTTCACAACTACCTGCCGTGAATATTGCAAATCGATGGACTGCACGCGCCCGGCATTGGCCTGCCACTGTGCAAAATTGTCGACGAGCATGCGGAACTTGCCGGTGAAATCGCCGTTGCCAAAATGGATGGTTACCGCTTGCGAATCGGTTGCGGAAGCCAAACCGGTCATGACGACACGAAGATCTTTTGCGTTCGAAAGGTCGACTTCGCTGACGCGGTCGGAGGATTCGGAGCGCACCAGGTCCGCGTCTCGCAGAAATTCCTGATAGGTCTGCATGCGTTTCTCGCGCTCTTCGCGGGGCATGCTCTCGGGAAGGCCGGCGACGATGGGGAAATGCAGATCTTCGCCTTCGGGACGGTTCAGAATCACGCCGTGGGCATCAATCAGGGCTAGCTCGCTGCCGTTTCGCAAAAACGCGATCGGGGCGCGTTCCGTGAGTTCCACGCGAATGCGGTTTGGCAAGATGCGTTGTACGCTGGCGGATTCAACCCAGGGCAATTCTTCGAGCTGGCTGCGCCGTGCGTCGAGCGGAACGCGCAGAACGCTGCGATTGCGGTCGCGCGCAAAGGGTTGAAGTACGGCTTCGCGGCTGACGATGTGATTTCCCGCGAGCTCGATCTGATCGGACTTAAGAAGAAGGACTTGCGGAGAATAGAGCAAGAAGCGTACAGCCGTTATGGATGTGGTCACGCCCGCTGCGCCTACAATGGTCCACACCAAAACGCGGCGATAAAAAGTCCAGCTTCGGCCGCCAAATTTTTTGCGGCGAATTTCGAGAGGCCTCTGGCGGCGCAGATAGCGTGGCTCTTCGTCCGCGAGCAGTTCGGGACGGTACGGCTCGGCGGCGGCCGCGGCGTTGCCCCGTTGCATGGCTTTTACGCGTTCCAAACGACCACCTCGTATTCAAGAATGACGCCAAAGGACTTTTCGACGCGCTCGCGCACGTCAGCAATCAGGGCCAGCATGTCCTTCGCGGAGGCTTTGCCTGCGTTTACAAAGAAATTTGCGTGGCGGTGGCTGACGTGGGCGTCGCCCACGTTCAAACCTTTGAGTCCCAGCTCATCAATCATGCGTCCGGCGGAAGCGCCTGGAGGGTTTTTGAAGATGCAGCCGGCACTTTTTTGGCCGAGCGGCTGGCTTGCGCGCCGTTTTTCGTTGCAGATACGAATCCCTTTGAGAATTTCGCGATACGGTTTGGAGGGTAATTCCAGCTTCACTGCGAGCATCATATCATCAGGCGCAAAAGATGTGTGGCGGTATTCGAAAGAAATTTGATCGCCTTCGAGAGTTTCGAGGTTGCGGGCGGCGGCGCGATAGAGCTTGACCTGGCGGACGTAGCTGCCGATTTGCATGCCGTAGGCGCCGGCATTCATGCGAAGTGCGCCGCCGATGGTTCCGGGGACGCCGATGAGGCCTTCCATTCCGCCCAAGTCGTTTTTCGCGCAGAAAGTTACGGTGCGGCCCAGGTCGGCCGCGGCGTCAACTTGGGCGAAATTGCCTTCGAGGACAATGTCCGGCTCGGAAGAGACGAGTTGGAGCACCACCCAGGGGAGTTCACCGTCGCCGACAAGGAGGTTTGAGCCGCCGCCGAGAAACTTGTGCGGGACGCCATGAGTGTCGAGCAGATTTAAGAGATCGGGGATCGCTTCGTGTTTCTCGATGCGCAGCAAGTCGGTCGTGCCACCGATGCCCAAGGAGGTGAGCTCGGCTAAGGAAGTGCCTGGCTTTAACTGCACGCCGAGTTCTTGCAGGGCTGCGACGATTTTGGGGTTTTCAATGCGCATGGTGTGTCGGATCCTCCGTGCCCAGGAGGACCATCAGTTCGTTGCTGGCGCGGCTGATGTTGCCGGCGCCGATGGTCATGATGGCGTCACCAGCGCGGGCTTCGCGGAGGAGGAATTCGATTCCATCCTGCATAGAGCGGAAATAGTGGACGTTCTTGTGTCCGGCCTCGCGAATGGCATTGGCGAGTGCTTCGCTGGTAATGCCGGGGATGGGCGCTTCGCTTGCAGCGTAGATATCCGTTAGCACAAGGATGTCGGCCTGATTGAAGGCTCGGCTGAATTCTTCCCAGAGGTACTGGGTGCGCGAAAACCGATGGGGCTGGAAAAGCACCAGAATGCGGTTGAACTTGCAGACGCGCGCCGCTTCGAGGGTGGCGCGAATTTCAACGGGGTGATGGCCGTAGTCGTCGATGACGGCGATGTCGTTCACGATGCCCTTGATGTCGAAGCGGCGCCCTACGCCCGTGAATTTGGCAAGGCCCTCACGAATAAGATCGCTTGGGACATTTAGATAGAGCGCGACAGCTGCGGCCGCAGCTGCGTTGCGGACGTTGTGTATGCCGGGCGGGTGCATCAGGTGGAAAACACCGAGGTCCTCGCCTTTGAAGGTGAGGCGGAAATCGCTGCCGAGTCCTTCGAGCTTAACGTCGCTGATGACCAGATCTGCCTGGCTGGAAGTGCCGTAGGTGATGATGGGGCGCTTTACGTCTGGAAGAATGGCTTGTACGTTCGGCTCGTCGAGGCAGAGAATCGCGGCGCCGTAGAAGGGGACGCGGTTCACGAACTGAATGAAGGCGCCTTGAATGTCCGCGAGCGAGGTGTATTGGTCGAGGTGCTCTCGATCGATGGTGGTGACGACGGCTACGACGGGCGCGAGCATCAAGAAGCTGCGGTCACTCTCGTCGGCTTCCACGACGAAATATTCGCCTTTGCCGAGCCTTGCGGTAGTGCCTGCCTGATTTACTCGGCCACCAATCACAAAGGTGGGGTCGAGATGCGCGGCGTTTAGGACCGAAGCCACCATCGACGTCGTTGTCGTTTTGCCGTGCGCGCCTGCGACAGCGATGCCATATTTCAGCCGCATCAGCTCCGCGAGCATCTCGGCACGCGGGATTACGGGGATTTTCTTCTTGTGCGCTTCGATGACCTCGGGATTGTCTTGCTTGATCGCCGAAGAGGTCACCACGACGTGCGCGCCTTCGACGTTGACTGCTTTGTGGCCTTCGTGGATCGTCGCGTCGAGATTTTGCAGCCGCTCGGTGATGTTTGAGGGCTTGGTGTCGGAGCCGGAAACGGAGTAGCCGAGCGTCAGCAGAACCTCGGCGATGCCGCTCATGCCGATGCCGCCGATGCCGACCAAGTGAATGCGCTGAAAATTGCGGAAAGAGACCATCATGGATTTGCCCTCTCGCGTTTTCCCTGCATGTTCGCGGCCTCTTCAATTAGGTTGACGATGTCGCGCGTGGCGTTTGGCCGGGCGAGCAACCGCGCAGCGTTGGACTGCCTTTCAATTTGTTCCGGCTGGTCTATGAGCGAGAAGATTTCGTTCGTTAGACGTTCGGCTGTGAGTTCGTTCTCGGTGATCAGACGGCCTGCGCCCGCGCGTTGCATCTCCTGCGCGTTCCGCAACTGGTGGCTGTCGGTGGCGGCTCCGAATGGAATGAAGATGGCGGCGCGGCCCGCGGCGGCAATTTCCGCCGCGGTGATGGCTCCTGCTCGGCAAACGATCACATCTGCCCAGGCAAACCGCTCGGCCATGTTCGTGAGGAAGGGTACAACCTCCGCGTTGATTTCGCGTCGCGCGTACGAGCTGCGCACCGCATTATAATCGCGTTCGCCGGTCTGATGCACGATCGACAGCTTATTTTTTCGCGGGGCCAGTCGGTCCATGGCGTCGACGATAGTGCGGTTGATGGGCAGCGCTCCTTGGCTTCCGCCGGTAACTAGCAGGCGAAAGGGCTTTTCGAGTCTTCGAGGAACGATTGAGAAAAACTCCGGGCGCACGGGACAGCCCGTTACGATGGCCTTTTTTCCCCACGTCTGGGCAGAAATTTCATAGCCGGTGGCGATGCGTTTGGAAAGTTTCCCGAGCAGCTTGTTGGTCAGGCCCGGCTCCGCATTTGGTTCGAAGATTATGTTGGGCACGCCGCTGAACCAGGTCGCTAGAAGCATTGGCCCCGCTGCGTAGCCGCCAACGCCGAATGCCGCGACTGGTTTGTGCTTTCGCAACACACATCGGGCGTCCAGCATCGCGGGAAAGAGCATGGCGAGATTCCGCAGAAGCGTAGCCCCGCCTTTTCCCTTTAGCCCGGCAACGCGTAACGTCTCGAGCGGCAGTCCGGCCTGGGGTACTAGCTTCATCTCGATACCGCGTTCGGTTCCTACAAGCACGATTTCTCTCTCTTTGCCGCGCGATAGCCATTCCTGGGCGATGGCAATGGCGGGGATCACGTGTCCGCCTGTGCCACCGCCGGCGATTAGTAGCTTCATGCCTGGCGCCTGGGCGTAGGCCCGCAGCCTGCTGCGCCCGTACGAGGGCATATCGCGCGTTGCTTCATGTTTCCGTGGCCTGCTGGCTGATGTTTAGAAGCACTCCTGTGGCTAGCAACATCACTAGCAGGCTTGAGCCGCCGTAGCTTACGAATGGCAGCGGTATGCCCTTTGTTGGCACCATACCCAACACAACCGCAAAGTTGATCAACGCCTGGCTGAGCACTAGCGCTGTGATTCCAAGCGCTAGCAGGCGACCAAATCCATCGGGAGCGGCAAACGCGGCGCGCAGGCCACGCCACCCATAAGCCAGGAAAAGTGCAATGACTAGTATCGCGCCGATATAGCCGAGCTCTTCGCAAATTACCGCGTAAATAAAATCCGTGTGTGCTTCCGGCAGGTAAAACAGTTTCTGTTTGCTTTCCATCAGGCCGACGCCTGTGAATCCACCCGAACCTACCGCGATGAGCGATTGCATCAACTGAAACCCCGCGCCCTGCGGATCAGAATCGGGATGGAGGAAGGAGCTGAGCCGCGCGTTGCGGTAGGCGACGAGCGTGATAAGCAGATAGAGGACCGGCAACGACGTCGCAAACCCCGCGGCGATCCATTTCCAGGAGAGTCCGGCGGCAAATAGAATCGTTGTGGTTACTAGAACAATGTCCATAGCTGTGCCAAGATCGGGCTGCGCCAAAATTAGACATACGCAGATCAGCATGGGACCCGCGGCGGGAAGAATCGTCTGAAGAAAATCTTGTTTGCAGAACTCCATAGAGGTTTTGTTGCGCCGCTTTTGATCGAGAAACCACGCGAGATAGAGGATGACGGCCAGCTTCGCCAATTCGGATGGTTGAATCCCAACGGGACCGTAGCGAATCCAACGATGCGTGGCGTGGGACTTGTCCAGAAAAAAAGTGCCGACCAGAAGGAGCAGGACCATGCAGACGGTCGAGTAAACTACGGCAGGTTCGCGCAAACGCCGGTAATCCGTACGCATCATTGCGAACATCCCCAAGAGACCGACGATCAGCCAGGCGGCTTGCCGGATCAGAAAATAATACGAGTGCGTGTACTCTTTTTCCGCGGTGACTGCGGAAGCGCTGAAAATCATCACAGCGCCGAGCAGGCAGAGCACTACAGTGACACCAAATAGCCAGCGGTCCATTTCCAGACGTCTCGGCACGTTCGTTCACCCTTTTCCGGAAATCGCTCCAGCAGCTTGCTTTTCGAGTTGCTTCACTAAGTCTTTGAAGACGCGTCCCCGGTGCTCGTAATTTTGAAACTGATCGAAGCTGGCGCACGCCGGCGCGAGCAGCACGACGTCGCCGCGTTGCGCGGCGTGTGAAGCGGTTTCCACGGCGCGCTCGAGCGTTTCCGCGCGGTCCAGCGCTACACTTCCTGCAATTTGCTTTTCGATTTTCTGGGCGGCTGCGCCGATCAGCAGCGCGAGAATGGCTTTTTCGCGCAGCGGCTTTTGCAGTGCGGTGTAGTCGCTTCCTTTGTCTTTGCCGCCGAGAATAATCAGGATGCGGCCAGGAAATGCGTCGAGGGCCTTGAGCGTGGCATCCACGTTCGTGGCCTTAGAATCGTTGTAGTAGCGCACGCCTCCGATTTCGGAAACGAATTCCAGGCGGTGCTCCACTCCGGTGAAAGAGCGCACCCCTTTTGCAATCGCCGCAGAGGGTGCACCCGCGAGCCAAGCGGCGGCAGCGGCCGCTAAGACATTTTCGACGTTGTGCCCTCCGGCGAGGGGAACGTCTTCGAGGCTGAGAAGAGTTTCTTCAGCGCCGTCCTGTCGGAAAACAATATCCCCTCCGCGCACATATGCGCCCTGTGCTACGCGCTGCTTTCTGCTGAACCAGTACACGCGCGGGAGCGACGGAGCGTACGGCGTGGTTGCTGCATCATCCGCGTTCAGAATCGCTGCATCTTCACCGGTCTGTTTCTCGAACAGACGTGCTTTCGCGGCGCCATACGCCTCCAAAGTGTGATGGCGGTCGAGATGGTCGGGCGTCAGATTCAGAAACACGCCGATGTTTGGGCGAAACGAGTCGATGAGCTCGAGTTGGAAGCTGCTTAGTTCAACTACTGTGCACGTATCGTCTTTCATCGCGTCCACACAGCCGATGAGCGGCCTTCCGATATTTCCAGCGAGAATGGTCTGCATTCCTGCGGTCTTCAAAATGTGTTCGACAAGCGAGGCCGTCGTGGTCTTGCCGTTCGAACCAGTGATGCCGATCAACCGGCCTTTCATGAAGCGGTATGCCACTTCAATTTCGCTCCAGATCGTGATGCCTTTCGCACGCGCCGCCTGCAAATGCTTTTCATCGGCGGGAACACCTGGGCTCGGAATGATCAAGTCTTGTTCGAGAAACGTCTTCTCTTGATGGCCGCCAAGTTCGAGCGCCGCTCCCGCGTCTTTTAATTTGGCAATTGCCTCGCCGATCTCGTTTTCTGTGAGGGAATCCGTTGCGGTCACGCGCGCACCTCGCGCTGCGCAGAAGAGGGACGTCGCCACGCCTGTCCGCGCCAGTCCAACCACCAGCACGCGCTTTCCCCGCAACTCAATTCCATCTGGCATTGTTCCTTTCCACGCCCGTCTGGCTTCAGATGCGTCCTACCTCAACTTCAGCGTCGTCAGCGCGAACAGCGCGAAGACTAGCGCGGCGATCCAAAATCGCACGATGACCTTTGATTCGCTCCAACCCAACAGCTCAAAATGATGGTGGATGGGCGCCATGCGAAAGATGCGCTTACCGCGCAGCTTGAACGAGCCGACCTGCAAAATCACCGAGAGCGCTTCGATGACAAAAATGCCCCCGACGAAAAACAACAGAATCTCTTGCTTGATGATGACCGCTATTGTACCCAGCGTTCCGCCGAGCGAGAGCGAGCCGACATCGCCCATGAAAATCTCCGCGGGGTGCGCGTTGTACCAGAGGAAACCGAGCGACGCGCCCACTAGCGCGCCGCAAAAAACGGTCAGTTCTCCGACACGGGGGATGTACTGAATCTCGAGATAGGTGGCCCAGCGCGAGTTGCTGCTGACGTAGGTCAGCACGGTGAGAGCGCCCGCGGCGATGACGGTGCAGCCGATGGCTAAGCCGTCGAGGCCATCCGTCAAATTCACAGCATTGGATGAACCGACGATGACCACGCAGACGAAAGCCAGAAACGGAAGAAACGCCAGGGGCCAAAGGTGCGGCGAATTCATCAGGGAATGAAAGACCAGGTCGGGATGGAGACGCTTGAGAAACGGAATCATCAGCTGAGTCGAGTACGCGTAGTGCGTAACGAGAACGAGCAGCGAAATCCCCACAATCAGGCTGACAAACACCTGAAAATAGATTTTCTTTCTTGCGGTGAGACCGAGGTTTCGTTGTTTCGACACTTTCGCGTAATCGTCAATGAAGCCGATAACTGCAAAACCGAGCAGCGCAAAGAGCGAAAGCAAAATAAAAGGATTGGTCAGATCAGCCCAAAGCAGCGTGGGCACCGCAGTCGATAGAACGATGAGCACGCCGCCCATTGTCGGCGTGCCTGCTTTTTTCTGATGCTCCTGAGGACCTTCCTCTCGGATGTACTGCCCGATCTGTAGCTCGCGCAAACGGCGAATCAGCCACGGACCAAATACCAGTCCGAGAAACATCGCTGTTAAGCTGGCGTAAACCGTTCGAACAGTGATGTAGCGGAAAACATTTAGCGGGCTGAAGTAACGCTGCAGAACGTGGTAGAGCAGGTAGTAGAGCATTTAGTGCCGTACCTCCTGCTGCGGAATCTCGCCGGGAGCGGCGTAACGAATCAGCAGCGATTCGACGATGCGTTCCATTTTCACCCCGCGAGAGCCTTTTACCAGCAACACATCACCTGGGGCGATGAACTGTTCCAAAAACTTTGCCGCTTCTTCTGAAGAAGGAAAGAATTTCGTTCGTGTTCGCGGCGTGCCGGCGGAAACGGCGCCTTCCACGATTTGCTCCGCGTCTCCTTGGACTCCAATCACCCAATCGATTCTTCCTGTTTTCGCGGCAAAAATTCCTGCTTCGCGATGTAGCGTTGGCGAAGCCGTGCCGAGCTCGCGCATCTCGCCTGCGGCCAGAATCCGCCGCTGAAAGTTCGGCGTCGCCGCCAAAACGGAGACCATGGCGTGCAGTGCGGCTGGGCTCGAGTTGTAGCTGTCGTTGATCAGCGCCGCTCCATTTGAAAAACGAAGTAGTTCGCCGCGCATCGCGGGCACTCGCAGTGTTCGAAAAACACTTTGCGCCTCAGCAGCGCCGATGTTCCAAACACTGGCGGCCGCAAGCGCGGCAAGGGCGTTGTAAATCGCGTGGCGGCCGGGCACGGGAAGCTCCAGCCGCACTCGGCCTTCTGGACTGACGTAGTCAAACGCTGAACCTAGCGCGCCGCGATCTTCGATCGCCGTAGCAGAGAAAAACGCTGGGGCATCGATACCGTAAGTCAGCACACGTCCCGGCGCAAATGCGCCGAAGGCCGCGACGCGAGGGTCGTCCGCGTTCAGCACCGCAGTGGACTCGCGCCCATTCAGCCCTTCGATCAACTCGCGCTTAGCCAGCGCAATTTCATCCACGGACGCAAAAAATTCAAGATGCGCAGGCGCAACGCGCGTCACGACGCCGACGTCCGGACGAGCAACCGCCGCTAGCCGAGCCAGCTCGCCGCGCCGCGACATGCCCATCTCCAGCACCGTCGCTTGATGCGTTTCTTCCAAACGAAACAGCGTCAGCGGAAGGCCGTACTCGTTGTTAAAATTTCCTTCCGATTTCAGGACCCGCAGCTTCGCGCCCAGCAATGCCGCCAGGATCTCTTTCGTTGTGGTCTTGCCCACGGAGCCTGTGACGCCGGCAATTTTGCCGCCCCAGGCTTCGCGCACCGAGCGCGCGAGTTGCTTGAGTGCTTCGAAAGTGTCGCCCACGACGATGCAGCGATTCCGGATGCCATCCCCGTAGCGATGGGCTTGCGGCTCCGCCACCACCGCCGCGATGGCTCCGCGACCCAGCGCGCTCGCCACGTGATCGTGTCCATCGTGACGCGGTCCGTGGATGGCAAAGAACAGTTCTCCGGCACGTACCGTGCGAGAATCAATCGAGACGCCGGCCAACCGGGCCACGGGGTCGAGTCCCGCCCCCGCCCTAGCACCCATAGCGCCAGCCACTTGTGCAATCGTCCACCGCATAAATGCCTCAAGGGGTTTGCTTTACGCAGATACCCCGCGTATCGGTTTGTTTTCACCGTTTTTGAGGGCTCCTCCTTTCGCGAGTTAACTACTGGCTCGCGCGCCCTCGCCAGACTTTCTAGAATAACTGGACAAGCGCGCTACGTGCCAAACTTTGAGACGTTTTTTGGCTTCCCGTTGCCAATTTCTGTCTGCGCTTCGCTGTAACCTCGTTCCCGCAAGGCACGCCGCGCTACTTCGCGGTCGTCAAATTCCAGCGTGCGGTCCGCTAGAATTTGATAATTCTCGTGGCCCTTGCCAGCGAGCAAAACGATGTCTCCTGCACGCGCTTCGTCCATTGCAACGCCAATTGCTTTTTCGCGGTCTGGTTCGATCAAGTATTTTCCGGATGTTTTCTGAAGGCCTACGATGATGTCGCTTATGATTATCAGCGGATCCTCGGTTCGCGGATTGTCGCTGGACAAAATCGTCAAATCGCTCAAACGCCCCGTCACTTCTCCCATCACTGGGCGTTTTGTGCGGTCCTTTCCTCCGCCGCATCCGAAGAGCGCGATGATGCGGCCTTTGGGATTCAGCTCGCGGGCGGTTCGAATTAGATTCTCGAGCGCGTCGTCCGTGTGCGCATAGTCGACAACTACGAAATAGGGTTGGCCGAGATCAATGCGTTGGAAGCGGCCGGAAACGCTTTCGAGACTGCGAATGCCAGCTTCGATAACTTCGTTCGAGAATCCCAGTGCCTCGGCTGCTCCAATCGCGGCAAGGATATTGTAGACGTTGATGCGGCCAACCAGCGGCGACGCGACTTGCAGCTTTCCATTGGGCGTTTGCGCCGTAAAGGATAGTCCGTTGAAGGTCAGTTGAATTTTTTTTGTCGTGATCTCGGCGCCGTTTTCGAGGCCGTAGGTAACGGTTTTTTTAGCCAAACCGGTCAGCCGCTTGCCGTATTCGTCATCCGTGTTGATCACCGCGACTTCCGGCGCACCCGCTCCAGTGCCTTCGAACAACTTCTTTTTCGCGGCGAAATAATCTTCAAACGTTTTGTGATAGTCCATGTGCTCGCGCGAGAGATTTGTAAAGACGGCAGCCGCGAAATGGCAGCCCCACAAGCGGTCCATGGCTAGCGAGTGCGAACTTGCTTCAAGCACGCCAAAGCGTCCGCCTGCATCGCGAATCTCCGCAAGAAATCCTTGTAGGTCGACAGATTCCGGCGTGGTGTTCGGCGCGGGATACTCGCCAAGCGGTGTGTGATACGCGATTGTCCCGAACATGCCGGTCTTCGCACCGGAGGCTCTTACGATGGCGTCCACTAGAGAAGTGGTCGTGGTTTTTCCATTCGTGCCTGTAACTGCCACAAGCTGTAACGCCGCCGCTGGATGCTCGAAAAAGTTGGCCGCCGTAATGGCAAGCGCCTTGCGTGCCTGGCGTACCTGAATCCAAGCCACGCTCGAAGGAATTGCCGCCGGAGCGGGCTCTTCGCTCGCAATCGCTGCCGCGCCGCGCGAAACCGCGTCGCGAACAAACGTGTTCCCGTCGGCGTGCGCACCGTGCAGCGCAAAAAAAAGAGCACGCGGCTGCACTTTGCGAGAGTCGCACGCAACCTGGCGAATTTCCAGATCCTGCGCGGACGGAGGAATACTCGCTTCGGTCCCTTGCAACAAATCGCTCAGCTTTGCACTTCGAGGAGAGACACGTGTCGGCGATGAGTTTTGCTGGCGTTCATCGGCGTGGTTCGGTTTGGAGTTGCTGGTGTCTTCTAGTTCGCTCAATCCAGTTCTCATCCTAATTCCTGATTCCCGGGTGCGGCTGCGATTTTTTCTCGAGCGGTGTCCCGAACTGCACGGTGATTTTCGCGCCGCGTCTGACCTTTGCTCCCGCGGCTGGCGATTGCTCGGTTGCAAGATTGCTGCCAACCAGCACCGGCTCCAGTCCCAGCCTTAAAGCGATATCCGCTACGTCGCGCATAGTCTTTCCGCTAAAGTCAGGCACCTCGATATCTCCGCCTTGATCCACGGCAACCGTCAGAACCGCCTTATTGCCATCCATGTGCCCGCGTCCATTGCGCTTAATCGTTTCGGATGCGGCCGGGGGTGGGTCGGGCTGGCCAGAAAAATCAACCGACGAGAAATCCTCGAGCGCACTTAGGTCTTCGCTTGCTTGCTTCATGTATGCCGTCTGGATGAGCTTTGGATTGAGCGGAACATCTCGGGGCACATCAAGATAGGCAAGAACTTGTTCAGCGATGCGTTTGAAAACTGGCGCTGCCACCTCCCCGCCTTCGTGCAACCCCACAGGAGAATCCAGCGACACGAGAATAGTCACTGCCGGATTATTGATCGGCGCGAATCCCGTGAAGGAAGCAATCAGTTGTGTCGGCGAGTAGCGGCCAGTCGCAGGGTCAATCTTCTGCGCCGAACCAGTCTTGCCGGCCGACGTCCACCCGTCGAGATGGGCAGCAGGTCCTGTCCCGTGCAACACCACGCCTTCCATCAACTGCCGTAGTGTCGCGGCAGTCTCCGGACGAATTACGTGTTTGGCCTCTTCAGGCGCAACAGGCTCTTCTGGAGGCAATACCTTTTCGCCACGGCGCAATTCGGCGACGATCTGTGGCTTATGAAGCAGTCCACCGTTTGCAATCGCAGAAACCGCGGTGATGAGCTGCAGCGGCGTCACGCCGATTTCCTGCCCCATCGAGATCGAACCAACCGAAATCGGTTTCCAGTCTTCGAGCCTGGCCACCCTGCCGCGGCTTTCGTAGGGCAGCTCGACACCCGTAGTCGTGCCGAAACCGAATGCACGTATATAGTCGTAAAACTTTGGAGCGCCGAGCCGCAGCGCGATCTTGATGGCGCCCACGTCGCTCGATTTCGCGAGAATATCCGAGACTGTAAGCAGACCGAATGGCTTGTGATCGCGGATGCGATGGCCGGAGATATAAACCTGGCCGTTTTCGCAATCGAACACTTCGTCGGGCCGCGTAATCCCCTGATCAAACGCCGCTGCCAGTGTGATGAGTTTGAAAGTTGATCCGGGCTCATAGATCGCGCTCACGGCGCGGTTCATCCACGTTTCCGACGGAGCATCGCTTGCTTTGTTTGGATTGAACTTCGGCCAATTCGCCAGCGCCAGAATCTCCCCTGTATTGGGGTTCATCACGATGATTGTACCCGCGGCTGAGTGCGTCTTGGCGATTGCAGCGGCTAGTTCCCGTTCGGCGGTGTACTGAATCTTTTCGTCCAGCGTCAGGACTACGCTGGTTCCGCGTTCGCGCTGCGCTTGTCCGCCGTCGAACCAGCGCTGCCGCGCGTCAGCCATCACAACAATGCGTTCACTTTTGCCCCGGATCTGGCTATCCAGTTCGCGCTCGATGCCCATCAGCCCTTTTTCATCAAGGTCAACAAAACCCAACACGTGCGCCGCAAGGTCGCGCTTCGGGTAGAACCTTTGATTTTCTTTCTGTAGGTAAATACCCTTCAGGTTCAACTTACTGATGGCATCCGCTTTTTCAGGAGGCAACTTCCGTGCAATCCAAGCAAACGACCGCGAGGATTCAAGCCGCGCTTCAATCTCCTCCTGCGGTTTGTTGACCACTCCCGAAAGCAGTCGCGCCGCGAGATTTTCATCCGCAATCTCCGAAGGCACGGCAAATGCCGAATCCACAGGAATGCTCATCGCCAGCGGCCGTCCATTCCGGTCGTAAATTGCGCCGCGTTCAGGAGTAATTTCGAAGGTGCGTTGCTGTTGGCGCAGAGCGCGCGCAAGATACTCGCTATGGCGGAAAAGTTGCAGGTAAGTCAGCCGCCCGAATACAGCGCCCATCCACAAGAACGCCACGCCGGCGATGATGAGCAAACGGACGTGGACGCGGTCTTGTCGCATGGCGAATTCAGGTCGGCAAACACTCCAGTTTGAAGTTCAAACGAACGGAAATTTTTTCGCATTGGAAAGCAATGCCGATCGCGGGAATCACGGCGCCCGGTTCGGTCTCACGTACCGTGCGGCGGCCACTTCCGCGCCCGCGGGCGCTTCGTACTCTTGCACATTCGTAGGCAAAGGTTCGGTCAGACCGAGCCGGCGGTGCGCGATCACATCAATGCGCATAGGATTACGCAAACCGGCGATTTCCAGTTTCAGCTCCGAATTCAGAGCCGCGGCCTTCATCTGCTGGCCTTTCAGGTCTTCCAACTGAAAACTCAAATCGATGCAGCGAAAGTGCTGGAAGATGTACAGCATAAAAAACGCTGCCACAAGGCCTCCCAGCGCGACCGTCCGCCAGAGGTTCCGCATCCTTGCCGGCTCGACGTTGCGCACCAGGCGCGAATTATCAATTCGCTTGACGGTGTGAAACTCCGCCGTTACTGCTTTCTTTCTCTTGCGCACCATAACTACACTCTTTCTGCACACCGCAGTTTCGCGCTTCGCGAACGCGGGTTTCTCGCCTTCTCTTCTTCGGTCGGCTGGATCACGTGCCGGGTGAGCACTTTGAGTGTCCTCTGACGCTCTTCCTCTTGAAACGCGTGCTTCACGATGCGGTCTTCGCGCGAGTGGTAACTAAGCACCACCAGGCGGCCGCCGGAATTTAATGCAGCAGGGGTCCGTGAAAGAAACTGCCCGAGTTCCTCCATCTCTCGATTCACCGCGATCCGCAGCGCCAGAAACGTTTTTGTTGCGGGATGCAGTCTCTGCCTTCCCCATTGCTTACGGGCCCCTGCTACAGTCGTTGCCAAGTGCGCGGTATCGCGTACGGGCCGTGCCCGTACGATCGCCTTGGCGATTCTTCTGGAATCGTGCTCATCCGCTTCGCGGTAGAGCAGGTCGGCTATTTCCTTTTCCGACCATTGATTCACAATTTCGTCTGCCGTCAACTCCTCGGCAGTGTTCATCCGCATATCAAGGGCGGCCGCTTCGCGGAACGAGAATCCCCGCGCTCCTTGATCAAGCTGCATGCTCGAAACTCCCAAGTCGGCCAAGACCCCGTCCACCTTCTGAATCCCCAACTCTTGTGCGACCTCCGCAATCCTCGAGAAGGGCGACTGCACGACCATCACCTTCGCCCCAAAACTCTTCAGCCGCTCCCGCGCCAGCTCTAACGCCTGTGCGTCCCGGTCCAGGCTGATCAATCTGCCTGAGGTCAGCTGTTCGGCGATCGCCTCCGAATGCCCGCCGGCTCCCAGCGTGGCGTCTATGTACGTTCCTTCCGGCCTGATGCCCAGCCATTCCAGCACCTCGTTCAACATCACCGGCGTATGCGCCGCACTCAATCTGATTAGCCCTTCGTGTTGCCGCCCCGCCCCACCCCACCGAATCCGAAACTCGGAATTCATTACTTCGTTATTTCATTACTTTATTAAACCCCCAGTGCCGAATCATCCGCAGCCGTATACGGTTCATTCTTTAGTTTATCCAGCACCCTCGTATGGTTCATCACTTCCAGATAATTCAACGCCCCGAAGACATCCACTTCGCCCATCGTTTGCGCGGCATCGCGCAGGACCGCTGGTAAAAGCACTCTTCCCTGTCCATCCAATTCCGCCTGCTGCCCGAAATAGCTCGTCCGCAAAAGGAACTTTTGCTTGGCCACGTGCGTGCTCGGCAATTGCGCGAGCCTGTCCTCGATTTCGGACCAAACCTTCATCGGATAAATTCTTGCCGTTTCGCCCGTCGTACTTGTGATATAAAACTGGTTGCCGTACTCCTTGAGCTCGTCCAGAAACACCGAGGGTATTTTGAGACGCCCCTTCTCGTCGACTTTCGCCGGACAGTTGCCCCGCAGCTTCATAGTTCCTATTCAAATGCTTGTTTTGGATGCCCCGACTGCTTACGTTCACGATTGCCCTCGAGAACGTCTTGATTGGGAGAAATTCGATTCTACTCTACTCTACTGTCAACCACTCTCTCCCACTTCTCGCCACATAATAGGTTCATTTCAGCGGTTGTCAAGAGAAAACGTATGATCTTTTGAAAAAATTGTGCCTTAAGGCCGTTCTGTAATTCCGAAATTTCCCTACTATCCCTTGTGGTTTTTGTCGCCGAGCAGCTCTACCGTTCGTAGGCCGCTTCGCAATCGAGTGAACACCTCTAGGAATCGTTAGGAATCGTTCCCGCTCTTCCCTCCAAGCCCAGTTCGTGGTACCATACAGTCGGTTCAAATTTTACGCCACGTCAGGAGCCTTCGACCATGGAATGGACCACTCCTCAGCACGAAGAGATCGACCTGAACTGCGAAATTAGCTCGTACGCCAACGCCGAGCTCTAAAACCTTGACCGCGCCCTGCGGTCATCTGTCGGCGTGCCAGGATGCGGGTTAAAGTCCTCGGCTCGGCAGCCGGGGGCGGCTTCCCCCAATGGAACTGTGGGTGCCCCCAATGTATGGGTGTGCGTTCAGGTGTGCTCAAAGCACGCCCAAGAACGCAAACTCAGGCAGCCGTTTCAACCGACGGCACCCTCTGGTTCCTCCTCAATGCCTCCCCAGATCTTCGACAACAGATGCTCGCCTCTGCTGATTTCGTTCCTCCCGCTGGCTCACGAAACACACCCGTTAACGCAGTTGTGCTAACGAGTGCCGACGTCGATGCCGTTATGGGCCTCCTCCATCTGCGCGAATTCCAGCCTCTTCAGATTTTTTCGACGATGGCTGTGCGCCGCATACTCACAGAAGAAAACAGCCTCTTCCGTGTGCTGGCGCGATCAATCCCTCCAGTCAAATGGGAAACGCTCCCGCTCGATCGCTTGATGCCTCTCATCCCACCGTCGCCTGGGGATAAGAAGAGCGGTCTGTTCTGCAAAGCGGTATCGCTTAACGGGAGTTTTCCGGACTATGTCGGTGAATCTTTGCGGAACAACCTCGTCCCCGAAGAGGCGGTCATCGGCCTCACTCTGGTCTCGAAGGAAAAGAAGGTTTTCTATGCGGCGAACCTTCCGGGAATTGGAGATCACTGGGTGCGCTGCGTGGAAGAAAGTGACCTGGCGATCCTCGATGGAACTTTCTGGAAAGACGACGAGCTTAACACGATCCAAAAAGGGAGCAAATCCGCCAGGCAAATGGGCCACTTGCCGCTTTGGGGCGACCGCGGCCTGCTGCGCCAACCCTTCCGCGCTTCGAAAACTCGCCGCGTCCTCATCCATTTGAACAACACGAATCCAGTGTTGAATGACGAAAGCCCGGAAGCCCGCATCGTGCGTGATGCCGGCTGGGAAATCGCCTATGATGGAATGGAACTCGCGATATGAGCCAAGCTCAAGCCATCGACGCACCGCCGCTTTCAGAAGCCGACTTTGTCGCGGGATTTCACGCCATTGGCGAAGAGCGTTATCACCACAAACATCCTTTTCACGCCCTCATGCATGAAGGAAAGCTAACCCGCGGCCAACTCCAGGCTTGGGCGTTGAACCGCTACCACTATCAAAGCCAGATTCCCATCAAAGACGCCTCCATTCTCGCGCGCAGCGAAGATCCTGCCTTTCGGCTCGCTTGGCGCAAGCGGATCCTGGACCATGATGGCGACGGCGTGAAACCTGGCGGAATCGAAAAGTGGTTGCGGCTAGTCGAAGCCACTGGCCTTTCCCGCGATCAAGCGCTTCGCGGAGATGGCATTCTTCCTGCAACGCGCTACGCCGTTCAGGCCTACGTAGATTTCGTCTCGACTCGCTCACACCTGGAAGCTGTAGCTTCCTCGCTTACCGAAATGTTTTCAACGAAACTCATTACGCTGCGCATGGATCGCTTGCGCCAGCACTATCCCTGGCTCTCGAGTGGCCTGGACTATTTCACTGGCCGCCTGACGCAAGCTCCCGCGGACGCCGACTTCGCCCTAGCATGGGTCGTCCAGCACGCCACATCGCGCGAACAACAAGACCAGGCCCACGTCGCCCTTCGCGCCAAGTGCGACATCCTGTGGGCCCAACTAGACGCTCTCTATTTTTCATACGTGCAACCCGGCTGGCCCCCTCCCGGCGCCTTTCGCCCCGCAGCAGAGGCGGGCTCTGTATGAGTGTCGATCTGGCGAACCGCCCACGCCTCGCTCCCGGCTGCCGCATGAACGAAAAAACTCAGCAACCACGCACGTTGCTGATGCCCGAGCGCGCCCTGCGCCTAAACGGCCCTAGTCTCGAAATAGTCGAGCGCTGCGACGGCAAACACACCGTCCAGCAAATCATCGCTGAATTGCAAGGACTCTACTCGAAGGCCGATCCAGGCAAAGTGGAACAAGATATCCTCGGCTATCTGGCTCTGCTACAAAAAGAACGCGCCCTGGATTATGAACCTTGAATACCGCGCAAATCCCGGTGCTTGCTAGACACGGATCGGCCTCAAGTGACACGGAGCTCAGTCGGTGCTCCCCGGCACCGCCCGCACGCTCGATGAATCCGCGTGTAACAATCAAATCAACTTAGACCCATGACCTCGACTAGTTCCAATCCGCTGGCCCTAATCACCGAACTAACACACCGCTGTCCGCTCCACTGCGTGTACTGCTCGAATCCTCTCGAGCTACAAGCTCGTAGCACCGAACTTTCCACCGAAGATTGGTCTCGCGTCTTTCGCGAAGCCGCCGCTCTCGGGGTGCTTCAAGCCGATTTCACCGGCGGCGAACCCCTCACTCGCCCGGATATCCTCGATCTCATCCGCGCCGCCCGCACATCCGGCCTCTACGTAAATCTCATCACCTCCGGCTTGCCGCTCGACGAATCCCGGCTCGAGGCTCTAGTTCAAGCTGGCCTTGATCACTTTCAATTAAGCTTTCAAGGCGCACGCGAAGAAATCGCGCAAGAAATCTCCGGCACCAAGGCGCATGCGCAAAAACTCCGCGTCCTCGAATGGTTAAAGCGCCATCGCATTGCCGTCACTCTTAACTTCGTGATTCATCGTGGCAACATCGATCAGCTCGAAGAAATGCTCGCCCTCGCCGAATCCTCCAGCGCCAGCCGCGTCGAGTTTGCCAACGTTCAGTATTACGGTTGGGCTTTCGCCAACCGCGATGGACTCCTGCCCGGGCGAGAGCAGCTTACGCAATCCATCGATTTCTTGAAGAAGGCACAGGGACGCCTGGCGGGAAAAATCAAAGTGGAATACGTAGTTCCCGATTACTACGCGAAATACCCAAAGCCCTGCATGGGCGGCTGGGGCCGCAAACTTATGCTTATCACGCCGAATGGCGACGCACTTCCCTGTCACGCGGCCCGCGTCATTCCCGGCTTGTCATTTGAAAATGTAAAGAACCACGACTTGCGTGAGATTTGGGAAGCTTCCGAGGCCTTTCAAAAATTCCGCGGCGAAGCGTGGATGCGAGAACCTTGCAAAACCTGCGACCGCCGCACGCAAGATTTCGGCGGCTGCCGCTGCCAAGCTTTTCTTCTGGCCGGCGACGTCACGGCAACTGACCCGGTCTGCTCGCTAGCCCCGCAGCGCCCTAAAGTCGACGCCATCCTGGCAATCGTAAACGAAACGAACTCTGTAGGGGCGAGGTTGGCCCCACCGTCCTTTGACTTTCTTAGTAAACCCGGCTGGCTCTATCGCCCCAATCCCTCTTAAGTCGTTGCGCGCGCCTCCGGCTGCCGCTGTAAAGGCATCACCACGCGAAAAATAAAAATCATGCTCCCCAAAAAGCAAAGCGTCCCAAACACCGCCAACGTATAGGGCGCCCCAATGCGCTTCGCCACTCCCCCCGCAATGAGGGATCCTATCGGCTGCACTCCCATAAACATCGTCGCGTAGACCGCCATAATCCGCCCGCGCAACTGATCCGGCACGCGGTTCTGCAAAGTCGTATTCGTCGCCGCCATCTGCACGGTAGCGCAAAAGCCCACCACCAAAAGCACCGCCATTGACAACCAAAACAATCGCGACTGCGAAAAAATCACCAACCCCACCGCGCAGGTCGTCGAGGTCGTCGCTATCCATCGCGCCAGCCCTTTGTAACTGGTCCTCGCCGCAAAATGCAGCGCACCGACCACCGCCCCCACACCCGCCGCGCTCATCAACAATCCAAATCCCTTGGCGCCACGATGCAAAATCTCGCTGGCGAAAATCGGCAGAAAAACCGAGTACTGCAATCCCAGCAAACTCAGCATGCTCAAAAGTAGGAGTGTCGAGCGAATCGGCGAATCACTCATCGCAAACCGAAACCCTTGCATTAAATTCTGGAACGGCGAACCCAGCTCTTTCTTCGATTCTCTCTTCACAATGCGCATCGCCAGAAGCGCTGCAATCACCGCCAGAAAGCTCACGCCATTCAGGAAAAAACACCACGCCGGCCCTTTCCAAGCCAGCGCAAACCCGGCAATCGCCGGACCCACCACGCGCGCCCCATTAAAAATGGAGGAATTCAACGCAATCGCGTTAGGCAAATCCTCCTTGACCACCATCTCCACGAGAAACGCCTGCCGAATGGGCACATCAAATGCATTCACCACGCCCACAAGAAACGCGATGAAGATTAGCTCCCACACCTGAATAATGTTCGCGAACGTCAACGCCGCCAACGCGAACGCCAGCACCATCGAAACCATCTGCGTCCAGATCACGCCATGATGACGGTTGTAGCGATCGCCAAGGTAACCGCCCAGCGCCGCTAGAAATAAGATGGGAACTTGATTCGCAAAACCGAAAACTCCAAGCAGCGCCGCGGAATTCGTCAACTTATAGACCAGCCACAGCTGCGCCGTTGTCTGCATCCACGTTCCGATGAGCGAAGTGAGCTGTCCAGCAATGAATAATTGAAAGTTTCTGTGCTGCAGTGCGCGAAAGCGGGCCGACCGGGCGGGAATGGCTCCCTCCTC
>DATDHE010000341.1:0-62983 GCA_036521695.1 Candidatus Acidiferrum sp. | reverse complement strand
GCTAGCAGGCGAGCAGATTCCTCCAAAGTATCAGCGCTGGTGGGTCGCGCCAGAAAAACTACGGCAAATAAAAGAATAAATGGGAGCTGCTGGCAGAGAATCGCGCGGCCGCGCGAGCGCGGCCGAGACAGATTTTGCTTGGCGGACACTGGCTTGCAGGATGATGATATCACGGGTGCAAACCGGGGTTCGGGTGCCGCGGACCTCGTGTGTTGTATCCATTTGAAAATATGTTGCCAGGTTCGGCTAAAATTTGCGGAAAATGCTTTCAGCCCCGCGAAACAATTTTCGGCCGCGCTCGTCCATCTAAGTAGGCGGATACGCTGGGAAATCTTTGTCCTCAAGGATGACAATAATGAATCGGATCGCTCCTCGTCTCAACGCACTGCTGCGGCTGGCTGTCGCCGCAATGGCCTGCCTGGCTGCCGTGTCGGCACCGCCCGCGCATGCGCAGTCTTCCAGCGCGGCGGATCAGGTGCCAGCCGGTCCGACTCGGCTTCTCCGATTCGCAGACATCTCCAAAGACCACGTGGTCTTTGCCTACGCTGGCGACCTATGGATCGCTTCCCGCGAAGGGGGCGCTACCAGGCGGTTGACATCGCACTCCGGCGACGAGCTCTACCCGAAATTTTCTCCCGACGGCAAGTGGATCGCTTTTACTGGCGAGTACGACGGCAATCCGGACGTCTACGTCATTTCCGTCGAAGGCGGCGAGCCCAAGCGCCTCACTTTTCACCCTTCGAACGACATCGTTCTCGGCTGGACGCCCGATGGCAAGAATATTCTGTTCCGTTCCGACCGTTTTAGCACGTCACTAGGTCGGGCCACGCGCCTATTCCTCGTCTCTTCCCAGGGTGGCACCGCACATCCCTTGCCCGTTCCCCGCGGCGACCTCACTTCCTTCTCTCCGGACGGCACAAAGATCGTTTACCTCGAGACTTCGCAGGAGTTTCGCACCTGGAAGCGTTATCGCGGCGGCTGGAGCCTCCCCATCGCCATCTACGACTTGAAAAAGAACACCTACGACGAGCTGCCGAAAACTCCCGGCATGGACATGTTTCCCATGTGGCACGGCAACTCGATCTATTTCATCAGCGACCGCGACGGCGTCATGAATCTCTACAGCTACGACCTCACCTCCAAACAAACCAAAAAACTCACCGACTATCAGGAGTTCGACATCAAATGGCCGAGCCTTGGCCCGGACGCCATCGTCTACGAAAACGGCGGCTTGCTCTACGAATACAATCTCAACATTAGCAAGACTCGAAGTCTTCCCATCGTTGTGCGCGCGGAGGACATCGAAGCTCGACCGGAGTTTAAAAGTGT
Organism: Candidatus Acidiferrum sp.; assembly: GCA_036521695.1. GTDB lineage: Bacteria > Acidobacteriota > Terriglobia > Acidiferrales > UBA7541 > Acidiferrum. The sequence continues at coordinate 61,654 of DATDHE010000341.1, read as the reverse complement.
CGGCCAGGCCATCGGTAGCGCGGCGATCTCTCCTTCAGGCGCGCGCGCCGTCGTCGAAGCTCGCGGCAATATCTTCACTGTCCCCGCCGAACACGGCAGCCTCCGCACGCTGACCACAGAACACTCGAGCATTCACGAGCTGAATCCCGCGTGGTCGCCCGACGGCAAGTGGATCGCGTATCTCTCTGACAAAACCGGCGAATACGAGGTCTACACTCGTCCGCAGATGGGCGGTGAAGAAACACGCATCACCACGGACGGCAAAATATATCGCTTTGGCCCAACGTGGTCCCCGGACAGCAAAAAACTCGCCTACTGGGACAAGTCCAATCAGCTTTGGTATGTGAGCCTTGATGACAAGAAACCGGTCCTGGTGGACGCCTCTGAATACGGACTAATCGCCGACGCCGCCTGGTCTCCTGACAGCCTTTGGCTAACCTACTCGAAGCCCCATCGCCGCGGCGCCAGCGATGTTTTTCTCTTTTCCCTCGCCACCAAGAAAATCACGGAAGTCTCCACGGGCTTCTACAACGATAGCAACCCCGTTTTCGACGACAACGGCAAATACCTCTATTTCATCTCCACGCGCTACTTCTACCCCAGCATCGGCCAGCTCGACCAACGCTTCAACTATTACTCGACCGACGGCGTCTTCACCGTCACTCTCAAGGCCGACGAACCTTCCCCATTCAAGCCCGAAAGCGACGAAGAAAAACCTGCCGACGAAACCAAGGACAAAAAGAATGACGCAAAGAAAGCTGACGCCGCTAAATCAGGCGATCAAAAATCCGACGAACAAAAACCTGGCGAGCAAAAGGAAGAGAAAAAAGCCGAAGCCGTCAAGCCTATCCAGATCGATCTCGATGGCATTGGCAAACGCGTCGCGCCCGTCCCGATCGGCGCGGGCATTTTGAGCAGCCTTTCGGCCCGCAAAGACAAGTTCTTCTACGTCAGCACTCCGCAGGAAGCCCGCCAATTCGGCACGCCGGATCAAGGTCCAAGAAATGTCCTTCACATCTACGACATGAGCAAGCGCGAAGACAAAGTCTTGCTTGAGGGGATCGAAGGCTACGACATCAATAAAGACGGCACAAAGGTTTTTTACAAGGCTGGTCCAGTCCTCGGCATAACCGACGCCGTCCCCGGCAAGGCCAAAGTCGGCGCCGGCAAGCTCAATCTCAGCGGACTTCAAGTGATGATCGACCCGCGCGAGGAGTGGCGCCAGATTTACCATGAAGCCTGGCGTCTCGAGCGCGATTTCTACTGGGACCCCAACATGACTGGCCACGACTGGAATAAAATCGGCGCGCGCTACGAAGCGCTCCTCCCCTGGGTGGCCCATCGCAGCGATCTGAATTATTTGATCGGCGAGCTTATCGCCGAACTCAGCACTTCGCACACCTATGTTGGCGGCGGCGATCAGCCGAAGAAACCCCGCGTCAGCGTTGGCATGCTCGGCGCCGACTACGAACCGGATGGCGGCTTCTACCGCATCGCGAAAATCTACCCAGGCGAAAACTGGAACGACGACACTCGCTCGCCATTAACCGAACCCGGCCTCAAGGTGAAAGCCGGTGATTATCTGATTTCCGTAAACGGCCAGGAAGCTCGCACAACCCAGGACGTTTATTCTTACTTCCAGGACCTCGCCGCAAAACTCGTCGTGCTCAAAATCAACAGCAAGCCCAGCACGGATGGCGCGTGGGACGTCACCGTTAAACCCATCGCCAACGAAAACGATCTCCGCTATCTCGATTGGGTGGAGGCCAATCGCCGCAAAGTCACCGAAGCCACCGGCGGCCGTATCGGCTACATACACGTCCCGGACACCAGCATTCCCGGCATCATCGCCTTCGACAAAGAGCTCACTGGACAACTCGACAAAGACGGCATGATCGTCGACGAGCGCTTCAACGCCGGCGGCCAGATTCCCGATTTTTACACCGAAAAACTCAAGCGATCGCTCCTCGCCGTCATCTCAAATCGCGATGGCAAGGATTTTCCCTATCCGCCTGTCGCTATCTACGGACCAAAGGTCATGCTTGTCAACGAACTCTCCGGCTCAGGCGGCGATTTGTTCCCGTGGCTTTTCCGGTTCGAGAAAATTGGCCCCATCGTCGGCACGCGAACCTGGGGCGGCCTCGTCGGCATCAATCGCGGCGCGCCTCTGCGTGACGGGGGATTCGTCACCGCTCCAAGCGCGGGATTCTATTCCTGGGCCAACGGCGGCTCATGGGCCGTCGAGAATCATGGCGTCGATCCAGATTTTGTCGTACCGCAGAGACCCGATCTGGTTGTGGAAGGACACGACCCGCAACTGGAGAAGGCTATCGAATTGGTGAACGAAGCCCTGAAAGATTACAAGGGTCTTCCGCCCCGGCCGAAATTCCCAGGCTCGAACTAACAACGCCGTTTCATTCTAAAATTGCCGCGTCCACGCGCGGATGCAAACGAGAACGGCCGGCGAAAAGCCTGCAGTTCTCATCTTCGAATGAAAAATAATTCAACCGCTAGCCGGGTGGCACGTTCCACGTTGCTGGCGTCGGAATAACCTCTGGCAAATTCGGCTAAGCGCGGCGGTGCTTGCCTGCATGCTCATGATCTTTCCTCCTTCCCAGCAACGCGTCCCGAGCCACCCACAGGGGTATTGGCTAGCGGAACCGGGTAGCACAGACTTCAGTCTGTGCAATCTTGAAATAAACTCTCACGGCTTCTTCGTAGATCGTTTCTGCGCACTAACTGTCGAAGCCGGCGCCGTACCATCCGAATCTGCCGCGTCATCCGACGCCGCGTTGTTGTAGCCACTCGTCACGCCGGAAAACGCCGAGTGCATTACGTCATTCGCAAAAAAGTTCTTCCCGTCCATCGGGACCATCATGATTTGCAGCTTGTCCGAAAGCCGTTCTGCAATAATTTTCTGAATCAGCATCGGATTCTGCTTCAACACGCTGGCCTCGAATTTCATGCGCTCAGCATCGGCGGCGGCAGTAACGCGAATCCTGTTGGCTTCCGCCTCCGACAAATTTCTTTGACGCTCGACTTCCGCTTTGCTGTCGATGATCTTCGCCTGTGCCGCCGCTTCGGCGTTTTGCAGCGTCGATTCCTTACGCGCTTCGGCTTCCAGCTTGGTTTGCTCGATTTGCTTCTGCTTCAGCGGCAAGGTGTACTGCATTGCGTCCGCCTCCGCCTTGGCTTGCAACACGCGCACCGCTGCTTGCCCCTCCGCTTGTTTCACATCGCGGGCCTTCTGCGCCTCTGCTTCAAGCTCCGCGATACGCACTTCTTTCAACTTGATATCTTGCTCGGTTCCCAGTCGCTCGTTTTCCTGCTCTTTCAAAAGGAGCCCTTCGAGCCCCTTCGCGTATTCCGCGGGAAGCTGCAAATCGCGCAGCAATACTTCGCGCACGAGGATTCCGTCGCTCTCGAGCCGCGTCGTGATCGCCGCCGCAGCCTTCGAACGCAACTCTTCCCTCTTCGTCGCAAAGATTTCCTGCGTGATGTAGTTCGGCGCAAGCTGTCTATAAATCGTTGACACCACCGGCGCGACTACTTGTTCACCGACCGGCTGCGGTAAATTCGCGTGAATCGTATCCAAGCGTCGCAGGTCCAGCCGGTACCTAACGGAAACGGCCAAACCAATGTTCAATCCCTCGCGCGCCTGCACGACCAACACTTCGTTCTCCGACTTTGCCGAAGCGCTTGCCAGTGTCGAGTACACCTGCTCTCGCATGTCATACAGCGCCACGCTATCGACGAGCGGCGTGACGAAGTGCATTCCCGGGTAAAGCGTGCCGGGCCGCGCGCCCCAAATCTGGCTGACGCGTACGCCGGCGGACCCGTCTGGAATCACCACGATGCTCAGCGCCAGCAAGACGGGCACCAGGCCCGCGATCGCGAGCCGCTGCGCCATCCCCCAGCGAACCGGTCCAAAAGGGCGCTGTGCCGTTATCACCGTCCCAGTCCCCGCACCTGCCCCCGCTTCACTTGTCTTATTGCGCGCCAACAGTCGCCGAAGTTGCTCCGAGATAAATACGTCGTAGACCACCAAAGACCCGGCGCTCCCGAACAGCCCGACGCCGAGAATCATCAGCAAATACTTCAATGCCAGCATGGTGTTGCTCCCTTCCCTCTCACTCCCGGGCGCTGCGGCGGAGCGGTGACCGCCAACTCCGCCGCTCACGTTGGGCCGGGAATCCTGCCCGGTGAATCTCGTGCTGTGCTCTAGCTCGTAGTTCCGACTAGCGATGCGACGCGTACGCCCGCGCCAGTTGCGCCGTCCCGCGCACCAGTTGCGCCGGCGTATTCACGTGCCGGGCCGTCGCCGGCCGCATCAAAACGAACATCGCCCGCAAGAGCAACGCGTTAAACCCCACGGCGGCAGCGGCGGCAAAAAGGGTTGTGACAACGAGCATCGCGAAGTGCAGCATGGCGATCATGGTGTGCCTCCTGGTCCTACAATGTCCTGCGACAATAGCAATGGCACGCCGAGCGCCATGCTAAATGCATTGAAAATAAAAGACTTATCTTCTCTACGGAAAACGGCCTTTGTGTGGTGGGAAACACGCCGTGGCCAGCCAGACGCGAAACCCTCGGACCCGTTTGGCCGCACGAGCAATCAGAGCTATTGTAGTAGTGTCAGGAAAACGACCCGACAGCACGCCGGGCTAAGTCCCGAAAGGAAGAAGGAAGCGAGCCTGCCTAGGCTGATCTTCAGCAGCTAAGCGATCCGCCTCCAGAGCCCACTCGAATGGCGCCACGGCCAGGAATGCGCATCGGCAAGATCCTCGGGATACCCATCTTTCTTCATGCGACATGGGTCATCATTTTTGCCGGTATCACCTACTCGCTAGCCGTGCAATTCGCCCAACAGCATCCCAACTGGCCCCCCGCCCAGCATTGGAGCGTAGGCGTTTTCACCAGCGTCCTCTTTTTTTCCTCGCTTCTTTTTCATGAGCTCGCCCATAGCGTGGTCGCGCAACATTACAAGATCCGCGTTCTCTCGATCACGCTGTTCATCTTCGGCGGTGTCGCCAGCATCGAGCGTGACCCTTCCAAGGCCATCGAGGAATTCAACATCGCCATCGCTGGTCCCTTGTCCAGCGGTCTTTTAGCTGGCATGTTCTACGGCTTGTTTCTGCTCTTTCCGTCAAACGAGACCGTTGCAACACTAGCGGACTGGCTGTGGAAATCAAACGCAATGCTCGCAGTGTTCAATCTTCTCCCGGGATTTCCACTCGATGGCGGCAGAATTTTCCGGGCCATTATCTGGGGCGCAACCAAAAACTTCTCCAAGGCCACCCGGGTCGCAGGTGCCAGCGGCCGCCTAATTGCCTACACGTTGATCCTCCTCGGTGGCTTCCTTGTCCTTAAAGGCCTCTCCGCGCCTGGCCTGGTAGTTCCTGGACTTTGGAGCGTTGTCATCGGCTTCTTCCTTTTGAACGCCTCCCAGGAAAGCGTAGCCCAAGCTGCCATTCGCGAGACTCTTTCCGGCCTTCGCGCAGCAGATGTAATGAGCAACGAAGTCCCCACCGTTGGCCGCGCCATTTCCCTCGAAGACTATGGCGCCGAGGTCTTGCGCACCGGCCGCCGCTGCCACCTTGTCATCACCGACGATCGGCTCGTCGGCATGATGAATGTCCACACGCTCAATTCCGTTCCACGCGACGAATGGGCTCACAACTCGGTCCAAGCCGTAATGATTCCCCGCGAGCGCATCCTTTGGGCCACTCCCGACGAGCCGCTCCTCGGCCTCCTCGAACGCCTGCTCTCCGCTGATATCAACCAAATGCCCATCGTCTCAGGCTCCGATGACGGCGCCGCCCAAATCATCGGCATGGTCTCGCGCGATTCCATTCTCCGCGTCATGCAAACGCGCACCGAACTCGGCCCGCTCTCTTTCGGCGCCGCAAGCAAATAGACCGTTCCATTCCATGCCTTGTGATGGGAACGGTTCGTCAATTCTCGCGGGTTGATTCTTCTCCGTATCTTCCTACCTCCAAAATTCATCTTAGGTATACGATGGTTGTGGACCCAAGTGCTGTATTTATTTAAGGAGTCGCGAATGGCTAAGAAGAGCAAGTTCAATCAAGTCGCAGCGAAAATCGGGGGTGCGTTGGGCAAAGCGGACCGCAAAGCTCATCAAGTCGTCCGGGCTGGAACGCTTGCCAAAAAAGAGCTTCAAGATATTACAAAGCAGGTCGACGCCCTTAAGCGCCAACTGGCAAAGACCAGCAAGCGTCTCAGACACGCCCTCAGCTAGATTCGAGAAGCCCACACCAATATCTAAACACTCAAGAGTAGCCGCATTTTTCCACGCCGGTATTTGTGTGCCGGGCCCCTGCCAATCCGCCGAAACGCTTCTCCACTCGTTCACGTCCTTCGATTAGCCCGTATGCAGTCGTATTGAGAATGTCTCTTGCATTTGGTTTATAATGCGCCGCCCGTGGGGTAGGTAGCCTGAGCACGACTCACCAAACAAATTGGAGGAAGCCCATCCATGAAATCGGCGACTGCTAGGAAATCCTTGTCGTTTAGATATCCCTGCTGGGTCCGTTGGGACGCACCGGCGCTGCTCATTTCTTCGGCGATCTTCGTGGTGAGCCTCAGCGCGCAAACCACGGGCCGTTCGGAAAACGCGGCGCCCGCCGCTGCGTCCTCCGACGCTGCAGCGTCTGCGTCCCCTGCCCCAATTACCACTCCGAACTACGCTCTCGAAGCCCGTTTCCTCCCTGCCAGCGTGAATCAACTCGTCTTCGACCTCGCCGTCACGCCGCACTGGTTCACGCACTCCGACAGATTCTGGTACAGCTACCGCACCACCGACGGCACGAAGTATTACATCGTCGACCCTCTCAAAAAATCCAAGTCTTTTCTCTGGGACAATGCCAAGATCGCCGCCGCTCTCTCAACGCTCACCAATTTCCCGTACGACTCGCAACACCTCCCTATCAAGCGCTTAAGGCTCGTTGACAAAGACACTCGCATGCGCTTCGAAGTGGAAATTCGCAAAGACGGCGTCGTTCCCAACGAGCCCGCGAAAAAATCCCAGGACGACGGCAGCCAGCAAGGCAACGAAAGCGAAATCAAGCAGAACGAAGACAAGCAGAAAGAAGACAAGCAAACCGAGCAACAGGGCCAGCGCGCCGCGCGTCCAGGCCAATCTCCGGAAGCGCCCGAAGAACCGCGCATTCTCGCGTTCGAATACGATCTCGCCACCGCAAAAGTCACGCGCCTCGATAATGTTGAGCCCATGCGCAAGAAACCCCTGTGGGCCTCCGTTTCTCCCGACGAAACAATCGTGGTCTTCGCTCGCGGCCAGAATCTCTACATGGTGGACGCTGACAACTACGCCAAAGCCCTGAAAAAAGCCGGCGACGCTAACGTCGTCGAGACCCAGCTCACCACCGACGGCGTCGAAAGATTTGGCTACGCCCGCCGCATGCTGCCCGAACAAGAAGACGAGCTCAAAAAGGAAGACAAGGGCGACACAAACAAAGCCGGCATCCGTGCTCCTGCCATCACCATCCACTGGTCCAAAGACTCAAAAAAGTTTGCCGTCACCCGTGACGACTTTCGCAAAGTCCCCGACTTTTGGGTCATCCATTCGCTCGCGAATCCCCGCCCCACGCTCGAAGCCTATCCCTATCCGCTCCCCGGCGAGGACATCGTGCCAGGCTCTCAACTTGAGATTCTGGACGTCGCCTCGAAACAGCGCGTCGTCGTGCAAGCCAAGAACTTTTCTGAACAGCAGCTCCGTATCTCCGACGCCCCGGTCACCGAGCGCGATCGCGAAGAGCTTCGCCAGGAACAGGAAGGCACGCAGGAGGGCGGCCAAATGCCCCTCACGCGCGTCAGCCCCCGCTGGCTCTCCGACACGTCCGACAAGCTCTACTTCACTAGCATCAACCGCGATTTTCGCAAGGTCGACGTTTGCATCGCCGACACCGCCACAGGCACCCCAAAAACGCTCGTCGAAGAACGCTCCAACGTCTGGCTCAGCACCAAGCCGCTTCGCCTCACCGGCAACGGCCAGGAACTCATCTGGTGGTCCGAACGCGACGGCTGGGGGCACTATTACCTCTTCGATTCCGCCGGTAAGCTTAAAAACCAAATCACATCCGGCGAGTACGTCACCGATCAGATCATTTCTCTCGAAGAAAAATCGCGCACCCTCTACTTCACCGCCAACGGCCGCGAGCATGGCGAAGATCCCTACTACACGCATCTCTATCGCGTCGGCTTGGATGGCACCAGCCTGCAATCACTCACTCCCGGCAATTTTTCTCACGCCGTCAGCGCGCCAGACTCCGGCAAATATTTTGCTGACACCTATTCGCGCGTCGACACCGCGCCAAAATCCGTTCTTCTCGATGCGCAAGGAGCCCAGCTCCTCGACCTCGAAACCACCGACGTCTCTCAATTGCTCGACGCCGGTTTCAAATTTCCCGAGGTTTTCAAAGTCAAAGCCGAAGACGGCATCACCGATCTCTTCGGTGTCATGTACAAGCCCTTTGATTTCGATCCCGCCCGCAAATATCCGCTGATCGAGTTCGTCTACCCCGGCCCGCAAACCGAAAGCGTGAACAAGACCTTTTCACCCAAGGGTCCCAACGTCCCGCTCTCGCAGCTCGGTTTCATCGTCATCGAAGTTGGCGCGCGCGGTGGCAGCCCCCAGCGCAACAAATGGTATGACAGCTACGGCTACGGCAATCTCCGCGACTACGGCCTCGCCGACAAAAAAGTTGCCGCCGAGCGCCTCGCCGCCATCCACCCGTACGTCGATCTCGCGCGCGTCGGCATGTGGGGCCACTCTGGCGGCGGATTCATGACCGCCGCCGCTCTCCTACAATATCCCGATTTCTACAAAGCCGGCTGGTCCGAATCCGGCAATCATGACAACAACGTCTACAACCGCGACTGGAGCGAGAAATACCACGGCGTCCGCGAAGAAATGCTCAAAGACGGCACCGAAAAATTCATCTACGAAATCGACAAGAATTCCGACCTCGCCAAAAATCTAAAAGGCCACCTCATGCTCACCACCGGCGACATGGACGAAAACGTAAGTATGGTCAACACCATGCGCGTCGCCAACGCCCTCATCAAAGCCGACAAGCGCTTCGAAATCCAAATCTATCCCGGCATGCGCCATTCCTACATGCCCATTGTCAGTTATGTCGATATGGCCCGCGGCGATTTCTTCGCTCACTGGCTCCTCGGCTCCTCCGACACCCGCGCCGACATCATCGAACTCCAAAACCAAAAACAAGCCACTCCCAGCAAAAAATTCAAGGAGTAAGGGGAGTCTTCCTAAATTGCTTTTCTATTCTTTCTTAGGCCGAGGCTCATCCGCCAAATCATCTCCGCTGATTGTGCAATAGTAGTCTTTAGGATTCGCCACTGGATGGTCATCCGGCGCCTGGTGGGATTTCTTCATCGGCGACACGCGATTCTACAAGAGCCAGCCGTTCCGATCGGCCTGCACACAGGAATATGGCTCGGTCGTGAGCCACGTCCACGCCTTTGTCCTGAATTCGCTAAGCGCCCGCGTGACATGAGGCGCGATTGCGCGCTTATGTTTTTGTCGCATCACAAAGTTGCCGGCTAAGACCTATGACAAACGCAGTGCCCCCGCCCCACAGAACTGAAGGGCGGTGCTTTTCTCCATGAAGATCCTCTTCCCCGCATTGATTTATTTCCTGCTGTGCACTGCACCTGCTTCAGCGCAATCCTCAATCGCCGGCGGAAGTGGCAACGCTCCCGCCGCCGCAAGTGCCGAAACTCCGCTCGCCCCCATGAGGCCCGTAAAACCCATAGGAGCAGAACTCCGATCGCGACAGCCAAGAGCAAGACTGTACAAATCGGAGTGGGCTACTACGTAAGTCAACCCGGGATGCCAGCTTCACGAGCAATTTTTCTCGACTGGGTATAACGACTGATGCGGGTATGCGCGAACCTCCAACGTACGGGGTATGAGGCGGAATAGTGCTGTCTTTACTTACCTCGCGGGTCCCGTTTTTCATCACACGGTGCACGTTTGATACTTACGTTTATGCGCTCATCGGGGGCGCCAAAGTGAGTGGTCCGGTTCTTACGAATGACGGGACCATCTTGCTCGGGGATGGTCGACTGGCTACGCCTGGGCAGTTGGCGGCGGCGTTGAGTACTGGGCGACAGATTCCATGGCCATTCGCACGGGTGCGGACTATTTGAGAACTTCGTTCTACGATTCTTCGCTCGTGGTTCGGGGGTCAGGACAACGGCGGCCGTCGTCTTTTATCTCGGAAAGCCCTCGCGGAGACCCCGGCTGCTGGCACTGCGTTGACTCTTGGCCGGCCTTTCACCACTTGCCCGCGTTAATCAGTTATGGCGCATTCCGTGTCAGAAGCGCTGCAATCAGCAATCTGGCACTACGCCCTTGATCCATCTCGTTGTATAAAGCCCGTTGTATAGAGCTCGGCGCATCGTTTAACATCCTCTGGTTGCTCAAATGAACGCCGACGAATCGGCTCTCCCGCATCGTGACAAACCTGCGCGATCGGGAGTGAAAACAAATGACCGTATTAACGCCCAGTTCGAACCTCGGCCGTCATGTGTTTGGAGTTGCGGCTTTGGCCTTTGGCCTCATCACGCTGGCCTGGCCCGACTACAACGGCTGGCATCAACCGCGTTACCTTGTCTACGCCGCCGCCGCTGCCCTGATTTTCGGCGGCGCTGCGATTCAGTTCCGTCGGACCGCGAAAGCGGGCGCAGCCGTCCTGGGTGCGGTTTATCTTGTTTTCGCCCTACAGTGCGTGCCAGGAATCCTCGCCGCGCCGAAGATCTACAATAGCTGGGGCAACTTCTTCGAGCAGTTCTCTCTCCTGACCGGAGCGGCGATCGTTTATGCGCGCTTGTCATCGGCATGGTCACCGGAAACGCTCAATCGGATCGGCCGCATTCTTGTGGGCCTCTGCGCCGCTTCCTTTACGCTCGAACAGGCGTTTTATCTTCACCCTACCGCCAGTCTTGTTCCGAAGTGGATTCCGCCAAGTCAGATGTTTTGGGCGGTAGCGACGACTGTTTTCTTCTCACTCGCGGCTGTGGCTTTTCTTACCAATCGAATGGCACTTCTCGCCGCTCGCCTGCTGACAATGATGCTCCTGATCTTTGGGCTAATCGTGTGGGTACCGTTGCTTCTTTCGGCTCCCCGCAGTCATACGAATTGGAGCGAAACCGCCGAGACCTTTGCGATTGCTGGAGCAGCATGGATTCTCGCTGATCTCCTCGGCGAGTATCGGCGTAATGACCATCGCCCGCGATGACGTGAGGCATGCCCGGCTCACGTAAGTATTCCGTTCAAGAACTATATCCGCCGGCTGCCGCACTTTTTGGTCTTAAGGGTGCGCGTTTTAGGGGTGTTTTCCTGGAACGCCGTTCCGCACTTCGTCTGCGGCAGGTGCAACCGCCTCCGAAGAAAAAAGCCAGATATCCATACCACCACATGACTCGCCTTCCTCAAAACACAATAGAAGGAAAATAAGCTCCCGCCGGTTGGTTGTAAAGTCCCATCGTCATCAATGTCAACGGCTGCACGACGTGAAGCCCACTCTCGAGACACCAACGAAACAATTCAGCATTGCGGCTAGGGACGAGAATGCCCGGCCCTTGAAATGCCGCCGCTGCAGCAATCAAGGCCTTCAAATCTTCGTTCGTCTCGCCAACCGCGTGCCCGGAAAACGCCATCGAAGAGGCCATACGCACTCACGCGCCCATCGCGCTCGGCGACAGTTGCCGTGCCATGCTGAATCGAATCCTGCACCTCGGCCCCCACGTTCGTGGCCGTGGACTCTCAAACATAAAGTCGTTGCAAGCTGCGAGGTCTCCAGCCACTGCAGGCCTAATCCAATACCCGGCAGCATTTTCTTTATCGCTGGCCCCTGCATGCAAGAAAGCGGCTCGCGCACAACGAAACCAAGCTTCGCATACAGCGACAGCGACCGATTGTGGTATGCCGCCTGCACTAGCCTTACCCCTGCAAATTTCCGTTCCGCGGCGCGTCTAAGCACTGCCTGCATCAACGCGCGCCCCACCGCGCGATTCTGCGCCGACGCGTCCACCGTGACCGGGCCAACACCGGCAATCGGTGTCCTCTCATCCAAACAGTTGCTACCGACGATTTTCCCGTCCTGTTCAGCCACCACGCAATGAAACCCCGTGTGCGAGAACATCGTCGAGAGCACTCCAATGGAAACCTCTAGCATCGGAAAGTCAGGAGGAAAATTGTGGCGATTGGCGAGCGCGGTAAACGCCTCGAAACAAATTCTTCCGCACACTTCGGCGTCCGCCGCAGAGGGTCGGCGAATGACCACGGATTGCTCGCCGGAATGCACCGCTTGTGATTATCCTGCCATGGTCGTTCTCTCCTTGCCGAAATCCCGCCGGGAACCCAGGAAGGCAATATCAGCGCCTGGACGGCTGATTGCCCCTCTTCTTGAGGATCGCTATGCAGATCAACGCCGCCATTCTAACAAGGAATCATGCCGCAGCGACTCCTGCTGGGAAATCGGGAAATCCGTCTGTCCCCGATTTCTCTCTTTCTGTTTCTTCCCCGCTTTTTCTCAAATGCAGGTTCCTTTCGTTGAGCTAGTTTGCGGAGGGGCTACTACTTCTTCTTAAGGCGCTGGCTCAGTGCGAGACACGTTTCTTTGTTTTGCTGAATGAAACGCGCCATGATCGTAGCGGCAGTTCGCAGCTCCGGTAAGCTACTCGGCAAGGCGAGGAGGGAGGATTTCGTTAAAAAGCAGTTTCACTCTGTAATCGTTAGCAGTATCGACGAAATATCTACGCGCGCGGCAAAGCTTAGGTTAGCCAATGTACAGTTTCGGGACTTTACACAGCCCGTACCGCAAGGCTACGACAACCAGAAAATCGTGAACGAAATAGGCACACAGACCACTTGGTTCACGGATCGGCTTGTTGGCTTTGGGGCAAAGAAAAAGTTCACGAAGTACTTGGATATCAGTTAGTTGAGAAAAGTTGAGAAAAGAAATCGTGCGGCATCCCTACCCGGCCGAGTGCCCCACATATCGCTTTCATACGTGGACTTCGACTTTTCCTTGGAACCAGTGGACAGTGTCCCCAATTCCACACCCATCAGGGCTCGCTTATCGGCTCATCTTTGTCCGAATCCGTTCATAGCGCAGCCCAACCGATCCATTCGAGTAGGCCTTGCATTCTGTCAGCCGGAAGTCGCGCTGCGGGAACTTGCCGGGGAAGCCGGGGATACCATCGCCCAATAGAATGGGACCAACGCCGATGTAGAGTTCGTCCACCAAGTCCTCTTGCAGGAAACTGCGGCATAGTTCGCCCCCACCTCCCAGGTAGATGTCTTTCCCTGAGCGGCGTTTTAGCTTTTTCACAAAGGCTGTCAGAGATCCGCTCACCACTTCGAATCCCTCGCGCTTGCCCGGCTTCCATCGCCGGGAGACTACGTAATTCGCCATGCCCGGCGTTTCAGGCATCTCTCCACTCTCGCGCAATTTCGCCGTTGCGGCTGCGGTTTTGCGGCCCATGATCGTGGTATCGATCTTGGAGAAGAAGTCTGCCATCAGTGCTTCACCTTCTTTGTCGATGACCAGAAAATCGAGGTCGCCATTGCGCCGCGCAATATAACCGTCAAGGCTGATTCCGAATCCAAGGATGACTTTTCGTGGCATGGCGCGATTCTAGATAGACCGGTTACTTGCCGTCAAGAAAACAGGCGGGTGGCAGCGCCTTTACTCTGAACCCCAAGTCTAAACAGGTCGTACTCTCGTCGTAGTTCGTCCCCCCGAACTCGTTTCTCAGTTTTTTTCTTCATAGTGTTCTCGCTCGCGTGCCGTCGCCTTTCGCGCGCTGATAATCCTGATGTTCTCGTCGCGATCTGCCGGGTGCCGCAGCCTATGTGGGCTTCAAGGGTGCGGATTCCGCCTTGAACTTTCAAACTTAAACTTTCAACTCGATCCGGTCAGTCTGGCAGCGCCTTGACTCTGGGGTGGCCCATCGTTTGCGATTTTGTTTCTTGCAAACGGTGGGTGACTCCCCTACCCCTAGCGTCTTTCCACTCACCGCCCACTACCCACTGCTCACTTCCTCTCCCACTTTTCCACACATTTCCACAGCCGCAGCATACCGATCACTCCCCGCCCAACTCCCTCAAACGCCTCGACTTCCGTCACCCTCATTCGAATGCCAACTCAGTAACTTATAACGCTATTGACAATCAGTAATTTACATGCTACCATACCTTGCGAGTGTGAGACGCTGCCCTTCCCGACGACCCCATCGTCTCAGTGCCACCTCTGTGCCCGGAGTTTACCGACCCGGTCGGGCGTCTCCGCGTTATCTTCTTCCGCTCTCGTTCCTTCTCCTATCACTTGGAACTATCGACCACCTGCCCTGAGCGCATCCGAAGGGTCAACTGCCTCTTCGATTTTTCTCCCTTCAACTTTAAACTTTCCACCTTTAACCCCTTTTCCTTTTCCCCAAGTACTTTCTTTGCAACTCTTACAGAGGGGCAGGCGTACCTGAGGAATGAAGACTATAAGAGCGTAACGGACGTTTTTGGGCGGATCATGGCGATTGATGCGAACTCGGCCGAGGCGCACGCGATGATGGGAACGGCGTACGACAAAATGTTTCAGGAGAGCAAGGCGGTCGAGGAATATCAGGCGGCGGAAAAAGCGAATCCGGATTTTCCGGGAGTGCATTCGGGCCTGGGCCAGGTTTATTGGAGACAACACAATGTGGAAGGGGCGAAGGCGGAGCTTCAGGAAGAGTTGAAGCGATTTCCGACTGATCCAGTGTCGAATTGTTTGCTGGGAGAGATCGCGCTGGAGGAGAGCAAGTTCGACGAGGCGCGAGCGCTTTTCGTGGCGGCGGTTCAGGTGAATCCGCAGTACAAAGAGGCGCTCTTTGGGCTGGGGAAGACGGAGAACAAAATGGGCGAGGCGGCGAACGCGATTGAGCCATTGCGGAAGGCGATCAAGATTGATCCGGACTATCTGGAGGCGCACTACCACCTCGGGAATGCGCTGGTGACGCTGGGCAAGACGGAAGAAGGAAAGAAAGAACGGGCGATTGCGGCGGCGATTCAAGCGAAGCAGCGGGAGCAGTACGCGAAGAAATTGTCGGAGAAATGAGGCGAAACGGGGAACGTTTGGCCGCGTTTTAGCGTATGGATAGCAGGTGCGCGTGCGCCCGAATGGCGACGGTGGAGCACGCGCTGGCGATGATTCGGCAGGGAGGTAAGGGCTATGGATGGATTTTTGCGGGACGTGAAATATGCGGTGCGGTCGCTGTGGCGGGCGAAGGGATTTGCGCTGACGTTTGTCCTGACGTTTGCGGTTTGTATTGGGGCGAACACGGCGCTTTTTGCGATTGTGAATTCGGTGGTGCTGCAGCCGTTGCCCGTGCCGGACGCGAACTCCATTTTGCTGATGGCCAACCAATACCCGAAGGCCGGAGCAGTCGGAGGGAATCAGAGCAGCTCCGGCGATTACTATGACCGGCTGCGGGAAATGACGGTGTTTGAGAGCCAGGCACTGTTTCGCGAGCGGGATCAGACCGTCGAGCTGAATGGGGTGCCGCAAAGGATTCACGGGATGCAGGTGACGCCGTCTTGGTTCCATGTGTTGCGCGCGGCGCCGGCGATTGGGCGGCCGTTCGGAGAAGATGAAGGAGAAATCGGGCACGAGCACGTGGTAATTCTTAGTGATGGGCTTTGGAAGCAGTTGTATGCGGGAGAGCGCTCCGCGATTGGCAAGGACCTGCGCATCAGTGGGCAGCCGTATACGATTGTGGGAGTGATGCCGCCGAATTTCGATTTTGTCGATCCGGAAGTTCGCTTGTGGCTGCCGGTTGCCTTCACGGCGGAAGAGAAGACGGTGCATCACAGCAACAACTGGGATGACATCGGAAGGCTGAAGCCGGGCGCGACGATGGTACAGGCGCAGCAACAGGTCGATGCGTTGAACCGTGAAAACCTCGAGCGATTTCCGGAGTTCAAAGAGATTTTGATCAACGCGGGATTTCACACGGAAGTGAAGCGGTTGCAGGAGATGGTGACCGGCGGGGTGAAGCGGACGCTATACTTGCTTTGGGGCGGGGCGTTTCTGGTGCTGTTGATCGGCGGGCTGAACGTGGCGAATCTGGCGTTGACGCGGCTGGCGCTGCGACGGAAGGAAATGGCGACGCGGATTGCTCTGGGAGCGGGACGAACGCAGTTGATGCGCCAACTGGTGCTGGAAAATCTCGGGTTGGCGCTGCTGGGTGGGATCGGCGGAATTGCGCTCGGCGCGGGGCTTTTGAAAATGCTCGGCGTGATTGGGCTGGACAAGATGCCGCGGGCCGGCGAAGTGCACATGAACTTTGTGGTGGTTGTGGTTTCGCTGGCGCTGGCTGTGCTGGCGGGATTGTTTGTGGGGTTTTTCCCGATCGCGGGCGTATCGAAGATAGGGATCAACGATGCGCTGCATGAAGATAGCCGCACGGGGACAACCGGGAAGAAGTCGAAGGCCGTGCGGCAATTGCTGGTCGCGACGCAGATCGGATTTGCGTTCGCTCTGCTGATGGGCGCGGCGCTGTTTCTGGCGAGTTTCCGAAGACTGCTGCAAGTGGACCCGGGTTTCAGGCCGCAAGGCGTGGTGACGGCGTCGGTGTCGCTACCTGCGGCGAAATACGCGGACGATCAGATGCAGCGCGCATTCATGAACCGAGCCCTTCCTGCGGTGCGCGGGATTCCAGGAGTGATTGCTGCGGGCGCGACGGAAGCCATTCCGCTGAGCGGGGATCACAACGCCAGCGTAATTCTGGCTGAAGGCTACCAGATGAGGCCGGGAGAATCGCTGATTTCGCCGCTGAGGATCGTTGTTACGCCCGGATACTTTGAGGCCATGGGAATCCCGATGGTGCGCGGACGCGCATTTGAGGAGCGCGACAACGAAACGGCGCCGCGAACGATCATTATTGATGAGCGGCTGGCGCAGCATTTCTGGCCGAATCAGGATCCGCTCGGCCACCGCATGTATTTTCCGAGCGACCCCAATAATTTGCTGAAGACCGACGAGCACACCGTATGGATGACGGTTGTCGGCGTTTCGCGAAGTTTGCGCTACGAAAATCTTGATGGAAGCGGCGCGACGGTGGGCGCGTACTACTTGCCGAATTCGCAGGATCCGGCGCGATCGTTCACGCTGGCGCTGAAGACCAGCGGCGACGGGGATTCGGCGGTACGCGCGGTGCGGATGGAGATTTTGAAGCTCGATCCGGATTTGGCGGTGTTCAACGTGCGTTCGATGTCGGACATTATTGATTTGTCGCTGGCGTCGCGGCGGACCTCGATGGTATTGGCAAATGCGTTCGGCGGAGTGGCGCTATTCCTGGCGATGCTGGGAATCTACGGCGTCGTGGCGTATCTGGTGGCGCAAAGGACGAGGGAAATTGGGATTCGCGTGGCGCTGGGGAGTACGCGCGGGAAGATTCTTCGTTTGGTGCTGCGCGAAGGATTTCAGCTGGTGGTTATTGGCTTGGTGCTGGGAATCGTCGGGTCGGTGCTGATGCAAAAGGCGGTGGCCAGCGAAATTTATGGCGTGAGACCACTCGATCCGCTGGTGCTGGCGACGGTGATGGCTGTGCTGGCGATGGTAGCGATTGCGGCGTGCGCGGTGCCGGCGCGGCGGGCGATGCGCGTCGATCCGATCTTGGCGTTGCGGCAGGAATAGATCACGAGCGGCGGAGTTAGCTACGGATGCGCAGCCGGGTTCGCGGGCGGCTGCGGAAGTTCGGAGATGACTTTGCCCGCGGCGTCGAGGAATTGGAGTTTGGGAGTGCCGTCGGGGGCCACGCGGAGGACGAGGCGGTCGCGACCCTCGGTGTCCTTCAACTGAAGAACGGAGCCGCCATCGCGGGCGCGACCGAGAACGACGCGCGGATGATCGCCGGGATGCGTTTCGACAAATTTTTTGAGTTCGGCCTGGCGCTGATCCTCGGGAAGTTTTGAAATGCGATTGAGCGCGTCGAGCGCTTCCATGATGGAGTAATCGCCGCGGTCGTCCATGCGAAGCAGAGAAAATTTCTTGTCGCCGTCACGGCCGGCATCAATCGTGAAAATCTGATCCTGCATATACTGGTCAAAGCTGAGATGTCCGTCGCTGCCGAGGACGCGGCCGTTCTGATCTTTAGCAATGCCGTAGCTGAGGCCGCCGTCTTCGGTTCCCTCGTCGTCGAAAAAGAGGAAGCCCGCGTCTTTGCGATTGTGGGGATGCGGATATTCCTTGTTCTTGATGTAGATGCCGGGCGAGCTGGCCTTGTTGGTCAGGATGAGGCGGATGGTGCCGTCGGGCTCGACGACGTTGATGCGATGGACGGTGATTTCGTCGAAGTAGGATTTAGAATCGGCGCGGGCGAAGCCGTAAACGACGGCAAGCGCAAACAAAATCGTGAGAAACCCGGAGTAGGCGGCGAGAAAACGGCGGCTGGACAGGATTCGAATCATAGGAGCCTCACTTTGCAACAGCACAGGGCGCTTCGCGGAACTTAGCGTTCAGGATGATATGACGAAATGCGAACGGTGGAGCAAAAGTGAGTTGGTGCGGCGTAGAGCTACTTTGAAGCGGGAGCTTGCGCCGCGATCCAGGCGGCGATATCGGAAATGACGATTTCCGGGACGTGGGCGGGTTTCAGGTATTCCGAAGGCGTAGACGGACCGGTTCCGGACATGAAGAGGTGGTTCAAGTCCGAATACGGTTTGAACGTCGCGTTTGGCTTACTCCCGAGCGTTTTTTTCCAGCCATCGAAATCGGCCTGGCGGACTTGATAGTCGCGGCCGCCCTGCATCACGAGGATGGGGATTTTGAGCGTGGCGGCGAGATCGGCGGGATGGTAGTTGCGAAGATCCAGGACGTAGCTCGCAGGAATTTCGACGCCGAGAAGGTGGACAGTCATGCCGGGCTTAAGGTCGGGATTGCGAAATTCCTTGGCGGATTGCTCGGCAGAATCGATGACTTTCTGAGCTTCTGGCGTGATGGGACCTTCCTGATCGGCTTGGTAACGAACCTGTTCGACGACAAGATCTTCGATTGGCCGCGTGTTGCCGGCCATCAAAATCAGGCCGGCGATTTGCGGATCGCCATCGGCAATGCGCGGGCCGAGATAAGCACCGAGGCTGTGACCGGCGAGATAGATGCGCTTGGGGTTGATGTCGGGAGACGAAGCGAGGAGAGCGACGGCAGCGCGAGCGTCGTCAATGACTTCGTCCTTGACGGTGAATGCGTTGGTATCGTCGGAGCTCTTCGCGCCGTATTGATGCGTGCGCTTGTTGTAACGAAGGACTGCGATGCCGCGGCTGGAGAGGCCGAAAGCGAGATCTTTGAAAGTTTTGTTGGGGCCGATGGTTTCGTCTTGATCGTTGGGGCCGGAGCCGTGAACGAGAACGAGGGCAGGAAAAGGGCCGTGGCCCTTGGGAATAGTGAGCGAGCCGGGAAGGTCCCAGCGGCCGCTGTGAATCGTGATGGAGCGCTCGTCGAAAGTGTTGGGCTTCGTGTAGTCAGGCGCTTTCCAGGGTGCGCCGGAGCGAGGCGCGACGGAACGAAATCCGGCGAACTGGCCCTTCCCATTGAAGGTCATTTGCAGCGTGAGCGGTATCTTTTCGAAGGCGCAGGTGACGTAGACGATGTGGTAAGGGCCAGTTTCTTCGAGCTCGACTTTCGTGATGGACTGAAATGCCCCCACCTGGGCGACGAGCCCGTTCCAGCTGGCGGTGAGTTTATCGAGAGGAAGAGCAGCGGCCATGGCCTCGTCATAGCGGGCGACGACCTTATCGAAATTTCCGGCGGCCAGATCGGCGAGGATGGCGCGCGCCGAAGCCTCGTAGGGATTCATGGGTTGTTCCTGCCCGGGATTCGAATCGGCCGTTGCGAAGAGGCCGAGGAGGCCGAGGAAGAGAAATCGTTTCATGTGCTAGACCACCGCTTAATGCCGGCTGCCATTTTTTCTAAACCGCGCGGGCAACTTCCGAGCGAATTCTACCGCATTCTCGGGCTGTCCATTCGAGCGAGACGGAAATAGAAAGGCCCGTGCCTTCCGGCCCGAGCCCCTTCTCGTTTGAATCGCGTGG
The DNA here is from genome assembly GCA_036521695.1 of Candidatus Acidiferrum sp. Classification (GTDB taxonomy): domain Bacteria; phylum Acidobacteriota; class Terriglobia; order Acidiferrales; family UBA7541; genus Acidiferrum. The sequence goes on along the minus strand of DATDHE010000341.1, from coordinate 41,520 downwards.
CTTGTAACGCCGACCGTCAGTTGCTCACTCGGACGGCGGGAATTCGCTTCCAGGATAGATGAACTGGAGACCGGTGGTTTGGCCAGGATAGAACCAGGAGAGCACGGCCTGTGGTGAATCGCTGGCGGGCTGGTCGAGTTCGAAAACCGGCTCATCGGTCGTGTTAGGGGCGGATCTCTGGTATGGCCATGACGGTGGTGATCAACTGAGTTTCATCGGCGTTGAAGATTTGGACTATGTCGCGGCTCGCCGGACTGTTGAGGAGCTTGAAGACGTATGTGCCAGGGGGAAGAATCTGACCGGGAACCTGCACGGCGTCATCGAAAGTGACGACGGTCTTCTTGTCCCAGTCGCTGGCCTTGACAGCGGGAACAAGCGCGAGACAGAGCAAGGCGGTACAAACTGTGATTTGCAATGGTTTGAAGAAACGCATACGACGGACCTCCAAGAGAAATTAGCTGGGAAACTCAACCGGGCGGACTACGCTGGGGGAAACCTGGCCAGCAGAACTCGGCTGCAGACCACTCACTAAGATGACGCCGGCAGAAGCCCATTAGTTGCACTTTTTGGCGGGAAAAATTTTGTGCCGGCGAGGCAACCCTACCAAGAAAAGCTGATTTTCGAGGGGGAAATGCCCGAGGTTATGGGTTGACAGGTTACCCAAGCAAGAGGATACTCGGGTGAAATGTCTACCCAAGAAGAACGCGAACGGCTGGAACTGTTGCAAGGAACGCTGGACCTGTTGATCCTGCGCACGCTGATTTTCGGAGCGCAGCACGGGCAAGGAATCGCGCGCGCGATCCAACAGACGTCGGAAGAAGAGCTGCTGGTGGAGCATGGAGCGTTGTACCCGGCGCTGCAGCGGCTGGAAGAGAAGGGCTGGATTTCGGCGAAGTGGGGAACATCGTCGAATAACCGGAAGGCGCGGTTCTATTCGCTGACCGCGGCCGGGCGGAAGCAATTGGTGCGCGAGACGACGAAGTGGAAACGGCTGGCGACGGCGATCGGGCGAATTCTGGGTTCCGAAGCGAAGGGGAGTTGAGCCATGTTTTGGCGAAAGCGCACGGGGAGCGACTTCAACGCGGAGATCGAGGCGCACCTGGGGAGCGAGACTGAGCGCTTGCGCGAGCAAGGGATGAGCGAGGGCGACGCGCGAGCGGCGGCGCGACGAGCGTTCGGAAACGTGATGAAGGCGGAGGAACGGTTTTACGAAGCGGGACGATGGATGTGGTGGGACCAGCTGAAGCAGGACGTGCGGTTTGGCCTGCGGATGTTGGCGAAGAGCCCTGGGTTTACGGTGGTGGCTGTAATGACGCTGGCGCTGGGCATTGGTGCGAATACGGCGATTTTCAGCCTGGTGGATGGAGTGCTCCTGCGCGCCCTACCGGTGGCGGCGCCTCAGCAACTCGTGGTGTTCAAGTGGACGGCGCACGAAAGGCCAAAATACCAGGGGCACAGCGGGTACGGAGATTGCGACGAGCACGTGATTGATTGCTCATTCTCGGGACCCTTCTTTGAAACGGTGCGGGCACAGTCCAGGAGCTTCAGCGGGATAACGGCGTTCGCGGGGCCGCTGGACATGGTTTTGAGCGGAAACGGGCCGCCGAACATTGTGACTGGTGAGTTCGTATCGGGGGATTACTTCTCGACGCTGAGTTTGAACATGGCCCTTGGCCGGCCGCTGGGTCGGGGAGACGAGTCGCGGGCCGCTCCACCGGCGATCGTTTTGAGCTACAGCTACTGGCGACGCGCATTTGCAGGCGACCGCACCTCCATTGGCCGGACGGTACAGCTGAACAACAACACGACAGTGACGATTGTGGGAGTGACGCCGCCGGAGTTCACCGGCTTGACCCCTGGAAAGACGCAGGATCTTTTTCTGCCCTTCGCTCTTTCTGACCGAATCAAGTCGGAGCATTGGGGTACGGCAGACCGATACGTCGATCCCGAGATCTGGTGGGTGGTGATGGTGGCGAGGCTGAAGCCGGATGTTTCGCTGGCCCAGGCGCAAGAGGAAGCGACGTTGCTGTTCCGGAATGAAGTGCTGCACGGAGCCAAGCCGCTGTCGAAAGAAGAGGACAACCCGGCCATAAAGCTGGAGTGGGCCCGGCAGGGCTTGAACGGAGAGAGCAACCAGATCGCTCCGATGATTTATTTGATGATGGCGGCGGTCGGGCTTGTGTTGTTGATTGCGTGCGCCAATGTTGCCGGGTTGATGCTGGCGGGTTCGGCGAAGCGGCAGAAAGAAATGGCCGTGCGGCTGGCGTTGGGGGCAGGCCGGAAGCGGATCATCAGGCAACTGCTAACGGAAAGCGTGATGCTCTCGATCGCGGGAGGGGCGCTGGGAACGCTGGTGGCGACGTGGATCGTGGGAGCCATCACGAAACTGATTGCGGGCGGGTTCGATGCAGAATTTCCGTTCGTGGTTGGACCGGACTGGCGCGTGCTGGCGTTCACGATTGCGGTGACGTTCGCGACGGGGATTCTGTTTGGGCTGGCGCCGGCGCGGAACGGGGCTCGCGCGGAGGTGACCGCGGGCCTGAAAGGAGACGAAGTGTTCCTGCGGAGAAGAACGCGCATGGCGAGGCGATTCCGGCTAGGGGATGCGCTGGTAGTGGCGCAGGTGGGATTGTCCATCGTGGTGCTGGCTGGAGCGGGATTGCTGGAGCGGACGCTACACAATCTTCACGAGCTGAATCCGGGCTTTGACACGCGGAACATCCTGCTTTTCGGGCTCGCTCCGGCCATCGCCGGATATAACAATCAGCAAACCGCTCAGCTCTACCGAAATCTGCAGGAGCAACTTGCGGCGCTGCCGGGAGTGATCTCGGCGAGCTATTCGGAAGACGCACTGTTGAGCCAAAGCTGGACCGGCGGGGATGTGCATCTGGATGGCGCGCCGCCGAAGTCCAACGTGAATACGGCGAAGCTATCGATCGGGATGGATTTTTTTTCGACGATGCACATTCCGGTGATGGCGGGGCGAACCTTCCAGCCGGAAGATTTTGTGTCCGCGGCGGCCACGAGTGCGGCGATCAAGGCGGCGGAGAAAGCCGCGGCTACGCCGGGTAGCGGAGTCCCTGTGGTTAAGGCGGCGCCGCTGCCGGTGATGATCAATGAAGAGTTCGCGCGAAGATTTTTGGGGAACGAAAATCCAGTCGGCAGGCACATCGGCGAAGCTGAAAACGACGAGCCGGCGACAATTCAAGCGCCGGGTTACGTGGTTGTAGGGTTGGTGGGCAACACCAAATATGCCGACTTGAAGAGGGAAATAGCGCCGATGATGTATCTGCCGATGGTGGCGCACAGCGCGAATTTTGAGCTGCGCACCGCCGGGAATCCAATCGCTCTGCTGGGGCGGGTGCGCGAGGTGATTCAACGCGCGGACAAGAATCTGCCGGTATCCCTGGTGCGGACGCAAGCCGAGCAGGTGGAGCAGACGCTTTTTCAAGAGCGAGCGATGACCCGGTTGGCGAGTTTTTTCGGCGCGGTGGCGCTGGTGCTGGCCTGCATCGGACTGTACGGGTTGCTTTCGTATGAAGTGACGCGGAGGACGAAGGAAGTGGGAATCCGCATGGCGCTGGGAGCGGAGCGAAGCAACGTGCTGCAGCTGGTGGTGTCGAGAGGAATGCTGCTGGTGGCGGTGGGAGCGGCGGCGGGAATTGGAGCAGCTTTGGGTGTGACGCGATACATGGCCAGCATGCTTTACAACGTCCGCGCAAATGACCCCATGACGATGGCAGGAGTGACGACGTTGCTTGGGCTGGTGGCAATCGCAGCGTGCTGGTTGCCGGCGCGCTGGGCGATGCGCGTGGATCCCATGGTAGCGCTGCGGCACGAGTGAGCGAGTGGTGGGGAGGCGGGAGCCATGTTTTGGCGGAAGCGCAAGGGAAGTGATTTCAGCGCGGAGATAAGGGCGCATTTGGAGAATGAGACCGCACGGCTGCGCGAGCAGGGGATGAGCGAGGAAGAGGCACGGGCAGCGGCGCGGCAGGCGTTTGGAAATGTGATGCGCGCGGAAGAAACATTCTACGAAGGCAAGCGGTGGGTTTGGTGGGACCACCTGAAGCAAGACGTGCGCATCGGCTTACGGCTGTTGGCCAAAAGTCCGGGATTTGCGGCCGTTGCGGTGTTGACGCTGGCCTTGGGAATTGGCACGAACACGGCGATTTTCTCAGTGGTGAACACGGTGCTGTTGCAGCCGCTGCCGTTTCGAGAGCCGGGACGGCTGATGGATCTGTGGAGATTCAATCCCAAAGAAAACGTGACGCAGGACGAAATGAGTTATCCAGATTTTCTGGACCTGCGAAATCAGAATGACGTGTTTACCGGGATGGCGGCGTTTCGCGAAGACCGCGGAATTCTGTTTTCGGGGCACGGCGAGCCGGAGCGGGTTCACGGGGTGATTGCTTCGGCCAGCCTGATTGGCTTGCTGGGAGTGAGCCCGGCGTTTGGCAGGACCTTTCGCGCGGAAGAGGACCGGCAGGGCAAAGGCGACGTCGCGATCCTCAGCCATGAATTCTGGCAGAAACATTTTCGACCTGACGAGTCGGTGTTGGATCAGGGAGTCACGCTGGACGGAAAAAACTACGCGGTCGTCGGCGTAATGCCGGCGGGATTCAGCTTTCCGATTTCGGCGGAGCCTGTGGATGTGTGGTTGACGATCGCGACGGACGGCGCGATGGCCGAGGGGCGCGGTGTGGCCGTGTATGACGTGATTACCCGACTGAAGCCCGGCGTGAGCGTGGCCAAGGCAACCGCGGAAAGCAGCACCATCTTTGCGCGTGTGGTGGCGCAATTTCCGAAGAACCACACAGAAGGATGGGACGTACTCGGCGTGATGACGATGGCGGACCTGGTGCAAAACAGCCGGGATTCGCTGTTGGTGTTGTTCGCCGCCGTGGGAATGGTGCTGCTGATCGCATGCGTGAACGTCGCGAACTTGATTTTGGCGAGGGGAACGAGCCGGCGGCGGGAGATCGCGCTGCGCACGGCGTTGGGGGCCTCGCGGTTGCGGGTAGTCCGGCAGCTTCTGACGGAGAGCTTGATCTTGGCGCTTTTTGGTGGCGGATTGGGACTGGCTGCGGCGTACTGGGCGATGGTGTCGCTGATACGAATTGGGCCGCAGGATATTCCGCGACTGACGAACGTGAAACTGGATGGAACTGTGTTTGGGTTCGCGTTGGGTGTTTCGCTGCTGACGAGCTTGCTGTTCGGGCTGGCGCCGGCTTTGCGGCTTTCGAAAATGGAGTTGGGAGACGCGTTGAAGGAGCGGGTCCAGGGAGCGGGTGCGGGTGGAGAACGAAGCAGGTTCCGCGATTCGCTGATTGTGGCCGAGGTGGCGCTGTCGCTGCTGACGGTGCTCGGCGCGGGACTGCTGATCCAGACGCTGTGGCATCTCGAAAAGACACATCCGGGGTTCGACCCGAATCACGTGCTGACGTTCAGCGTGCAAGAGCCGCACGGATTCAGCGATTCGCAGCGTGTGGCGTTTCTCAATGACGTGGTGACGCGGGTCCGAGCCCTGCCTGGAGTGGATTCGACGAGTGCTGTGTTTCCTTTGCCGTTTTTGACGGGCGTTGGAATCACGACGCGCTTCGAGGTGGGAGGCAAGACGCTGGAACCGGACCAGACGCCGCGGGCGGATCTGGCGGCAGTGGATGACGGATATTTTCGCGCGATGCGGATTCCAGTGATTAAAGGGCAGGACTTCATGGAAGCGAAACCAGGACCGGGCCGCCCGCAAGCAATGATCAGCGAATCGTTCGCGAAGCAATACTTTCCTAATGAGGATCCGATTGGGCAGAGGCTCAAGCCGGATGTTGAGACGAGTCACACGCCGGCGCAGATGGCGGAGATTGTGGGAGTGGTGGCCGACGTACGGACCAGCAGCCTGCGGGAGGCCGGCGGGCCAGTGGTGTATGTGCCGGTTGCACAACTGCCGATGGGAGCGATGACGATCGTGATGCGGTCGGAGGGCGACGCGAGGCCGCTCATGGCTGCGGTGCGGAGTGAAGTGCACGCCGTGAACGCGGGAGCAATGGTGTTCAGCGGCAAGACACTGGAACAACAGATTGGAATCACGCTAGGGCAGCCGCGGTTCAATGCGCTGCTGCTGGTGGTGTTTGCTGGACTGGCTCTCGTGCTGGCGATGGTTGGGCTGTATGGAGCGATTTCGTACGCGGTGAGCCGACGTACCCATGAGATTGGGATTCGGATGGCGCTCGGCGCCGCGCCGCGGTACGTGATGAAGCTTATGCTGGGGAACGGGCTGAGGCTCGCGCTGATCGGGACGGCGCTCGGATTGGCAGCGGCCTTCGGACTGGCGCGATTGATGACCCGCTTGTTGTACGGAGTGAGCGCGACGGATCCGCTGACGTTTTTGGGAGTGGCTACGGTCCTGATGGTTGTGGCGATGGTGGCGTGTTACATCCCGGCACGGAGGGCGATGCGGGTGGATCCGATGGTGGCGCTGCGGCACGAGTGAGAAGGGCAGAGGTCTAACATGATGTTTGGCCGAAAGCGGAACGGAATCGATTTCAGCGCGGAGATTCAGGCGCATCTGGAGAATGAGACGGCACGGCTGCGCGAGCAGGGGATGAGCGAAGAAGAGGCACGCGCGGCGGCGCGGCGGGCGTTTGGAAATGTGACGCGCACGCAAGAGAAATTCTACGAAGCAAGCCGCTGGATGTGGTGGGACCACTTGAAGCAGGACGTGCGATTTGGCGTGCGCATGCTTGGCCGGTCGCCAGGGTTCACCGCGGTGGTTGTACTGACGCTGGCATTGGGCATCGGCGCCAACACGGCGATCTTCAGCGTCGTTTATGCGGAGCTGATGAAACCCCTGCCGTATGCGGGTTCGGGGCGAATCCTTAACGTCTTTCAGCAACATCCGCCGGACGACGGCGGATTCGCGTGGTCGTATCCGAATTTTGAAGAGCTGCGCGACCAGAACCACGTTTTCACGGCGGTCGCCGGTGCTGCGCGGCACCAGTTGACGCTGACGGGGAGAGGCGAGCCCTCGGTTGTGAACGTAGCGGATGTCACCGGAGATTTTTTCGCTTTGTTTGACGCGAGTCCTTTGGCCGGGCGATTTTTCTATCAGGAAGATGCGCGAGCAGGCGCGGCGCCGACCGTGGTCATCAGCGAGAATCTGTGGCGCAGTGAATTGGGAGCCGACCCAAGAATCGTTGGAACGACGATTGACCTGGACAAGCGCGCCTTCATGGTAATTGGAATCGCGCCGGCGGGATTTTGTTTTCCGCTGTTTCCATCGGTTACCGTGCCTCCGCAGGTGTGGATTCCGATCGTGCAAGACCCCGTGTTTGGGCCGCGGACGGAGCGGCGAACAGGCCACTTGGTGCAGGTCACGGGAAGAGTGAAACCGAGCGTCGCGATGGCGCAGGTCCAAGCGGATATGGACGACCTGTCGGACCGGCTGGCCAAGGAGTTTCCAGCGGTGAACCAGGGCTGGCAAATCCGCCTGGCGCCGCTGCGGGAGATGATCGTCGAAAACGTAAAATCGCCGCTGCTGGTATTGCTCGGCGCGGTGGGGCTGGTGCTGCTGATCGCCTGCGCGAACATCGCGAATTTGCTGCTGGCGCGCGCAACGTCGCGAGCGAGAGAGATCGCCGTGCGAACGACGCTTGGTGCTGGAAGGGCGCGAATTGTTTGCCAGTTGCTGACGGAAACGGCGGTGCTGACCCTGCTCGGAGGGGTGGCGGGCGTTTTGCTGGCGCGCTGGGGAGCAGCGGGGCTTAGTGCACTGCTGCCGACGGACATTCCGCGAGTGAACGAGATTGGAATCGACTACAGCGTGCTGGGATTTGCGCTGCTGCTCTCGGTGCTTGTGAGCGGCGCGGCGGGGTTGGTTCCGGCGTTTTATATGGCCAAGGCCAATTTACAAGAGAGCCTGCGCGAAGGTGGCGGCCGAAACGGAGCGAGCGGCAAGGGCCGGCGAGCGCGGAATTTTTTTGCGGCAGGAGAGATTGCACTGGCGGTAGTGCTGCTGGTGGGTGCGGGGCTGCTCCTGCGAAGCTTCGCGAAGCTGCTCTCGGTGAATCCCGGATTTGAGGTGGAGCACATCGTCAAGGCGGAGATTTCGCTTCCGCAGGCTCAGTATTCGAAGCCGCAGCAGTGGGCGGCGTTTGCCGACGACCTGCTGAAGAGAGTGCAGAGTGAGCCGGGAATGCAGGAAACGGCGATGGCGCTGCCGATGCCGCTGGCTGACCAGCAAGTGAACCTAAGCTTTGACATTCTGGGACGTCCGGCGGCGTCGGCGAGCGAGGCCCGGCAGGCGAATTACGTATCGGTGAGCCCGGAATATTTTCGCGTGATGGGAGTGCCGCTGCTGGAAGGCCGGATTTTCGACGCGCACGACGTAATGGAGGCGTCGCGCGTGACCATCATCAGCAAAGGGCTGGCGCGGACTTATTTCCCGAACGAGGATCCGCTCGGCAAGCAACTCAGCTTTGCGTTTCCGCAGGGAGTTGTTGGAGGTGTGGCGAGGGAGATTGTAGGCGTGGTCGGCGACGTTAGGGGCGTAGCGCTTGGGGCAGATCCAGGGCCGATTCTGTATGTGCCGTACGCGCAGGAGCCGTTATGGGGCGCGGGCTTGCTGGTGAAGAGCACGCTGAGCGCGTCTGGCGTCGGGGCGACTATCCGTCAGGACGTAGAAAAGATTGACCGCGATCTGCCGATAAGCCAGTTCGGGAAAATGACCGATGCTGTGGAAGCCTCCGTGGCCGAGCCGAAAGTGCGGGCGTTCTTGTTGGCACTGTTCGCGGCGATGGCGCTGATTCTGGCTGCGACGGGAATTTTCGGCGTGATTTCGTATTCGGTGGCGTGCCGGACGAACGAAATTGGAATCAGGATGGCCCTGGGAGCTTCACGCAGCGTAATCCTGCGAATGATTTCGTGGGAAACGGCGACACTGACGCTGGCAGGGCTAGCAGTCGGACTGGTTGGTGCGCTTGCGGCGACGCGATTGCTCGGTCACATGCTTTTTGGAGTGAAGGCGTACGACCCGGCGACGCTGACGGCGGTTGCGTTGATTCTGGGCGCAGTGGCCGCGATTGCGGGACTCGTGCCAATGAGGCGCGCCATGGGCGTGGACCCGCTGGTGGCGCTGCGGCACGAGTAGCCGCCGACAGCGCGGCAAAAAGAGAAAACAAAGGCTGGCGCAGATTTGCCCGAGGCACCGCCGCACTGAACGCGCGTGGCCTGTGTTATAACAGGCGCAATGGCCGCGGGAAATTCTACCAACATTCCGGAAAACGAAGGCGCCGACGATCGTTTAACGCTGATTGCGATCGCCGTGCTTGCATGCATTTTAGGGGACGTGTTGCACGAAGGTCTCGGCCACGGCGTGACGGCGCTGCTTGGCGGCGCGCACCGCTTGACGATAAGCACCGTGGCCCTGCAAAGCGACATTGGCACGCGCTGGATTTCCGCGAACGGAACGCTGGTAAATCTTTTCTTCGGCGGTGTCTTCTGGCTGCTCCTGCGGCGCGCGCAGAATTATGCGGCGGCCACGCGCTATTTTCTGGTGATTGCTCTAGCCGGAAATTTGTTCTCCAGCACCGGCTACTTTTTCTATTCGGGCATTTCGAATTTTGGCGACTGGGCCGCGGTGATTCAGGGCTGGCAGCCCCACTGGGCGTGGCGCGTGGGGCTTTTTGTGCTGGGAGTCGCGACGTATTGGGCTTCGATGATCGTGGCGGCCAAAGAGATGAAGCGATTTAGCGGCATAGCCGGCGGGCGAACGCGGCGATTGTGCTGGACGCCGTACTTTACGGACGGAGTACTGGCTGGTTTGGCCGGGCTCTTCAACCCGCTTGGATGGATTTATGTCCTCCTGTCGGCGTTGCCTTCGACGCGGGGGGCCAATACCGGGCTGCTGTTTTTGCCGGGCATGATGCGCGGTATTCGCGGCGGCGAAACGGCCGGCGCGGGAGTCGTAAAGCGAAGTCCGGCGTGGATCGTTGCGGGAGCGATCGCCGGCGTGCTTTTCATCGTTGTGCTAGGGCGTGGGCTGACCTGGACGCGATAAAGAAACGCGAACTTGAGATTTACGCGGAGGGCGATCATGTCGTCAACGGAAGTGTTGACCCAGGTAATGGATCTTCCGGATGAAACTGAGGGCGTGCGATGGAGCTCCGTCCTGCGGACCGCGTTGCGATTTTGCTTCGCGTATTTCGGGCTGTACAGCCTGGCAACGCAGCTCATCACCGCGCTGGTGGTGTCCGCGACGGTGGATGTGCCCGATCCATCTTCAGTTGGCCGCTGCGGCCGATTATTTCGTGGGTGGCGACGCACATCTTTCGGATAAAGACAACGCTGGTCTTCACGGGCAGCGGAAGCGGCGACAAAACGGTGGACTGGGTGCTGCTGTTCTGTATGTTCGCCGCGGCGGTAGTGGCGACGTGTGTGTGGTCGGCGTTGGACCGGAAGCGGGCCAATTACATCATCTTGCACAAGTGGTTCTATCTTTTTATTCGATCTGGGCTGGCCGGACAAATGCTTTCGTACGGGTTCGCGAAAGCGATCCCGATGCAAATGCCGTTCCCGTATCTATCGAAGCTGGTGGAACCGTACGGGAATTTTTCGCCGATGGGTGTGTTATGGAGTTCGATCGGCGCGTTCACGTCCTACGAAATCTTCGCGGGCTGCGCGGAAATTCTTGGCGGGCTGCTGTTGATTTTCCCGCGGACGCTGTTCAGCGCCTTGGTGTGCCTTGCTGACATGACGGAGGTGTTTATGCTGAACATGACGTACGACGTGCCGGTGAAGCTGCTCTCCTTTCATTTGATTCTGCTGTCGCTGTTCTTGCTGGGGCCGGAGATCAAGCGATTGGTGAACTTTTTCTTCCTGGAGCGCACGACCGAGCCGTCGTCGCAGCCGAAACTTTTCGCGATGCCACGAGCGAACCGGATCGCGTTTGCGGCGCAGATGCTCGTCGGACTTTGGCTGTTGGGCACGAATGTTTATGGAGCCAGGCGAGACTGGCGACAATTTGCAGGCGGAAGTCCGAAGTCCGAGTTATACGGGATCTGGGACGTTGAGCAGGTGTCGGTGGACGGAGAGGTTCGCCCGCCACTGCTGACCGACAAGGAGAGATGGAAGCGGGCCATTTTCGACTTTCCAGGGTTCGCGTCGAGCCAGAGCATGAACGACACGTTCTCCGGCTATTATCGTGCGGCGATTGATGCTGGAAAGAAAAGCCTGGTGCTCACGAAGAATGCCGACCAGAACTGGACGGCAAATTTCACGTTTGAACGCCAAGGAGTGGACGAGATGGCGCTCGACGGCACGATGAATAATCACAAAGTGCAGATGCACCTGCGGCTGGTAGACCGCAGCAAATTTTTGTTAGTAAGCCGGGGATTTCATTGGATGCAGGAATACCCGCTAAACCGCTGAGGCCCGTAGAAAAGCCGTGCCCAAAATCAACGAGGGAGCTGCAGCGTCGCAGCTCCCTCGTTTGCTTCTGTGATGGGTTAAGGTCTGGCCTAAAACGCGTACTTCAACCAGAACTTAATCTGCCGGTTTAGAATCATATTTTCTTTGCGCACCTCTTTCGCTTAACCCTCATCGAATCATATTCTTGCAAAAAGCATAAGGGGGGTTGGGGTAGGGGTCTACTTCAGAAAATCAGCTCTCAGTTTCGCCAGCAGCGACGCGGCTCTTGGCCGACCGCGCTTCCATCACAACTCGAATCCCGTACCGCGGCCGCAAGGTGATCGACGCCAGCGGCACCACAGGATGCCCTTCAACGAGGCGGAATCGGTACTGTTGCGCGATCGTCGCAAGGGTCAACGCCGTTTCCATCAGGGCAAAGGTGATGCCGATGCACTGGCGCGGCCCGCCTCCAAACGGGAAGTACGCAAATTTTGGATTCCGCTTCAGCAGGTCGCCCACCCAGCGTTCGGGACGAAATTCTTCCGGCGCGTCGTACCACCTCGCGTCGCGATGCACCGCCCACTGCGCAAACGAAACACCCGAGCCTTTGGGCACGGCGTAGCCAGCAATTTCGTGCTCCTCGATGGCCGTCCGCGCCGTTCCCCACGCGGGAGGATAGAGGCGCATGGACTCGGTGATGATGTGATTCGTGTAAACGAGCTTTGGCAGGTCGTCCAGCGAAGGAGCGCGTCCCGCGAGCACCGTTCGCAACTCGGCGTGAAACTTCGCTTCAACTGCGGGATTCTGCGTCAGCAGCCACCACGTCCACGAGAGCGTATTCGCCGTGGTCTCGTGCCCGGCCAGAAAAAGCGTGATGACTTCATCGCGAAGCTGTTGATCGTTCATGCGTGAACCATCTTCATCTTGCGCGGCCAGGAGCATGGAGAGGAGGTCGCCCGAATCGCGGCCCGAGGCGCGTTTCTCCGCGATAATTCGGTAGAGCACTTTTTCGATTTGCCGGATAGCCCGTTCCTGCCGAAGATTCGTCGGCGTGGGCAGCCAGTGTGGAATAAGGATCGTGCGCCGGAAATTTGCGCTGAGTTCGAGCAGAAGTTCCAATGATTTGCCGACTTCTTGCGCGTCTCGTTCCACGTCGGCATCGAAAAGCGTTTTGCCGACGATTTGCAGCGTAAGCCGCATCATCTCTTTATGAATGTCGCGCTGCTCCCCGTCCTGCCATTCGTCCAGCAGCCGCTCGGCGTACTCCACCATCGTCAAAGCATAGCCCGCGATTCGCGCGCGGTGAAACGCGGGCTGCGCGAGGCGTCGCTGCCGCAGCCAGAAATCTCCTTCGCTCGTCAACAGGCCTCTTCCGAAAACACGCTTGTTGGCTTGCAGCACTCGGCCTTTGATGAATTTTCGCGGGTGATTTACCAGCACGTCTTCGATGTGGTCCGGATGATTGAGCAACAAGATGCGGAAATTCAGCACGCGAAGGCTGACAAGATCTCCGTACTCGCGCATGAGGCCAGTGAAATACTTCAGCGGATCGACGTTGTTCAGAGGTCCCAGCGACCAGCGCTTGAGCCCCGTGGAAGGACCGGGAGGAAACTTGGGCTTCGCCACAGAGCTCATAATTCCATGCTAAATGCCGGGCACAGCCGCGTCAACGCGTCGAGCGTCGAGGCATCTAGCGTGCGGAATTGTCGGAAGTCCGCGCACGCAGTGCACGTATGCGGTATGCACCGCGTAGAAAATCGATGGAGGCGTCGGCAAATCCAGCCGCCGCAAGCCGCTCGGACACCGTGGCTGGGGCCACCGGTACAAACGTACTGCGGAAATGCCCGATGCGGTTCAGCCATCCATCTTGAATTTCAACTGCCAAAAACACTCCGCCAGGCCGCAGTACACGAAGGATTTCTGCAAATGCACGTTCCTGTGCTTCTCGCGATTTCAGATGGTGCAACACCAGAACTGCGATCGCAGCTGAGAATGTTTTTTCTAGAAATGGCAGCGCGGTCGCATCGCCCTGCAACACCGCTCCGTTTGTCGTTTGGGTTCGCTGAGCAATCCCCAGCGCAAATGCATGACTGTATTCGAGGCTCGTCACTCGCCCAGAGCGTTTCCGCAACTCTTCTGTCGCCGCGCCCGGCCCTGCGCCTATTTCAAGAACGTGTTCGCCCAATTCCGCGCCGGACAAAATCCAGGGAAGCACTCGCTTCCGCGTCATGTTGCGCCAGACGAACGAAGCACAAAACCAGTTCTCGAACCGATTCAAAGAAACACATCCAATCCGCTGCGCAAAAAATGCTGCCGCACGCTTTTGAAGAAAGGGCTAGTTTTTCAGAGTTTGATTATCGCAGGGCTTCGCAAACTTTAGCTATGGCAACTGCTTATCGCAGCATTGGGCGGATTCGCCGCAGCGCAGCCGCAAATTGGTCGGCGTTGTACGCGGAGGGATTTTCAAGCTGGCGAAAGAGTTCGTTGATGGCAGCGCGAACTTCCTCCGCGTTGCTTGGCTTCGCGTCTCTGCTGTACGAGATGTATAGTGAATCCATCGCCATCGCTGCTTGTTCGGCGGCGCGCTCGTCGGCGAGAGAGATAGTTTGGGCATCATCCGGAATGCGCTGCAACATGCGCAGCACGAGTGCTTGATCGTATTGCATGGCCGCAAGCCGCTCCGCAAAACGTTGCGCAATCGGCGCAGCCGCGGAAGCGGAAGTAGCGACTGCGTTGCGATCGGGATTCAGCTTGGACATTTCGTCCGAGACTTCGAGCAGTCTTCGATCGAGCTCTTGCGCGCTCGTGGAATCAATTTGCGCCGCCAACAAGCGGAACACGACATATCGCGAACCGTTCCACTCAGGATCGCCGGGACGACGCCCCGTAAATCCGTGCTCCTGCCTCCAGCTGTCGTTTGACGGGACAAGAGCGTGGTGGCACGCAAAACAAGAAAGCTCGGAGTATTCGGGCCACACGTCTTTTTTATCGAAGCGCTCGCTCTTCGCTCTCCACGCCAAGCGCTCCATTTCGGCGCGAAGCTGCACGGCCTGGCCTGCGCTCCAATCGCGCACGCCGGCCCACGCCGCATCTTCGACGGGTTTGCCGGGAGCGGATTCGCGCGGCGATTTCCAGTGCCGCGGCATCACCGCGGAGAAAGAATCCAACTCGAAGAACAGATCCGGATGGCCGGCAGCAATCATTTCGTGGTCGACGAATTTTTCTTTTGTTCCGAGATGACATTCGAGGCATTTTTCTGTGCGGTGAATGACGTCGCGTATATCACGCATTCCTAGCGCGATGGATTTTTCGTGGGGCCAGTCGCGCGTGGTGTGCGGTCCGAGCCACGCAGACGCGGGACCGTGGCAATTTTCGCAGGAGACGCCTTCGGACAATTCGAACGGGCGACCACGTTGCTCCGGGGTGGTGTACAGCGCATGACACGCGAGACACTTCGGAGATTCTTCGGCTTTCGCATTGAGTTTCAGAATGCGGGCGATGCGTTCGCCGATCTCCCCGGTCAGCGCCTGATACGCATGGCTGTGCTTGTCTTTCACGATCCAGGTCGAGTATTCGTTCTGCAGAATGCGGCTGCCGACCACCGGCTTAACGTTGCCGTGGCAGCTTGTGGCGGCGCAGGAACCGGGACCGATGTATTTTACGGGTTCGCCGTTCGAATCGGCGGGCTTGGCTGCAAGTGCTGTAGGCGTTTCGGCGAAGTTGGCGGCTGCGCCGGCGGCGGAATTTGTTGGTTCGGCAGGGCCGTTTTTCGCTGCGGTTATTCGGACGGCAAAGGCTAGCGGCAGGAGGAAAGCAGCGCACAGCATGATGCGCAGCCAATTGAATTGGGGGACGATTTGCATTCGCAATGACGGACGATCGTTCGACCAATTATCGGGTGGAAGATGCGCCGGACGCGTTGTCTTTTTCGCAGCGTGGCGCGAAAAGGCAACGGGGCTTCTATTTACAGGGCGGGAGGGCGCCAGTAGTATGCAAGAGAATCCGTACTACACTCCACGCCGGCGACACGACCTGACCGGCGTCTTTCGATGCGAGATGCCGCCCCGTGATCTTCGACGACCTGCGAGCTATTCAGCTTCGCTACGGCTTCTTGCCCAAGTCGGAACTCGAAGCATTTTCCCAGCGCTCGCACACTCCTCTTTATCAGATTCATAGCGTCGCGAGTTTCTATCCGCATTTTCAGCTTGTGCCGCTGCCTAAGGCGGATGTGCGTGTTTGCGCGGACATGAGCTGTCATTTGAATGGGGCTTGCGAACTGCGTGAGGAATTGCAGCAGCGCTTCGCAAAAAATAGTACAGCAGATGTGCTGATACGCGATGTGTCTTGCCTGGGGCGGTGCGATCAAGCACCGGCGGTTTCCATCAACGATGAGATTTTCACGAGCGTGACGGCAGAGTCGGCGGAAGCGATTGCGCGAAGTGCGATTCTTGGCAAAGAGATTCCCGAGCCTCATCCAGAGAGCCGGCGAGTGGAATGCGCGTCCGATCCCTACGGCGATACAGAAAAATACGGCGTTGTTCGGAAACTGGCTCGGACAAAAGATTGGGACGGAGTTCTCGCGGAACTGAAAGCATCAGAATTGCGCGGGATGGGTGGAGCGGGATTTCCGACGAGCATGAAATGGGATTTGGTCCGCAAGGAGCCGGGGGCGGAGAAGTATGTTGTTTGCAATGCGGACGAGAGCGAGCCCGGAACGATTAAAGACCGATTCATCATGACGCACCTGCCGCACCTGGTGATCGAGGGAATGATCGCGGCGGGTCTGGTTACCGGGGCGAAAAAGGGGATTCTTTACATTCGGCACGAGTATCACTTGCAGGAAGAGATTCTTGGCGAAGAGTTGCGGCGCTGTTATCACGAAGGCTTGCTGGGAAAAAATATTTTAAAGAGCGGCCTGGCGTTTGATTTGGAGATTTTCGTCAGTCCGGGCGGCTACATTTGCGGGGAAGAAACCGCATTGATCGAGGCCATCGAAGGCAAGCGTGCGGAGCCGCGAAACAAACCGCCATTCCCCGTGCAGGCAGGGTTGTGGCAAAAGCCGACAGTGCTCAATAACGTCGAGACGTTCGCGAACGTGCCGCAGATTTTGGCGCGCGGCGTGGAGTGGTTTAAAGCGCAAGGAAAAGGTGGTTCGCGAGGACTGAAGTTTGTTGGTGTGAGCGGCCATGCCGCGAAACCCGGGATTTTCGAAGTGCCGATGGGAGTCTCGATGCGCGAGGTTCTGTTCGACTACGCAGGAGGAATTCGTGGGGGGCGACAGTTGAAGGCGTTTGCACCTTCGGGACCGTCTTCCGGGTACTTGCCGGCGTCGATGGTGGATGTCCGGCTGGATTTCAAGGCGCTTGCCGATGTGGGTTCAATGCTGGGTTCCGGTGCGATTGTGGTTTGCGACGATACGACATGCATGCTGGATATGGCTTTGAACGCGGTGCGGTTTTACCGGAATGAATCGTGCGGAAAGTGCGTGCCTTGCAGGGTGGGTTCGCAAAAGATGACGGATTTGCTGGTGCGATGGACGCACGGTGGGTTGCCGGAAAAACAGTATCGGGCGGATCTGTCGTTGATCGATGAACTTTGCCAGGCGATGAGTCTGACTTCGATTTGCGGGCTTGGGCAGATTGTTCCGGCGCCGGTGCAGTCGGTGTTGAAACATTTTCTGGAGGAAGTGGACGCGCATGTTTTGAAAGGCCAGTGTCCGAGCGGAATTTGTTTTACTGCTGCGGCACGGGCGGGAGAGGCACAACGGGTGGGAATTCGACCGTAGCAGAAGTGAAGTAAAGAAGTAGTGAAGTAAAGAAGAAAAGAAAAAAAAGAGCAAAGAATGAAGAAAAGGATTTAACACCGAGGGCCGCAGAGGCACAGAGGACGCAGAGAACAGAAGGAAAAAGAAGGAAGAGAAGACATAGCGAGGATTGTGAGTACAGCGACGATACCGGCGGGACTTGTGGAGATCACGATCGACGGGCGACCTGTGCAGGTCGCCGCGGGGACGAGTGTGTTTGATGCGGCGCGGATGAATGGGACGCCTATTCCGACGCTTTGCCATTTGCAAAATGAAACGCCAGTGGGAGTATGCCGACTGTGCGTGGTTGACACTGGAGCGCGGGTGCTTACGGCGTCGTGCGTACGGCCTGTCGAGCCGGGCATGAAGGTGGTTACGAATTCTGAGAAGGTTTTGAACGCGCGGAAGACTTTGCTTGAACTTCTGATGGCGGATCATCCTTCGCCGTGCGCGCGGCAGGAAAAATCGGGCGACTGCGAACTGGAGACTTTGGCGCGGGCGGTGGGAATTACACAGTCGCGATTCGCGAAACGTAGCGTTTCGCGCGGGATTGATGATTCTTCGCTAGCGATTGCCGTCGACCACGATGCCTGCATTTTGTGCGATCGCTGCATTCGCGGTTGCGACGAGATTAGGAATAATTTTGTGCTTGGACGGATGGGGAAAGGCTATTCGGCTGGGATAGCTTTCGATTTGAACGCGCCCATGGGCGATTCGACGTGTATTTCGTGCGGGGAATGCATGGTGTCGTGTCCGACGGGTGCTTTGACAAACAAGACCGTTGTGGGCACGTCTATTACTGCTGGACCAGGCGCCCAAGGATTCGAAGCGGAAGAGCTTTTGCAGTTGCCGGTGTTCAAAGGAGTTTCGGGGACGTTCTTGGAGTTGAACCGCGGCGCGATCGTCAAGCGGCGATTCCGCCCGGGAGAAGTCATTTGCCGCGAGGGCGAATTCGGTTCGACAGCGTTTTACATTCTCGAGGGCAAGGCACGGGTTTCGCTTTCGTCGCCGATCGCGCACGTGAAAACGCAGGGTGGCGCGAAGGGCCTTTTCAAGAAGCTCACCAGCACACTTGCGGCGCGGGATACGGACATCCGCGCCGAGGAAACTCGCGACAGAACGATTCCTATCGATGCGTCCGTGGACCTCGCGTATGGAAATCCGGTGGCCGAACTCGGTCCTGGCGATTTGTTCGGAGAGATGACTTGCATGAATTTTTATCCACGGTCGGCGACGGTGATTGCGGAGACGGATGTCGTGGCGTTCGAGATGCTTCGGAACGTGCTCGACATCATGATGAAGAACAAGTCTTTTCGAGCGCAGATCGACCAGAATTATCGCAAGCGGGCGCTGGAAAACCATTTGCGCGGCGTGCCGATGTTTGCGGATCTTTCGACTGATTTTATCGAGCATTTGAAGAGCAGTGTGGAGCTGCAGAGGTTTGCGCCGGGGCAGATCATTGCGCGCCAGGGCGACGCCGCAGACAGTTTTTATCTGGTGCGCATCGGTTTCGTGAAGGTTTCGGAGACGTATCCCGGCGGAGAGCTCGTGCTGGCTTATCTCTCGCGCGGAGATTATTTCGGGGAGATCGGGTTGCTCGGCGGAGGAGTGCGCACGGCGACTTGCACAGCGCTGGATCACGTGGAAGTGGTGCGTATCTCTGGCGATGATTTTCGGGACATGGTGGAACGCTTCCCAAGCGTGCGGCAGGGACTGGAGGCAGTGGCGGCAGAACGGGGCGCGCAGAATCAGCAACGGATGCAGACGGTTAGGAGCGTACCCATCGATCAGTTTCTTTCGCAGGGTTTGATGGAAGCGCAGAGCTTGCTGATTCTCGATCTGAACAATTGCACGCGCTGCGATGCTTGCGTGAACGCCTGCGCGGATGCGCATGACGGAGTCACGCGGCTAGTGCGGGAGGGTTTGCGATTCGAACAGTATCTGGTGGCGACTTCTTGCCGGCAGTGCCGCGACCCACTGTGCATGGTGGGATGCCCGGTGGGAGCGATCCGGCGGCGAAATTCGCTGGAAGTGATTATCGAGGATTGGTGCATCGGCTGCGGACTGTGCGCGCGGAATTGCCCGTACGGAAATATTAATTTGCATCCGTTTGATGTGATGGTGGAAGACCTGGAGCGTCCAGGGAGAAAGAAAGCAGTGGTGAAGCAGAAAGCCACTTCCTGCGACCTATGCACACACTTGAAGGAGCCGAGTTGTGTTTACGCCTGTCCACACGATGCGGCGCACCGTGTGGATCCGCGGACATTCTTTTCGGAGATGCTGGGAGGGGGAGCGGCGAAATGAAGGTGCGAGGATTTTCCCTTGCGAATTGACAAAACACATCGCGGGTGGGCGATTGCATCGCTGGGGATACTTGCGGTGTTCACAGCAGCGTACGTGGCGCATGCGGTGCAAGCGCCGGAAGAGTCAACGGGCGGCAGCGCGCTTGGTTTGGCTTTCGGCGTGATTGGCTTCGGGTTCATGATCTTCGCGGCGCTGCTGGGGGCGCGAAAACGGGTTCCGACATGGCGGATTGGACGCGCGCAGGCTTGGATGCGCGGGCACTTGTGGCTGGGATTGTTGAGCTTACCGATGATTCTGTTTCATGGGGGATTTCATTTTGGCGGGACGCTGACGAGCGTGCTGATATGGCTGCTGATAATTACGGTTGTGAGCGGAGTGTTTGGGGCGGCGCTGCAACATTACGTGCCGCGGGTGATGACGACGGACGTGAAGCTGGAAACGATTTACGATGAAATTGGAAATGTGCGGAAGCTATTGTGCGAGGAAGCGGATCGCGGGGTCGAAGCGATTTGCGGCCCGCTGGGGATCGGCAAATCGGAGAGTGAAGAAGTTTTGCGCGCGGGTGGACTTAGCGCGGCACGGGGGATGGCTACTACGAGCAGTGGAACGGCAGTGGCGGCTGCCGCGGAAACGATTGTGCTTAGCAAGGAGGAGTGCGCGCCTTTGCGAAAGTTTTATTTGATCGAGATGCGGCCTTTTCTCGAGCAACCAAAGTTGCGCGGATCGCCGCTTGGCGATGTGGACAAAGCGCATGGTGCGTTTTCCGGGTTACGGACGTTGATGCCGCAAGCGGCGCAGGCGACGGTGCAGGATCTGGAAGATATTTGCGACGAGGCGCGGCAGTTGGTACGGCAGGAACAGCTTCATCGTTTATTGCATGGATGGTTGTTGGTGCACATACCGATTTCGCTGGCATTGATTTTGCTGGGTGCGGTGCATGCGGTGATGGCGCTTTGCTTTTGAAGAAGTGACGAGTGGTGAGTGGCAAGTGGTGAGTGAGCCCTCGGCTTCGTTCCCTTCGCGGCTCAGGGTAAACAGGGTAAACGAGTGGCGAGAACACGAACAACCAAGAAGCTGGCGCAGCGGATCGATCTGAATTATTTCAAGAGGCCGACTGGGCGGAAGCGCGCGAAGTTTTGGCTGAGCGTGGGACTGCTTGCGATCGCACTGGTTTGGATTGGCTGGCACGGATTTTCGCGGGACTCGCGGGTGTATTCGAGCGGAAGGATGAGCGAGGCGCACGCGGTCTTAGAGGCGGATTGTGCGGCGTGCCACGTGCAGACGGCGGGGATGTTTTCGGCGAAAGCCAGTGATGCGGCGTGTTTGGCGTGCCACGATGGGCCAATACACCACGCTGCGCAAACGAAATCGGTCCGTTGCGCGACGTGCCATAAGGAGCACCGCGGGCGGGGGAACCTTGTTGCGGCCAAGAATGCGAGTTGCGCGGACTGCCACAGGGATTTGAAAGCAAGCAGCGGCACGACCCCCTACGCAGCGCATATGGAAAGTTTTGAGGACGGGCATCCGGAATTTGCCGCGCTACGTGACAATGCGCGCGATCCTGAGACGATCCGGGTAAATCACGCCATTCATATGAAACCGATCCGGCGCGGACCTAACGGGCCGAATGTGCAGTTGGAATGTGGAGATTGTCATCAACCCAAAGCTGTTTCAGCGGATTGGAAATATGGCGACGCAAACTACATCTCAGGCAACACTGACTACTCCGGGCCAGACGAAGAGCTTACGCCGAAGACCGGGACTCTTTCGCGTCCGGGGCACGAGAGTGGCCGTGAATTGATGGCGCCGGTGAAATTTGCGACGGCGTGCGCGGGTTGTCATTCGCTGGCGTTTGACAAGCGGTTCAGTGAAGGCGTGCCACATGACCAGCCGAAGGTAGTGCACGCGTTTCTGGTGAAGAAATTTAGCGAGTATATTGCGGCGCATCCTGGGGACTTGCGCGAGGCGCGTGATCCCGGGCGCGATTTGTCGGGAAGGCCGGTGCAGGCGGCTGTGCAAGCGTATGCGCCGAATGAGTGGGTTGACGCACGGATTAAAGATGCCGAGGAACTTTTGTGGCGGAAGACTTGCAAGCAGTGTCATGCGCTCACGGTGGGTGCAGTGCAGAACAATTTGCCGGACGTCGAACCGGCGAGAACGACGGTGAAGTGGATGCCGCACGCGAGATTCGATCATGATGCGCACCGAGGATTTGCGTGCGCGAGCTGCCACGAAAAAGCGCTGAGCAGTGCGGAGACGAGCGACGTGCTTTTGCCGGGGATTGCGACTTGCAAGACGTGCCACGCACTGGGGCCGGAGCATGCGGAGTCGCGGTGCTTTGAATGCCACACGTATCACGATTGGTCGAAGCGCAAGGAAGCGAAGCCGGTGTTTACTTTGCCTGCGATGCGCACTGGCGGGCGCTGAGAGGTTGCTGTGGCGCGAGGGATGCGGCTGTATTTTTTGCACGCAGGCGCGAGAGCCGCCGTTCAGTACCGGAAGACGCGGTAGTCGATTATTCTAAGATGCATTGTGGCATCCGAAGCGACAAATGTGGTTCCGGCTCCTGCTGCGATAGCCGGTGTGCAGATTCCGACGATCCCGCGCGGACGGCGACGGCGGTGACGGAAACGCAGCGAAGCAGCCAGGCGGAGGCGGCGCTCTTGGGTTTGGGCAGGGACACAACTTTAGAGGGAGTGCGGTATCGCGCGCTCTTGTGCCAGGCGGAGAGGATTGGGCTGCTGACTCTCTCGCGGTTGTGCGTGCGCATGGAGAGAGAGAGTCCTCCGCATCCCGGCGTGCGAATCGTTGATACGTATTTCCGTATGGCAGGTGGCGTTTTGCGCTTGATTAGCGATTCGCTGTTGACGGGGAAGCTTATTAAAACTGCTGAAACGCCACCGGCGGCGCTAGAAGCAACCACGGCAGAGTTGAGCGAGTCTAGTGCGAGCACGACGGCTCTGTTTTTTCCGCAGTACTGCGGGAAGCGCGCTATCGAACGTCGGCGCTCAACGGACAACTGCGGGCAGCGATGAGCTGGCCAACAACGCGACGCCAGTGGGAGAGGCAGAGTTTGCAAAACGTGAAGCGGAGCAGCCGTGGTGGCTGCGATTCCGCGGAAGCCTCGCAACATTGCGCGCGAATTTGAATTGGAAATCTTCGGCTTTCCGGCATGCGGTCCGGGTGGCAGTTTACGTAGCAGCGGGCGATTTGGTGGGGCCCCGGTTCGACTGGCAGCGGTCGTATTGGTTGCCGATGACCGTGGTCATTGTGCTTAAGCCGGACTTTACTTCGACGTTTAGCCGGGGAGTGTTGCGCGTTTTGGGGACGATAGCGGGGCTTTTCTGGCCACCGCGCTGTTTTATTTCTTGCCGCACACCACAAGTTTGTTGATTCTGCGAATTGCAGCGTTCCCCTTTCTGCTGCGCTGGGTGGGACCGGCAAACTACGGGGTTTTCGCGATCGCTGTGAGCAGTCTTATCGTCGGTTTGATCACCATTCTCGGTGTAGCGCCGAGCGACGTGATCTGGACGCGCGGAGTGAATATGGTGGCCGGCCGATGCCTCGCGCTGTTCGTTTACGCGGTCTGGCCGACTCGGGAACGCGCGGGGGACCGAGCGGATCGCGCAAGTGCTAGACGCACACAGGGAATACTTCCACGCGCTGACTCAGGAATATGTGAATTCTGCGAGCGCAGGCTGAGTGCAGGCCAAGCTGAACGAGTCGCGCGATCTGGACGAAAAGCGACTGGCCACGCGGCGGGCGCGGTCAAATCTGGAAGCGTCAATAGAATTTCCCGGATTTGCGTGAAGACCACCAAAGGGTGTTGCAAGCAGGCGATGCGCGAACCGAGCAGTATGCGCTTGTAGATGTGGAGGCGGATCGCATCACGAATAGCTTGAATACACTGCGGGAACAAGTGACAGAATGGGTGCGAGCACAAAAGGGCGGATAGGGAGGATGCCATGGGAGAAACGAGGCGCAGATTTTTGATGGCACTGGCCGCGGCGGCGAGTTGCACTGCGGCGGCAGATGGCTCCGTCTTTGGGCAAGTACGAGGCGATAAGCCTTTTCCAAATCCGCCGGCGTCCGCAGAGACGCAGAATCCCGCGGAGGCGCCAACGGACAAATCGGATCCTCAGAACGCGAAGAGAGCGGCGCTACAGCAAAATGAAAAAGAATTTCGTGCAGGTGTCAATCGGCTGTATCAGTTGGCGGGCGAACTAAAGGAAGAAGTCGACAAGACGCTAACGAGGGAAGTTTTCTCCGTGCAGATGTACAAGAAGACCGAGGAGATTGAAAAAGTTGCGAAGATGTTGAAGGGGAAGGCGAAGGGATAGTGAGTAAGATCGTGAGTAGTGGGTGTTGAGTAGTAAGTAGGGGAAGAGACGGCCATGGCGCGAAAGAAGCCGGTTTTCTCAAGATAGCTTGAGGCGAAACGGGATGAAGAGGGCAAAGATTCGAATCAGGAAGGCCGTTGTGGCGGAGATTCCGGTACTTCGAAAATTGATTGAGCTATCTGTGCGGGAGTTGCAGGCGCAAGACTATACACCTGCGCAGATGGAGGGGGCGCTGGAAACCGTGTTTGGCGTGGATAGTCAGCTCGTCGCGGATGGGACTTACTTTGTTGCGGAAGCCAAGACTGTAGATGCGCCGCTCGGAGCGGCGACAATCGGCGGAGCGAAAAATACCGAAGCCAGCTGGACGATCGCCGGGTGCGGAGGCTGGAGCAAGCGCAAAACGCTTTATGGCAGCGATCACTGGACAGGGCGAGAGGATGCGCTGCTGGATCCCCAGTGCGACGCGGCAAAGATCAGGGCGTTCTTTATTCATCCAGCATGGGCGCGGCAAGGGATCGGAAGCAGAATTCTAGAGGCGTGCGAAATTGCAGCCACCACTGCTGGTTTTAGGAGCTATGAAATGGGCGCGACCTTGACGGGAGCAAAGCTATTTGGGGTGAAGGGCTACGCCGCTCTGGAGAAGATCGAGATTCCGCTGAAAGGCGGGTTGTCGCTTTCTGTGATTCGCATGGCTAAAAGAGCGTAGGAGCAGGCCTCTGAAACGCTAGGAATCTTTCCAGACCGAAGATCTTTCTCTTGTGATCAAGACTGGAAGTACGGCCATTGAGCGGGCCGCTTCAGAAAATGAGAGCGGGCACGACCCTTCGAGGCTCAGCGTAAACATGCCGTGCCCGACGAGATGTTTGCCTTCGAACCGTTGTCAAAGATGCGGTCTAGCTGCCCATGAGAAACAAGGGCTTGGCTTCAAAGCTCGAGAATTGCGGGCGGAGACGCTCGATATTGTAGTGCTCCTTGATGTCTACAACCTTCTTGGTGGAAGTGATCGTTTCGATGGGAATGTTCCCGTAACGGCCATTGTGGAGAACGACGAGTCGGCCGTGGACGCCCTTTAAGAGCAATTCGAGGGCGATATTGCCGTAAGCCATGGGGACGATGGAGTCCACAACGTCCGGGTCACCGCAGCGGGCAAGATAACCGAGCTTTTGGTTGACCACTTCAATGGTCTTGCCCTTGTTAAATTTCTTCGAGAGTTCCTTTACTTTATCCGAGACGATATCCCCGATGCCGCCAAGTTTTTTATGGCCATAGGCGTCGGCTGTCTCGCCTTCAAAAATCATTTCGCCGCCTTCAAACATCGCGCCTTCGGAAACGAGAACCGTGGAATAGCGGCTCGGATTCTTGGCGCGGTCGTTGACGAGTAACTCAGTGAGGCGCTCGATATTGAATTTGTACTCGGGAATGACACAACGGTTGGCGGCACCAGCCATGGTGGGGAGCATAGCGGTGTACCCGGCGTAGCGTCCGAAAACTTCGATTACCATGAAGCGCTCGTGAGAACCCGCCGAGGTGCGCAGGTCATTGACGAGCTGCAGGGTACGGGTGACGCAGGTGCTGAATCCGATACAGTAATCCGTGCCGGGGACATCGTTGTCCATGGTCTTGGGGATGGCGATGACTTTGAAACCTTCTTTGTGGAGGCGGACGCCGTAGCTGAGTGTGTCATCGCCGCCGATGGGAATGAGGGTGTCGATGCCTAGCCAAGCGAGATTCTTGAGGACTTCGGGAGTGAGATCGTTTTTCTCGGCGGTGAATTTGTCTTTCAAATTTGTCGGGACGTTGGATTTGCTGACGCGGCCGGGATTCGTTCGCGAGGAGTGGAGAAATGTACCGCCGGTGCGTGCCGCGCGGTCAACGACTTCCTGCGTGAGCACCAGGAAATTATCGGAATTGTCGTAATCCTTTTCGCGGACCATCTCAACAAGGCCGGCCCAACCATGGCGGAAACCGATGACCTCATAGCCCTCATGAAGCGCACGCGTGGTGACGCCGCGGATTGCGGGATTGAGACCGGGGACGTCGCCGCCACCAGTGAGAATGCCGATAACGCCTTTTTTGGTGTTGATGTTTGCCATGATGCAGAGCCCCTTCCGAGGAATGGTGAACCGACAATTATCCACGGACCGCGGAAATTTAGAAAGTGCGGATCGAACTAGAAATATACGGCAGCATGACCGAGAAGCGCCCGCTACCCTTCAAATTAAGGTTGAATTTGTGTTCCGAGGACGCCTAGGAATTTGGCGAGCCAGGAGTGGAGCGCGGGCCAAGCGGGGCCGGTGACGAGGTTGCCGTCGACGAGGGCCTCGGTCATGGGGAGACTGACGTAGGTGCCGCCGCCGAGTGTGACGTCAGGGCCGGTGGCTGGATAGGCGCTGCACTTTTTCCCTTGGAGGACTCCCGCGACGGCGAGAACTTGCGGGGCGTGGCAGATGGCGGCGAGAGGCTTATTGGTTTTTGAAAAGTGGTGGACGATCTCGATGACGCGGGGATTGAGGCGAAGGTATTCGACCGCGCGGCCGCCGGGGATCATGAGCGCGTCGTAGTCTTCGGGCTTGACCTGATCAAAAGTGGCGTTCAACGCGAAATTATGGCCGCGCTTTTCGGTGTAAGTCTGCTCGCCTTCGAAATCGTGGATGCAGGTCGAAACGAACTCGCCGGCTTTCTTGCCAGGGCACACAGCGTGCACGCTGTGGCCGACCATTTGTAGCGCCTCGAATGGGACCATCACTTCGTAGTCCTCCACGTAATCGCCAATGAGCATGAGAATGGATTTCTTGGACATGTGGCCTCCGCGGGGGAAATTGTAACCGAGGAAGCGGATTGCTCAAAACACCACGAGCATCCTCAGCATCCTCCGGAAAAAGAGCTTAAAAGATTGCGGCCATAGCTTGACGATTCTGGAATAAGTGCCGTTAGTTAGGAAGAGCCAGACAAAGCGTCTCAAATCGAGACAAGGATCACTAAATCGATTGAGCTTGAGATTAGGAAGCAGCGTTGGCTTAATCCAATTGCGACAATCTCATTCCGCGGACTCTCATAAGTTCATGAATCTAAGGGTTTTCCTGGAAATGATCTCTCCGGCCTGCGAACCGGTGGATCTGGCTAATTGCTTGCAGATACTGGCTGGGCGTTAATTCCGCCGGACCTTCCGGCTTCAAGGACATAATTGTGAAAAGAGCTAAGGGAATGCTAGTGCTGTGTCTGCTCGCCGTTGTCGGAGCAGCTAGTTTGGGGGCAGTTTCTCTTCGGGCTCAAGACGGAGAGATCGCAGGGTCGAAGCGCAAGGTCAAATCACTAGGAAAACCTCAATATCCTGATCTAGCCAGAAAGCTAAACCTTGTTGGCGTCGTCAAAGTTGAGGTTACGATTGGGACCGATGGTAAGGTGAAGAGAACGCACGTCGTCGGCGGGCATCCTGTGCTTGCCACGGAGGCAGAACGAGCGGCGTTGCAAAGCGAATTCGAGCCTGGCCCGAAGGAAACAATAGAGGTGATCGAGTTCAAGTTCGGCCCGCAGTAAGCTCTTGGGTTTTTGCAAAAAAGGCAGCTGTCCTTGCCAAAGACGGCTGCCTTTTCGTTTCTAAGAGAAATTAATGCGCTTGAGCGGAAGAAGTAGTCGCGAGGGGCTCAGCGGAATCCTGAATGGTGAGCATGTCGGTGCGCACTTTGTCCCATTCGAGCAGATTCAAGCCATAGGAAGTGAAAAGCCGACGGATGTGCGCGGAGTCCCAGTTCAGAACCTTTTCGAGAACAGGGACTAGAACGCTCATGGCGTTGTCGCTGAGCACGGTGCGCTTCGCGACGCGAGAGATGAACTTGGCTTCGGAGACGGCGATCGTTAGGCCATCGTGTTGATTGACGTGCATCATCACGGGAATATCGGAACTGCCGTCGCCCATGTAGATGATGTGGTCGTGGCTGATGCTGAGTTCGGCGCGGCGCTCTTCGAGAACGGTGATTTTCCCCCAGCCGGCCGAGGCGCGAATGATGGATTCGACTTCGCCGGTGGCGTCGTTGTAACGGAAGCGCGTGCCGAAAATATTTTGCGGCGGGACGATTCCTTCGAGCGCGGACTGAATGATTTCCTGCGGAGCCGCGGAGATCACATTGAAATGGAACTTGTAGCCATCGGCAAGATTGTCGAGCGCACGCGCAAAAAGCGCGACGTTGTGCTTCAAGCGGATGCGCTTGCCGGTCTCAACCAGATGATCGCGGCGAACGCGCCGGAAATCCGGGTCGTGCAGAATCAGATAACTGAGTTCGGCGCCCTGCTGGACAAGGTTCATCTCCGCAAGGCCCTTGACCTTGTCGTGGAACCCGTGAAAGCCGATGAGCTCGGAGAGAGCGACTCCCGAGTCGTTGAAGCTCAAGGTCTGGTCAAAATCGCTCGCCAGTAAGTAGTGCTTGATCATGTCCTAGTACTCCTTCTTGCTCCCTTAAATATTCTCGCCTTTGGCGAGGTGGGCCCGCCCTGAGTGCGGTGCCAGTACCCCGTACATTTACAACGATAGCCTTGTTCACCGGGGCTGCCCCACGAATTATTTTGATGGGTGCTATGCGTTAAAAACGTGAACGAACCATTATATCTTGATTAGATGTGCCCTAAGGTTAAAAGATACAAAAGAAAGGAGATGTGTACGATTTTGAGCGTAGAAATGGGGCAAAAGGCGTGTCTAGAAGGAGATACCGACAGCGAAGGAAAAGTGAAAAAATTGCTCCGTAACACGGAGGGTCGGTGCCTAAAGGCCGAGGGCCTTCATCTTGAGTTCCTCGTAAATGTCGTCCTCGCCGGGATAGCGGAGACGGTCCTTAAAACGCCCGGTTTCGGCGGCCAGGGCCCATACCAGGCTCTCTCCGGCAGGGAGGGTTTTGGGGGCGCTGTGGAAGACTTCGTCCTGGAAGGCGAGGGAGGCATCGATCCATTGCCAGCCAGCGGTCTCAAAAGCAGCCATCACGTCGGGAAGAACGAGGGCGTTGAGCGTGTTGTAGTGAATGAGCAGGGTATGGCGAATGTCGAGACCGAGGACGTCAATGGCGAGCTGGCGGTAGAAGGAGGCGCGGTCGAGGAGATGCGCAATCAGATAATCGCGATAGGGGTTGATGTTGAACCTGGGTTCTTTGATGAGGCGATCGGCCATGCGTTGGTTGACATACCAGTCGGAAGCGTCGATGGTGACGTGGCCGACGCGATAGCCGCTTTCCTTGAGAAGAGTGCGGAAGCGGTCGCGCTTGTCGGCGGTATCACCTTCCTTGAGGAATGGGTAACGGAAGAGAAAAGTCTTGTTGTGATAAGGAGCGATGATTTTTTCATTTTTCAGAAAATCGACGGCGAAGTCGGCGTAAGGAGTGGGGCCGCAATAGTTGAGGTGGGAATAGGAATGATTGCAGATTTGGTGGCCTGCTTGGTCCCAAGCTGAGAGAAGTTTGGAGCCGTCGTACTCGTCCACGCGCATGCCGCAGACGAAGAGAGCTGCTTTGATGTTGCGGCTATCGAGAGCTTTTAGGATGCGGGAGTTGGCGTCAGGCCAGCGGAGGTTGGAGTCGAGTTTCAGACGAGGGTCGTCCATGGTGATAGCGAGCTGGGGGCGCGGGGCGTTCGAAGGGTGTTGCGGCGTTGCGCTCTGAGGCGAGGTGAGCGCGTGAAATGCGCCGGTGAGAAACGGGGCGCATGAGGCGGCGGATATCGTTTTGAGCGTCGAGTCGAGAAATTTGCGGCGATTCATAGCATGACCTCAGAAAAGAGAATTGAGCCAACTGCGGGCGCGGGCGAAGATGGATGTTGGAGATGAAGACACAGCTGAGCGTGGGGACTCGGCAGAGTCGTCAGTGACGGAATAGAACGCGCCGTGGGCGGAGTGTTGATAGAGGCGCTGCGTTTCAACGCGATTTAGAGGACGAGCGCCGCGGCGACCGAAAACGGCGAGTTGGTTGCCGGATTCGTCGACGGCGCGGTCACGATCGATGCCTTTGGAGATGGCGAGGGCTGGGCCGCGAGTTCGCGCTGTGGCGATGAGCTTCGGCGTAGGACGCGGGCTGAAACCGGAGAAATGTGCGGGATCGTCCCAGGGGGACACGATTTGCAGGACGCGAAGACCATTTATTCCGTCGGCCACGAAGGCGTACGCGCTGCCGGCGACCATGCCGATTTTCACGTCGTTGACGTCGTTGAGTTGGCCTTCGGCGGTGAAAAGCTGATCGAGCTTGGGGGCGTCGGGTTTTTCCACGTCAACGATAGCGAGGCCTTGCCTCCCTGCGGAGACGTAGGCGTAGGTGCGGGCGACGTAGACGTTACGCGCACCTTCCAGAGGCACCGCGGCGTTAGGGATGAGTTTAGGTTGCGCCAGATCGGTAACGTCGAGGACCTTGAGGCCGTCGTGGTCGATAACGAAAGCGTAGCGGAACTGCACTGCGATGGCGCGAGGATCGTTGAGTACTGGCGCGGCGATCGTCGCTGTGACGCGCGGGGCGAGAGGATTATCGAGATCGACGACGACCAAAGATTTGTCCGTGAGGATGTAGGCGTAGGTGCCAGCGATGGTGATGCGATGCGCGCCGTTGAGGAGGCCGTTGGGATTGAACGCCAGGGCGCGCTTGAGGAAATTGTTGGTGGGATTGCCATCGAGAAGCGTGCCGACACCGGGGCTGTTGGATTTCAGATCGGGATTGCCGATGATGACTAGGCCTTCTTCTTTGTCAGCCACATAGAGAAAACCGTAAAGAAGATGGATGGGTTGCTCTTCGTTCTCGGGGAGGGGCCGGCGGAGCGGATCAATGCCAAGCGTTGTCGGCGAAGCGACGGCGACGGCGTTTTTGGTTGGGACGAAAAAGCGCTGACCAAATGGAGAAACCGGAGCGGTGATCATGTGCTCGGAAAAATCCTTGTTATCGATGTTGGCGATGTCGTACACGCGGAGGCCGCCGGGGCCGGTGGCAGCGTAGGCATATTCGCCGCGGGCTTGGATGTCGAGGACGTTGCCTTCATGGCTCGAGGCGGTGGAGAGTTGGCGGCGACGGCCCACGAACTTATTGTAGTTGTCTGGATAGGCGATGCGCTGGAGGTCGCCTCCGAAGATAGCTTCGGGCTCGTCGTGCTCGGCGACGGCTACGGCTTCGAAGCCCTTTTTGCCGGTGGCAACGTACACGTAGCGTCCCATAAAATTCATAAAGTTCGTGCCTTGCAGAAGGAGCTGAGCCATCCAGGCGTTGTTGTCGTTGTTGGCGGAGACGTGGCAATCGCTGCATCGCTTGGTTTCCTTGGCGCGAACTGTGTGCGGGACGAAGGTGCTGAAGGCTTGCCCGGAGAAACCAGGAGCAGAGATTGTTTGCTGAGTGTAGTAGAGCCAGTCGCGGTTCGCGTTTTGCGAACTGACGAGGATGGCACAGGAAGAGCGCGCGGGGGCGATGCGATGGCCGGTTACCGTGCCGTCGACGCCGAGCATGTAGATGTCGTCGCGAAGGACCTGAAAATTGTAGCTGGTGTAGTTGCGCGTGGTGAGGCCTTCGTTGTGAAGCATGGGCTTGCGAGTGTTGGCGGTCATTTGCAGATGGCAGCCGAAGCACGTGGGCGTCCAGGACGTGTGACAGGAGTAGCAGGTCATCGAGGAGTTGGCGTGGGCGAGATGTTCGTCGTCCTGCGGCATCCGTGGCGCGACGGTGCCGTCGTTAGTCATTAGCTTGGCGCGAAAAGACTTCAAACTGAAGTGGACGTTGCCGGGAGTAACGGAATCGGCGGTCTGAACGATCTCCCACTGTTTATTTTGTTCGGACATGGAGCGTTGAATTACGGCGCCGTCGGCGCGCCATTCGAAGCGGCGCAGGCCCCAGGGAGTGCGAAGAGTGTCGAGGTGGCGGCCGCCATCGACAGCGGCGGGGCCGGAAGTGATGAGATTTGCGCGGTTGCGAATCGTGCCGTGGCAATCGATGCAGTCGATTTCGACGGCGGCGCGCGGTTCGCCGTAAATTTTCCCGTTTCCGTGGTTGTCCTGCGCAAAGTGGCAGTCGTTGCACTGCATTCCCTTTTCGAGATGGATGTCGGCGAGGTGGACGGCTTTGCCGAGTAGGCCCGGATCATCGAACCCGATTTGCCTGCCGTCTTTGTCGAGCCAATTGCCTTTGCGGTCGTGGTTAAAAACGGAGCGGAAAACCCAGCCGTGGCCGTGGAAATCGGCGAACTGGGTGGTCTTTAATTTTGCGTTGAATTCGGGACTGCCGAGGTTCTCGAGAAATTTCTCATCGCTCCAGAGGCCGCGAGCCGCTGCGGCTTCCGGATTGCGCAAATAAGATTGGTAGCGCTGCTCTTCCGTCGGATTGCGTTGCTGCGGCGGGTACATCTTGTCGCCGTCGATTTCGTTGTCCCACCAGGTGAGCCCGAAATACGTGGTGAGCATGTTCGTGCCGGGATGTATGTGGCAGACCATGCACTGGCTCGAGGGAATGGAGCGCGTGAAAGCGTGTTTGATAGGATGGCCGGGTTCGTTCTTGGGAATGGTTGGATCCGTGGAGGCGCTGAAACCGGTATGTCCGAATTGTGAGTAGAAGCCCGAATGAGATGGGTCGCGATCGTTTGCGTAAACGACGTGGCATGCGGTGCAGCCGCTCGCGCGATAGTCGCCGGGATGATCGTTGGTGCCGGGCAGCGACATGGCGGGGTCAACCAGACGCGTTTTTTGTAAGCCGAGGAAGACGGGGTCGGTGCGGAGTTCCGTGCCGAAGCCTCGGTCACTCAGTTTGGAGTCGGGCTTACCGGGATTTTCTTCGCGATTGGGATTGCCTAGCTCTGACTTCTTTTGACCGCCGCGTTCGAACACGCGAAGGACGTTTCCCGGTTGAGAAATCTCCCAACGGAAAAGTGGATCGAGTTCGGGGAGCACACCCTTGGTCCGAGTTTCTTCTGGCGTGGGAAGAGGAAATGTTTTAATGGATTGGGGCTTGCCGTCGCGGTCGTAACTTTCGCCGAAGTGCGTGTTCTTTGTGGGATAGCCGCCATTGTTGTAGAGGGCCGCGCCCCACAGGAGCCCTGTGTGGGTCATCATGCTGGTCGAAGAAGCGCGAACTTCCTTGGCGTGGCAGCCTTCGGCGCCGCACGTTTCTGGGGCGACTCGCAGATCGCCAGGATTCACAAATTTAATGAATTCGGGTGATTCTTTGAGCCAATTCGTGTACGTGCGCTCCGGCAAAGCGGAACGGTCTTTGAAGCTCGCGTCGCGAGGCTGGACGTGGGCTTTCTCTTTGGAGGCATTGTACTGGGCGGAGTTTGGAGGCGTGCTCGCGGCGACAGAGATGGAAGAGTTGCCGCCGTGGCAGTCGGTACAGCCCAGGAAAACAGTTTTAGTGGGATGCATCGTTGGTTCGTCGGTCGACGTGTGGCAGGAAATGCAACCGGACGATTTGCGAGCGGCATCTTGCTGCGACTGGCCACGAACTGGCGGAGCGTCTTGTTTCGCGTGGACCTTCGAGGACGAATCAGAATAAAAAACCAAGAGGAAAGATAACGCAGAGACGCAGAGGACGCAGAGGTCTCGCAAAGAAGAGCTTTTCAATGTGCGCGACGAGGTCATCTGCTGCGTTTCCTCAAAAAGTAAACTTCACCGAGCCGAAAAGCGAGAAGAGTGTGCGGCTCGTGTAGATATCTTTGAACCCGTCGCCGGGCTGCAGGGCCGAGGCGCCGCCTGTGAGAATGATGTTTTCGGTGAGTGGCGGGCGGTAGGTCACGCCGATTCCGAAGTCTTCGCCGATGCTGTGACGGATGGGGGATTCGAACAAGATGTATTCAAGCGGCTCGGCTCGTTCGAAGCGCAGGTAGTTGAAATTCGCGAATCCTTTAAGCTTGGGAGTAATGTCGAAATCCGCGCCGGCGTTCGCTAGAAAAATGCCGGGATTGACGAAATTGGCTTGACCTTCCTCCTTGCTGGAACGGAGGGAAGGAATCAGGCTTCCGTCGGTGGTGAGTTGAACGCCTGAGCCCAGAAGTCGGATGTCTTCGCGATTCCAGAAGCTGAAAATGCCGCCGGCGAAATTCGGGAGATCGTCGATGGAGTCGAAGCCGCGGGCACGGCCATCGCGCGGATTGGCATCCCCCGATGTATAGAACGTGGAAACGCGATAGCGGATCCAGTCGCGGTCGTAGGAAAGCTCGACGGCGGCCATCTGCGCGTTAACCGTGACGCGCCTCCCGGCGATTGGATTAAACGTATCTTCACCCACGGCCTGATAAAACGCGTGCGTGAGATTGATGCGGCGAATGTGGCCACTGCCGAGCCAGCCGAAATAGCCGACGCGAATGCCGTGCGCGAGAGGACCGCCTCCAGGGCCCTGATTGATGACAGTGCCGATCGGCGCGGGGCGAACGAGAAAGCCGTTGTCGTCGTAATGAACGCTCGGATCATCTTTGTTCCACGCGCCGACAAATTCCGCGCTGTAACCGGGAAAGAGAAAATCTTGAAGATAGAGGTTGCCCAGCACAACTTGCTGGTGGCGCCGGTTAAAAGTGTTGAGGCCGCTGTTGGTATTTTTCTCGAGGAATTGAAAATACGTGGCGTTGTACTCGATGCGGTCGCTTTTCAAATCGCCAAAGATGCGCAAGCCGGGCTGTTCGTCAACGAAGAGGAATCCGCGGAAGTCGGCATTGAATTGCTGGATACCGGCGCGCACCGAAACGAAATCGTAGTTGTTGCTGAGATCATGGAGCTTTACTTCGACGAAGGCTTCCTGGAGGCCAAGATGATTGTCGAACCGGTCGGTGCCAGCGAGCACGTTGGGGCTGACGATGCCGAGCTCACGAACGTCAAGATTGTTCAAACTTAGCTCCGGGGTGATGCGAATGCGCCAATCGACTGGCTTGAAGGATGCGTCGCCGTGGAAAAGATCGAAGCTCAAACGCCAAGTCTGGTCAAAAAAAGCCTGCTCGCCGCGTCCAAAAAAACCAGAGCTGCCAGGCTCCGCGGCGCTCACGCCGCTGGGCGAAGGAACGCGGCGGCCATCGAAAAAAGTTTCCGACGAAGCGGTGAAATTCAAGAAAATCTGCTGCCCGAGAACTTCGGGCCAGATAGGCTCATCGCCTTTGAATCGGTTGCGATTGAATGGGTCGTACCAGTGCGGCTTTGAGTAAGGGTACTCACCTTTCTGCAGGTAGCGGCGATAGTCCGGTTGGTTGAGGACCCAGCGATTAGGAACGACGTTGTATACATCTGCGACGGGAGGCAGGTATTCCGGGGCGAGTTCCGCGATGTAATTGGGATCGGAATCGAGCCGATGACGAAGTTCGCTATGTGTGCCGTGCGTGGGCAATGAGCCCGGCGCGACGGCGGGACCGAGCTCAGGGAGCCGCGGAAGGCGCGAACTAAATTCGGCACTGGTGGTACTGACCAAAGAAATTTCCAGCGTGGTGACTTCGTTGGCGTTGAGGGCCAGGTCGGGAATCCCGAAGGCAGCGTAACCCTCGGTTTCGACTCGAAATTCGTAGTGGCCGGGCGGAAGCAAGAGGATGCGAAAGACACCTTCAACAGACGAGTTGGCGTGCACAACTTGTCCGCTTTGTAAGTGGCGAAGCGTGAGTTGAGCTGCGACCACGGGCCGCGTTTCGTTCGTGGAAGTGGCTTCGCGTAAGACGCCCTCAACGGCTGCGGTCGTCAAGGCCTGCTGGCGTGGAATGCGCTGCACGGTGCCCGGTTCGCTGGACTTTTGGACCGTGGCCTGCCCACCTGCTGCGGATGGCTGGGCGGGCGCAGGTTGTTGCGCGCCGGAGGCACTTCCCAACCCCAAGATGGCAAGCGATAACCAGAGCGCGGCGCGAGCCAAGCCAGTGACGCGTCGAGAGCTTCGCGAAGAGAGAGCGAGCATGCCTGCGGCCTGGGAGAATTTGCGCAAGGAAAAGGGATCGCAATCTAGCTAACAATATCGGGCCGCTACGGGCAACTCATTTCCGCAAGAGAGGAACACAAGCGATAACAATTCTTACGCGTCGCGCGCATTCACCGATAGGAACTATGCCCTTCGCGAATGATTGAGGGGTATGAGGAGACGTGTTACTAAGGAAGATACCCCTCATGCAAAAAGAACACTCGATTCGGAGGCCGATCGCGGCGCGGCGCGCCTTGGAACAGCGTCAAAAAACGCTGGCGATGGGCATTTTGCTTGCGCTGGGGATTGCAGGAATTCTGGCGCTGCTTTTAGTGGGTTGCGGTAACGTAAGCAGCACGCAGATGTCACCGCTCCCGGCTGCAGCGGTGCAGCCGCTGCAAGTCGCCGACGTGCAGAAAATCGTGCAAGCCGCGGTGAATTCCGTGAATGTCGATATGGTCGTGGCGGTGGTGGACCGGGCGGGGTTTGTGCTTGGAGTACTTCGCACGCAAAACGCGCCGTCGACGGCGCTCGGGAATTTTGGCCAGGAGTTAGACGCGAATGATGTGGCTGTGGCCCTGGCGCGGACGGGGGCGTTTTTCAGTAATGATCAGGCGCCGCTGTCCTCGCGCACGGTACGGTTCATCAGCGGAATCCACTTTCCGCCCGGCGTGACAAACGCGCCCCCCGCAGATTTGTATGGGATCGAAAACACAAATCGCGGATGCGCGCTGGTGAACAGCGCGGCATTTCAAAGCCAGATTCCTCCCTCGCTCGCGCTTGGCGGAGGATTTGGGCCCGGGGTGCTCACCGGCAAAGCCGATGTGATGGACTCGAATCCTCTGGCAGTGAATCCCGGCGGGGTACCGATTTTTTATCAAAATGTGGTCGTGGGCGGAATTGGAGTAGTTACCTCTTCGAGTGATGTCAATGTGGCGGAGTACGCGGCATTTGTTGGATCGACGACGCAGCGCGCGGGGCCGTCGGATGCGTTTGGACCGACGCCCGCTGCCCCGGGAGTCGTTTTCATCGGGGGAGTCGCACTTCCGTTCGTAACGCAGACGTCGCTGCCATCGAGTGTCTCCGCTGGACCGGTTGCGGGCGCGGGAACGTATTTCGTTGCGCCCACGAACAGCTCCGGGCAACCGCCAGACGGCGATTTGATCACGCCCGCGGCGGGGCCGCTTGGGGGATTGAGCGCCACGGACGTTCAGACCATTCTGGATAATGCGGAAACAACCGCAAACGTCACGCGCGCCGCGATTCGATTGCCGATTGGTTCGCGAGCGCGGATGGTGATTGCGGTTGCCGACCTCGACGGCACGATAATCGGGCTGCGGCGGATGAAGGATTCGACGGTCTTCAGCATTGACGTGGCGGGCAGCAAAGCGCGAAACATGGTGTACTTCAACAGCTCCGAGAGGACTGCGACGGATTTGAATCAGGTGCCCATGGGCACGGCCGTCACAAACCGCACGATCAGTTTTGGAGCGCAGCCCTTTTTTCCGCCGGGGATTGACGGTTCGCCTGCGGGGCCATTTTTCAATCTTTACTTGCAGGACGTGGCGAATCCTTGCACGCAGGGTATGGAGGCGGGGCCCGTCAACGTCAACAAAAGCGGAATCGTTTTCTTTCCCGGCAGCGCGGGTTTGTATCGCAACGGCGTGCTTGTGGGAGGGCTGGGCGTAAGCGGAGACGGCGTGGATGAAGACGACTACGTGACGAACGGAGGTACGGCAGGGTTTGAAGCGCCAACAAATATCCGCGCGGACCAGATTTCGATCAATAGTGTTCCACTACCCTACTTCAAATTTCCGCGGAATCCAACCGACTAATTCTGCACAAAAATCTCAAACCTCGCATTTTCAATGCTACTCGCGCATATCGGCTGCGTTAGAAGGATCGGAAGAGGTCGCGGTATCCACGTCGAGAAACCAAGCGCGCACGGTGTCGCCGGGCGCGTAGCAGTTGCCGTCGGTATGGTAGCCCGGCGCACAGCGTGTGGTGCGATCCATGCGGCGCGGCGACTGCGCGTATTGCCAGACCGACGCGTAGAGAATGCCGCCGGCCGCTGGTGACGGCGGATTCTGCGGATAGGTACAACCAGGCGAAGGCGGACAGACATCGTTGAAAATGAAATAAGCGAAATCCGCCGAGGGGGCATGCGCGCGGATATCGTCCGCGGTGGTGATCGTGCCGCCCGGTTCTTCCTTGATGGGGATTCCGGAGCAGTACGCGCCAGAACGATAACCTGCTTCCGTTAGCGCGCTAGCCCAAGCACGCAAATAAGCGTGATAGGTTGCGGGTAGGCGGCCGCCTTCTTCAATATCAAGAAAAATGATCGCTTGCGCTGGGAAGCCTTCGCTCTTCGCGACGGAAGCCGCGTTGCGCGCGTCGAGAGTTCCTTTCTGCACCGCTGCCGCTTCACTCTTGATTCCGCGGCTCAGAGGGCCGAGATATAGGAGCAAAAAGCCGAATCCTTGCGAGCGCAAAACGTCGCGTTGGCCGAGCCAAGTGTTCTTCTTTTCGCCGGTAGGCGGACTGAGCCAGTAGCTGCTGAAAGCAAATGTCTTTCGCAAAGTTGGAAGCGCATCCCCGCCAGGGAAAATGTTGAGATCGAAGCCAAGATAGGCGCGCGGCTCTTGCTGCTCCTGCGAGCTGGGCTGGATGCTGGCTCGGCAAGAAAAGAGGATCAGCACGGCAGCGAGGGAAGAGATGGACAGGATGGACAGGCCGGGCTTTATTTTGCTCACGGCATACAGAATGCCAGAAGAGACTTGCAGCGGCTAGCCTTCTCGGAGTTTGTGACCGACGAGATTGCCGAGGCCATCGTAAGCCGCGTACTTGTAGGTTTCGCTGAGCGTCGGATAGTTGAAGACTTGTTCGATGAACTCGTCGATGGACTGGCCGTTGTCGAGGATCATCAGGCCGACGTGGATAAGCTCCGTGGCGCTCTCGCCGATCAGACTCACGCCAAGAAGCTTGCGGTCCGCGCGCGCGAAGATGAGCTTAAGCATTCCGGCAGTGTCCCCGATGATGTGGCCGCGCGCGTTGTTCTCGTAGAGTGCGCGTCCTACGCAGTAGTCGATCTTTTTTTCCTTGCAGGACTCTTCCGTTTCGCCCGCAGCGGAAATTTCCGGAATGGTGTAAATCCCCATCGGAAGCATGGACGCGACACGCTGTTTGTATTTAAAGCCGAATGCGTGGCAAACGGCAACCCGCCCTTGCTCCATCGAAGTGGAAGCCAGAGCCGGGAACCCAATCACGTCACCGGCGGCATAGATATTCGGAACAGATGTCCGGTAGTTGTTGTCGACGGAAATGTAGCCGCGGTCGTTGATGGCGAGGCCGGCTTTTTCCAAGGCTAGACCATCGATCGCAGCGCGGCGGCCTGCCGCAAAAAGCGCGGCATCGGTTTCCAGAGTCTTGCTGCTCTTCATCGAAAGACGCACGCCAGCGGGAGAATTCTCCACTTTTACAGGGCGCTCGTTGAACAGGAAGCGCATACCGAGGGCCGTGAGGCGGTCGCGGAGACGATCGGAGATTTCTCCGTCGAGAAACGGCAAGAGACGGTCGCGGCCATCCACAAGAGTGACTTCCACTCCTAGTGCAATGAAGATGGACGCGTATTCGCAGCCGATAACGCCGCCGCCGATAACGGCGAGGCTTTTCGGAATGCGGTTCATTTGCAGAAACGTGTCCGAATCAAAAGTGTGGACATCGTCGAAAGCGATCTCGGAAGGGCGGTGGGGCTTCGAGCCAGTGGCGATGAGGATGACCTCGCCGTGAAGATGACGCACGCCATTTGCACCAGGGACCGCGACGGTGTGCGCGTCCTCGAACGCCGCCTGGCCGCGAACAAGCGCGATGTTGTGCAGTTCGAGATTTTTCAGAATGCGCCGGCGCTCCGTTTCGACGACTTCGCGTTCGTGGCGCATAAAATCGTGAACGGTAAGGTTTTCTTTGAGCGAGTAATCGATGCCATAGAGGCCACGCTGCTTGAGTCCAGAAAAATAGAGCGCGGATTCGCGCAGCGTTTTACTGGGAACCGTTCCCGTGTTGATGCAGCTTCCGCCCATGTGCTCGGCGCGCTCGACGACGGCGACACGCTTACCGAAGTAAGCGGCCTGCGCACCGGCCTTTTCTCCAGCAGGGCCGCAGCCGATGACAAGCAGATCAAGGTTTTCGGTACTC
Organism: Candidatus Acidiferrum sp.; assembly: GCA_036521695.1. Lineage (GTDB taxonomy): Bacteria > Acidobacteriota > Terriglobia > Acidiferrales > UBA7541 > Acidiferrum. The sequence goes on along the minus strand of DATDHE010000341.1, from coordinate 1,624 downwards.
CCCACGCAAACCTCCAGTGACCCACAGGGGGACCTTTTACCAGAAACGTCCGGCAACTTGGCTCAGCCAGGCAGAGCCGAGTCCACCAAGGCGGGTCGCATCAGACAAAGTGTAGAAGAAGAGCGCCACAGAGGAGGCAGATTCCTGGCCAGGCTGTGCTGAATCGTGGCTGGCAGGCCCCCGGCTTGGATGATGGTCGAAGAACGAGAATCCGTGTACTGTAGGTTTACTTAACCAGCCCCGTTTCGCGGCAACGAAAGGAGCCCCGCATGCCGATGGACGCTGATCCCATCACCTATCGCATCAAATTTGAGAAAGATCACGCCAACGTCAAAGTGATTTACGACCTGAGCGTTCCGGTCGGAGGCCCGAGCCTGATCGCCAACTTTCAAGCGACCGTTGACGGCACGAATCTCATCAGCGGCTTTCTTCCCGGCCAAACCTATTTCAATGGCGAGCAATTCCACGTACTTGCCAACTCGGACAATGACGCCCCGGTTTCCTTCACGATGTCTTCCAATCAGGGCTGGGACGACGGCGATGACGACGTACTGCGAGGTGAGAAGGTTTACGACGAGGCGGATTTCTCCAACTAGCCTGCGAAAACGCGGACGACCTTTCACCGAGCGGGCGGCTGACTGACGCGAATTCCAAGCGCTCCAACGAGCCACAACTCGAATGTAAAATTGGTGCCCGGGGGGGGACTCGAACCCCCATGAGGTAAAACCCCGGAGGATTTTAAGTCCTCAGCGTCTGCCATTCCGCCACCCGGGCAGGGCAGCTCTTAAAACATAGCATAACCTAGAGTTAGTTTGGTTTCGCAGCCACGCCTAATGGGTGCTTGGGTCTGCTGGTGATCGCTGTCCAATTATCGGCTGGATGGCTTTTTTCCGTCGAACGGTTAATGAACTATCTCACCGCTCTGGACCAGGACGTGGAAATCGTAATTCGACGGAAGCGGAAATCGCAAATAGGCAAATAGGTGGCAGAATCGCAGTCACCGCAAATTACCGTTGAACTTGAGCAGCGCGGGCGCGGGTCTGTCCCAAATTGCCCAGCTTGGCTATGTCATTCGCAATGCTCTGACAGGCTAGTTAGATGTGCGGAAGGTTCTGGTTCGATCTGAACCAATTGGGTCGGCGCATTCTGGGCTGTTTGTCTGATCTTTACTCTCTTATTTTTGGTATAGATTTCATGGCGAGGTTGCGTTCTGTGCCACTCCGCGAGCGTAGCCGTACGGTTTATGTGCTCCACAACTTTCCGCCATCCACCGCCGTTGTAGGCGCAAAAACTAATTTCTCCTTGTTGGGTTGCCACTGGTGTACTCGCATTGGAGACAGCGGCAAAGTCGTAATTGAAAGCATCTTGGAACCACAAACCGTTAACAATCATGACTTTCCAACGCCCTTTGTATGAGTACGCTTTCTGCGACCAATCATCGCTACTACCGGCGACGCGGTAGAAACAATCTTCGAGCAATCCCTTAAACTGTGCGAGACCGAATCCCAAGGGAGCTTTCTTCTGATCAAAATTGCGAAGTACTGACAACCAAACGAGAACCTCTGTAGAGGCCGGGCCTCTCCCCCTATCCGTTATTTCTACGATGTCGCGCATAAACTGTTCA
>DATDHE010000340.1:0-4626 GCA_036521695.1 Candidatus Acidiferrum sp. | reverse complement strand
AAGCCGCTTTCTCTCCGCGTCATGAACAGCCAGATCGACCCCGGTCTCGCCCGCTCGGCGGTCGAAGCCGTCAGCCAGTGGCGCTATAGCCCCACCCTGCTCAACGGAGAACCCATCGAGGTCGACACTACCATCATGGTGAATTACTTCCTTGAATCCTCTCTTTAGCATTCCAGTCAAAAGACGCAGCCGGAAAGTGGACGGCAAGTGTATCTGAAGTCGGATCAAGGCTTGTTAGCTCTACTTCTGTTGACTGCGCTCACATCGGCTAGTTGTTCAACGAGACACCCAACCGGAGCCGCGGGCCCTCCTTTTCGCCTAAAGTCAGTGCATGGCGAGTCAGTTCTTTTTCCCCCGTCAATCCCAGATTCCAACTCAAACAATTCTCCAGTCAACATCACCATGAAGGCTCCCTCCCTCGATGCATCCGGGAGTACGAATTGTTTGGTCGAAGAGGGCCCATTTCGTGTGGAACTCTCCGGGAAATATTCGGATTCTGTTCAGATTACGCTGCCTTCAACCGAACGATGGCTTGCAGACGTCAACGGTCTTGTCGATCCGGACGGCAACGCGGTTGAAGCGTTGTACGTTGTCCTAGCCAAGCTGGATCAACTTCAGCAAGACGGATGTTTCCGTGGCGCCGGCTCCACGATTCGTGATTTCATGGTGCAAAGCCTGCCCATGAAGCCGCCTGAAAGTCTATTCAGTTATTACGGATATCGCCCGGATCGGAGCAGTCTGGATCTACAGCCAGGTATGCGCCTCAAGATTGAGCGTGCCTATTTCCGCGCAGCAAAGACCACCGAGGAGAGTCACTCGACTCAGAATTTTGCGGGTGTAAGCATGGTCAATTTCGACGTGGAGTCGGGAGACGACGGGAAAATTCATTTCCGTCAGATTGGCGATGTTCGATTCACTCCAGCATCTCTGAAAGGGCAGGTTCAAGACGAAAATCAGGAGTTAGAGTTGATCGGAATTGTGCCGGAATTTCACTATCGTCTAGTTTTCTATACCTTATTGGTTTCCAAAGAGCAGAAACTCTCGGCGGCAATTGTCGGAGCGAGCAGTGCGAGCCAATTGGACGAATTCGACCATGAACTACGGTTGCGACCAGTTGGTGGCTGCAAGAACTTTGCTGCCGCTCATGAAGTTGCCTGCGTTGAGTTCAGCGGATTAGTGACTGTAACTTCCCAAATCAGAGTGGAGTTGAACGGCAAATCCAAATTAATCGACTGGGGAACACGCGTTAAGGATTTGTTGGCTAAAGACTCTCTCGCGTCTCTCACGATTCAACGAAAATTCATGAACTCGTACCGCGATGTCCGGTTCAATCCTGCGGATTTGAGCGTGCTGTCGCTCGCCTTGGTAGGCGGTGATCGTTTGAGGTGGTCAAAAGGCACGCGCGGCGGCCTGTGAAGAGGACTCTTTCTGCTTTGGGAGGTGGCTACCCATGAAAAGTTTCAGCTTCTTGGACTCGATCCAACAGGACATCCGTTATTCCTTTCGAACGATGCGCAAGAGCCCCACGTTCACGCTGACGGTTGCATTGCTATTGGCGATCGGGATTGGAGGCAATACTGCAATGTTCACAGTGATCCGTTCGGTATTGCTGAAACCGCTGGCCTATCCCGATCCAGATCGGCTGGTGCGTTTGTCTTTGGAGGATGCTCACGAGAATAAACGTGATGGCGCCTTCACGTTGATACGATTGGAGGAAATGAGGCTGTCGGCCAAGTCCTTCAGTGGAATCGGGGCTTTTCTGAAACTTCCGGAGAATGTATCGCTGTCGGGCAATGGCGAACCAGAGGCGCTGGAGGGCGCGCGCGTATCCGCAAATTTTCTCGGAATATTGAATGTGAAGCCATTGGTAGGGCGAAGCTTTCTTGCGGAAGAGGATGTACCCGACGGGCCTCCCGTGGCGATGATCAGTGCCAATTTGTGGCGGCGTCGCTTCCAAGGCGATCCGCATATAGTTGGCAAGACGGCCTCGCTCAATGCGATGCCCTGCACAATTATTGGTGTTCTTCCTGCAGGTTTTACGTTTCCCTTCCCAGGCACCGACGTCTGGTTTACAAGGCCCGCGGAGTCGTCCGTTGTTCCCGAGGGAGCATGGCTCACCATACTGGATGGATTTGCCAGATTGAAAACGAATGTGAGCCTGCCGCAGGCTCAGGCCGAGCTGGATGTGCTGAACCGGCAATATGTCCTTACAAATCCAGATATGCAGGACGCCGAAGCTAACATATCTATACGCACGGCTTCGCTGAAGGATCAATTTGTCGCAAATGTAGGCCCGACACTGTGGATGCTGTTCGGCGCGGCCGGCTTCATTCTGTTGATCTCATGCGCTAACGTCGCAGGCCTCCTGCTGGTGCGTGCTAGCTCCCGCTCCCGCGAGTTCGCGGTGCGTGCAGCGGTGGGCGCTGCCCGTGTTCGGCTTGTCCGTCAACTCTTGGCCGAGAGCATGGTCTTGGCGGTCGGTGCCGGCTGTATTGGTGTATTGCTGGCAGAGGGCGCTCTATATGCCATCAAACAATTCGGCGTACCCACCCTGCCGCGTGTCGCGGAGATAAGGCTGGATGGCATTGTACTGGGATTCACCGCGGCTCTTTCTATTGCAACGGGCGTTCTCTTTGGACTTTTTCCAGCGCTGCAGGCGTCGCGCCGGGATCTCGCAGCTGAATTGCGAGAGAGCGGCGTGGGCGCTGGACGTGGATCGTCATGGCGGCGAAAAATATTTGGCCTGAGTGTTCATGGTCTGCTCGTGATTCCACAGATTTCGTTGTCGATAGTATTAATAATCGGTGCGATGCTCCTGATCAAGAGCTTTGTCCGCCTGCGCAGCGTCGATCCAGGATTTCAGTCCGCGAATTTGCTGACGGGGCAGATCGCTCTGCCGCAGACGCGCTACGACTCGAACCAAAAGAAGGCGACATTCTTTCGCGAACTTGTCGGGCGCCTGGAGTCTGTGCCCGGCGTGCGTAGCGCCACAGTGGCGTTATCGCTTCCCACCACCAAAGGTTGGCTTGGAACAAACGCCATGATTGAGGGCCGGCCGGTGAGTGATGATGACGATGGGCTAATGGCTCGATTCCAGAGTGTTACGCCAGGTTATTTGCGCACGCTTGGGATTCCATTGTTGCGGGGCCGGGAATTTGTCGCGAGGGACAACAGCTTGGGTGCTAAGCCTGTGGTCATCATCAACGAAAGCTTTGCGCTTCAATTTTGGCCAAGCTACCCGCGCGGACAGGACCCGGTCGGTCAACATATATGGGAGGGTATCGACAGAACTGGTGGGGTGGAGATTATCGGCATTGTGGCGGATGTTCACGAGGAGGGCCTCACCGCCGTCCCCGTACCGGAATTCTATGTCCCCACTGTGGTGCACGCTCCGCAGACGGCCTACCTCGCAGTACGTACAGAACGTGATCCGCTGCTATTCGTCAACGCCCTCCGAAGTCAGGTGCTGGCGATTGACCAGGATCAACCCATTTCGAAGATCAGGACGATGGATGATGTGCTAGAGGCAACCCTCGGTCAGCGGCGCTTAACGATGCTGCTGTTAGGCTCGTTCGCTAGCGTGGCCGTGCTGCTCGCCGTTGTTGGAATGTATGGTGTGATCGCTTATTCGGTGACGCAACGGACGCAAGAAGTTGGCATTCGGCGAGCGCTAGGTGCCCAGCAAAGCGACATTCTCCGCCTTGTGCTTAGCCAGGGGCTGGCCTTGGCGACGGTTGGGCTTGGGGTTGGTGTCGTGGGAGCATTGGCGCTCACACGACTGGTGACAAGTCTACTTTTCCAAGTCAGCGCTACGGATCCAGTGACCTTCCTCTCTATCGTTCTGTTTTTTTTAGCTGTCGCGTTCTTGGCGAGCTACGTTCCAGGGCGACGTGCAGCACGGCTTGACCCTGTGACCGCCCTACGCATGGAATAGCCCGCAAAATGCTTTGGCGTCCCTGTTTGCGCTACTTGGGTCGCAGCTCGGAGTTGCTGTACCCAGCCCCGCTCAACGCGAGCTATTCGCTGCAGGCCTAGGCCGGATCGTCTTAGGTGTCCCGACTTGTAACAGCCTTTCTGCGAATCTTTGAAGTAACTAGGGCGTCTATGCGCTTGCCGCGTTGACGCTTCCCTCCGCCAATGTTACGCTCGCGCCGCAGCCTCCAATCACGCATGCGCGCCGTCGACCTTATCCGCAAAAAACGGGATTCTGGTGAACACTCCCGCGAGGAGATCGACTTCCTGATCTCCGGCTACACACGCGGCGATATTCCCGACTATCAGATGGCTGCCTGGCTCATGGCTACGTGGATCCGCGGCCTCAATCATTCCGAGACCGCCGCGCTCACCGAAGCCATGCTTTACTCGGGCGAAGTCGTCAATCTCGACCGCATTCCCGGGAAAAAGGTCGACAAGCATTCCACGGGCGGCGTCGGCGATAAAACTTCTCTCATCCTCGCTCCCATTGTTGCTGCGGGCGGCCTCACCGTTCCCATGATTAGCGGGCGCGGGCTCGGTCATACCGGAGGCACGCTCGATAAACTCGAATCCATCCCCGGGTTCAACGTAAATCTCTCTCTCGAACAATTTTTCAACGTTCTCCGCGAATGCGGCATGGGGCTCATCGGC
>DATDHE010000339.1:0-23915 GCA_036521695.1 Candidatus Acidiferrum sp. | reverse complement strand
AGAGAAGTGCAACTTCAGGACGTTCCAAATCCTTTGTGGCTACCCAGCGAGGTAGACGTACATATGGAGGTTGACAGGCACAAATTCCATAACGTGCACCACTATACCAACTATCGACGCTATCGAGTCTCCGTCAAGATTGGGGCACCTCAGTAGCCTCTGCACGCTGAGCTCTACTTCAAGTCTGGTAAACGCGGTCCATGTCCTGGTACGGGCTTTGACCGGTTTCTGCTACTGTATGGTGCCGAATAGCTGACAAACACCGATAGGAGACACATAAGTGACCAATCAGTATTGAGAAATAAACCTGACCTGAAATGGGAGAAGATGCTCCCGGAATTGGGAGCTGACTCTCCGGTGTACTCAATTCTCCGGGTGGACCCAAGCACGGAGGCAACCACCTTGTTGATAGAATTTCCCACAGCCATTCACATTCCGAAGCACACGCATGAGAAAAGCGAGACGCATTTTTTGTTGGAAGGTTCGCATCTTTTCGAGAACAGTGTCACCGGCCAACGCTTTGAGGTAAGAGCCGGTGGCTACTTCTACCTACCTGGAAAAGTCCTGCATGAAGCTTGGGTACCCGTCGGAGCAAGAGCCATCATTATTTTGGAATCGGGTTGGAAGGTTGATTGGCTGAACGGTCCCCCCACAGGTTGCGGGTTTCAGTGGAACTACCTTGGAACCCGCATAAACACTGGAGAATTTTGGGGTGGGAGACGGGGATTGAACCCGCGACATTCGGTGCCACAGACCGACGCTCTACCAGCTGAGCTACTCCCACCACCGATCGATTTGCCTAGTTTACGCTACTTTCTCGCGATGGAAAAGCGCCTCAGAAAAGCTTCTGGCGAGCACGGCTTCTCGACCAATTTGCGAGGAAAACAGGCGGGCGCCTCGCCGCCGCTCTCCATGAATCTAAGCACCCGCTCCGAGCATCGAACCTTCATTGCGGGGATTGCCAGAAGCAGCCCCAAACGCTTACAGTACGCTAAGCAAAACTCAGCCCAGGCCTGAGGACCCGCCGTTTCGAATCTGTTCTCCATGGCTGCTGGGAGTGGCCTTCCGCTAGCATTTGGAATCGGCGGCGCTTTTTGGGCCTCTTCGAAGAGCGTCGCAAGCGGGCATAGCTTTTCGTGGCACGTAAGAAGCAGCCGAAGTTTTTTGCGGCGTTTTGCAGAGCGAGGAACAGAGCGTGACAGTGATTTGCTCTGGAGTCGAATCAACGCGGGGGAGAAATTGAGTTTCAAATGAAAATTCTCCGTCCAGCCCGGCGTGGCAAAGCCAGGGAGCGCAACGGCGACTTGAGCCGCGGATTGCTGCTGAGGCTGGAGTTGCCTAGCGATCCCAGTTTGTTGTGTGCGGTACGCGGAGCCGTGGAACGTTTGACGGAATCGTTCGGATTTTCCGCGTCAGATTGCCGCGCGGTCACTCGCGCTGTTGACGAAGCGCTGACGAATATTATCCGGCATTCCTACAACGGCCGGCCCGACCGGCCAATTGAGATGTTCTTTCGCTCCGTCCACCGGCAGGCCACTCCGAATGCGTCCGAGGGACTCGAGATCCTGCTGTGTGATCGCGGCCCCTCCATAAATCGTGCGCAACTGTGCATGAGAGCACTAGAAGAAGTAAAGCCGGGCGGGCTCGGTCTTCATTTTATTCAACAAAGCATGGACGTCGTGGAATACAAGCGCGCGAAGGGGACCAACCGCCTCCGCTTGGTCAAGTACGTGCGCGCCGCAAAGCAGGACTCGAACTCGTAACAGTTTGAAGGAGAATACACTGTGCAGATTTCCAGCCGGCAACTCGATAAGACAACGATTTTCGATGTGTCGGGAGACATCGACCTGGCGAACTCGCCCGCCGTTCGAAAGGCGCTTTTGAAGGAAGTGCGAGACAATCGCACGCCTCGCGTGGTGATGAACCTGAGCAAGGTTCGCTACATCGACAGCTCCGGCGTTGCTTCTTTGGTGGAGGGTCTGAAGGCATCGCGGGACGTCGGCTCACGCTTCATCTTGTTCGGATTGAGCACCTCCGCGCGAGAAGTTTTGCAGCTCTCGCGTTTATTGAAGATTTTTGAAGTCTATGACAACGAAGAGCAGGCGCTCGCGGGCTAGCAGTTGTATAACTGGGCGGCGAATTTTCCCGAGTTTTACTGAATCGCGTTACGGGGAATTGAGACACACAAAATAGCGATGCAATTTGTGTCACAAATCGGCGGCAGCGTAACGAACAGCCTTGCCTACGTCGGTTCACTCGCGTCACTCGGCGGCCGCGCAGCCTACTACACCTTCGTAGGGCCATTCCAAGGAAAACCACTGCGTGCGCAGCGCGCTGTATCGCAGGCCATGGACGTGGGCGTTCGCGCTTTACCGATTCTCTCGCTGATTACATTCTTCATTGGATTGATTCTCGCGCTTCAGGCTGCGTATGAGTTGCGGCGATTTGGTGCGATAAGCTATGTCGCCACAGCCGTGGCGATTTCCATGTCGCGCGAACTTGGCCCGCTCATCACTGCCATCGTGGTCATCGGCCGCTCGGGCTCGGCGTTTGCCGCCGAAATCGGCACCATGAAGGTCACGGAAGAAATCGACGCATTGGAGACCATGGCCATCAGTCCGATCCGTTTTTTGGTCACGCCGAAATTTCTAGCCATGATTCTGATGTTGCCTTGCCTTACGATCTGGGCCAATGCCATGGGAATTCTCGGCGGTTCGCTTTTCGGCGTAGCTCAGGCCGATTTTACGTTCGCACGTTATATTCAAGCCTCACTGGATTCGCTGCTCCTGCGCGACATCATGACCGGACTGGTGAAGAGCGTGATGTTTGGTATCACCATCACCGCTGTCGGATGCCAGGAGGGACTCGACACGGGCGCGGGCGCGGAGCAAGTCGGTCGCTCCACCACTCGAGCCGTAGTGGTGTCGATCTTTCTTGTCGTGCTTGTGGATCTGGTCTTTACGACCCTGTTCTTTTTTATCAGCGGTAGTTAGGGAAGAGTGACCTTGCCAACGGAAATCGAAAACACGGACTCGCTCGATTCAGATGTGATGCTCTCGCTCCGCGACGTGCGCGTGAGTTATGGCGAGGTCGAAATTCTGCACGGCATCACTTTTGACGTGATGCGCGGGGAGACGCTGGTGATACTCGGAGGCTCCGGCTCCGGAAAGAGCACGCTTTTGCGGACGCTCGTCGGCCTGGAAAAAGCGAGCTCCGGGAAAATCTGGATCAAAGGTAAAAACATCGCGGCGATTGACGATTCGGAGATGGACGAGATTCGCAAGAAGATTGGCATGTCGTTTCAGGGCGGCGCGTTGTTTGGCTCCATGACCGTTGGCGAAAACGTAGCCTTGCCGCTGCGCGAGCACACCAAGCTCGAAGACTCCACGATTGAAATCATGCTGCGGCTGAAACTAGAGCAAGTCGGGCTTGCCGGATTTGAGTATTACATGCCATCGCAACTCAGCGGCGGCATGAAGAAGCGTGCTGCCGTTGCTCGTGCGCTGGCAATGGACCCGGAGATTCTTTTCTTCGATGAGCCGTCGGCAGGATTGGATCCGATTATCGCGGCCGGCATCGACCAACTCATCCTGGAATTGAAGCAAGCTTTCCGCATGACTATCATCGTGGTCACGCACGAATTGGCCAGCGCCTACTTAATTGCCGATCGCATGGTGCTCATCGACAAAGGCTACGTTGTAGCCATAGGCACGACCGCGGAAATGCGCGCGAGCACGCAGCCCCGCGTGCGGCAATTTCTGGACCGCGTGCCCGAGCCGGAAGTGGCCCGCGAAATGGATTATCTGCAAATGCTCACGCAAGACCGCCGCTTGTGACGAGCATTAGCAGGGGAAAGAGGACGTGATGGCAGGGAAGCGTGACCAGGTTTTCGTGGGACTCTTCGTTATAGCCGCCGCCGCGGTTCTCATCGGCATGGTCTTCGCCATTTCCGGTGTCTTTGGCCGCAGCGTGAAGACGTATCACGCTTACTTTCCATTCGCCGGCGGGCTCGAGCAGGGCGCGACCGTCCGTTACGCAGGTGGCCCCAAAGTAGGCCGCGTGGAAAAACTGGCCATCGACCCAAAAAATCCTTCACAAATCGACGTGGTTTTCAGCGTGCAAACCGATCTACCCGTTAAAACAGACAGCCACGCCAAGATCATGAGCATGAGTCCCCTGGGAGACAATCATCTGGAGATTTTTCCAGGCGGGGCGCAGGCCGCGCTCGCTCCGCCCGGTTCCTTATTGCCATCCGATGCTTACATAGATTTCAACGCCCTCACCGCTCAAATCAACGACCTCGCTCCGCAAGCGAAGCAACTCATTCAATCGCTGAACGATCGCGCTACGGAACTGAAAGTGACCGTGGACCGCGTTAATGACCTGCTCAACGCCAGGAATCGCGAAAATCTTTCTGCCACCCTTGCAGACACGCGCGGCCTCATCGAAGAAAACCGTCCCGAGATCAAATCCACCATTCATCACTTGAACGATGTGAGCCAGAAAATCGGGCCGCTTCTTCAGGATCTGCGCAATACTTCCGCTGAAGCCAACAAAGCCCTTACGCATATCGACGAACTCCTTGGGGAAAACCGCGCCGATGTGCGCCAGGCGGTGATCGATCTTCGCAAGTCTTTGACAACTCTCACCGACATTACCGGGCGCGTCGACCAAACGCTCGACGTCAACAGCGAGAATATCGACGAGCTTCTCGATAATCTCCGCCGCGTCTCCCAGAATCTCAAGGAATTCACGGAAACCATCAAGAAGCGTCCTTACACTCTCATTCGCGCCACCAATCCGCCCGATCACAAACCCGGTGAGCACAAATGAAGCGAGGAAATGAACAACTCATGACGAGAACCACTGAACCGTCCATCCAACCGCCGCGTGTTGGCCGTAAACTTTCGATTCTTCGAGCGACGATGACGGCGAAAATCACGCTGTCAATACTTGCGCTGGCCGTGGGTTTGATGGCCGGATGCGGCGCCGCCAGGCCGAGCAAGTATTATCAGCTCACGGTTCCCGGTGACCTGGCGCCCGCTGCCAACCCCAATCCGGTTCCCATCACCCTGCTGATCGGACGCCTCACGGGTCCAGCTCTCTATCGCGCGGACCAAATCGTTTACAGTTCCGGCGGCGAGAGCATGGGGACCTACGAGTATCAGCGTTGGTCGGAGCCTCCCACGGAGATGATCGCGGAAGTCATTCTTCGGCAGTTCCGCGCCTCCGGCCATTATCGCGGTGTCTACACGCTGCGAAGCGACATCCGCGGAGAATTTCTTTTGCACGGGCGGCTCTATGACTTCAAGGAAGTCTCCGGAGCCCCTATCGTCGGCCGGGTCACCATGGAATTGGAGCTACGCAACATCAGGACAGGCACCTCGGTTTGGACGCACTTCTACACGCATGATGAACCCGTCAGCGGAAAAGAAGTTGGCGCGGTTATTGCGGCCCTCGACAAGAACGTCCAGCAAGCCGTAGCGGAATTCCGTTCGAGCCTCGATCAGTACTTTGCGGAGCATCCGCCCGCGCAGCCCGCGCCGTAGCCTTGGTCCACTTCCCAACCTCGTAGGAGAACGGCATGTTTACACTGAGTTTCGAAGGATAAGGGCCGCGCCCGTCTTAATTGATTTTTGATCGATCGCGCCGACGCTTTTAGCCCAAGCGCCGCAAAGTCAGCAAGGTCACGTCGTCGTCTAGCTCCGGGCTTCCTCTGTGAAGCTGCACGCCTTCCAGCAAAGCCGAGGAAAAGTCAGGAAGCCGGACGGGTCCTTGCATTTTTGCCAAAGTCGATTCGGCTAATTGCAGGAATCCGCGCGGCGTCAGTTGTTCGCCGCCAGGCGACTGCACTTCGGTAGCTCCATCCGAGAACGCCAGGATCATATCCCCCGGACGAAGCTGAATGCTCTGCTCGCTGTACATTTCACCCGTGACGAAGCCTAGTGGCAGGTTTTCCATCCCTTCTCCCAACTCCAAAAACTTCCCCTCGCACGCCCGCCAAAGCAGCATTCGCGGATGCGCCGCGTATGCAAAATTAAACTCTCCCGTCCGGCCATCAAATGTCCCGGTCACCACGGTCGTCAGCCGCAACGCGCCCTTGGATTTCTCCGAATCCAAAGTGAACTCGTCATTCAACGAAGCCAGCAACCCCGCCGTATCCCGAACATCCTGAAACTTGTGCAGCAAGTGATGAACGTGCCGCGCCACTCCGCTAGCCACATACCCATGTCCCACGCAATCCGCCAGCACCACCCGCGCAATATTGTCGCTGCACGAAAACACTGCGGAAAGGTCTCCGCCCCGGTCCGCTCCTGATGGCATAGCTATAACGTCCGCTTCCAGCCCCGCCAGCTCCAGCGTACGATGCGCCCTCTCATTTCCCGCCCACAATTCCATGCAGCCAAACGGGCGCGCCGCCGATGTGCTGCACACAAATGCTTCCGGTTCAATCTTCTTAAACTTCATAACAACTTTGATGCGTGCATCTGTTGAATGGCTACGCGCCAGCTTTAAGCATCCCCCCGCACTACCCAGCCAGTTACCCAGATTTGAGTTCCGCCAAAGCCCCGTGGCAGGTCAGCTTCCAATCATGCGATCGAACGTCCAAGTCGAAATTAGCAACAGTACTGTAACCTCCTGCTGTTTGCTGGAGTTCTATCTCTGCTGTCTGCGCAGCGATTGGTTCTATTGCGGCTGAGAATCTATGAGATATCCTACTTTCAACATGGCGGCCACTCCTATTCTTGACCTAGAAGAGACACCTCCGCAACCTCCACCCACCAGATGGGTTTCAGTATGGATCGGAGGGTTTGTTGGGTTATTGCTCGGCTGACTCCGATGATGAAATTCCACTATTTGCCACATCTCAACGGATTCTTGTTACTTCCTGCGCTGTATGCGGCGGTAGCAATTCACGAAGCTGGACATCTTCTCGTTGGCAGAATCGTTGGGATGCTGCCGGGCGCGCTCGTCATCGGCGGGATTGTCATTTTCAAATCAGGACGGCGCTGGTTAATTCGTTTGCACTACCGACGTATTTTCGGCGGTGGGCTTTCGAAATTTCTGCCATCTAAAGCGCGATTTTCGGCCCGCGGCTTTCGCGTGGATGGTTGCGGGTGGACCGATCGCCAGCCTTGCGTTCACGGCCGCTTTTGGCTTTGGAGCGATTAAATATGGTGATGGAGTCTGGGCATGGACCGGAACCCTCTTTTGGGTGGGGCTGCTCATCACCATCGTCTCTTTGATACCAGCCTCGAGCGGACTGAACAGGTCCGACGGCGCCCGGCTCTTGGTGCTGATGCGACAGCCAGAACAATCCACGGCTTGGATGGCGTTGTACGCGCTGCAAACTGAGGAAACTCATAGAGTGCTGCCGCGCGATTGGGACGCCGAACTCCGGGCCGCTCCAACCGCTAATTGTCCCGGCTTCCTCTGCATTGCCTAAATCGTCGCAACCCGGATACGCCGCCTCTCCCGCCCTCCGCGTCTTGCTAGACTATTTGAGAGGAATCGCGTCCCCGCGCATGAGCCCCCACGAAACGGATCGCCGCCATCTCGAGCGGCAAATCGTCTACGCGCGCCCAATTATCGTTTTGCTTTCGATTCTGGCTTTGCTGCAACAGCCGGATCCCTTGGCAGCAAAGCGCTCCATCTCGTTCCTCGTCGCCTATCTAGTCCTTTCTCTCGCGGTCATTCCGCTAGAGCGTTTCCTCCGCAAACGATCCTGGCATTTGCCGATCGCCTGCGATCTCCTCGCGCTCGGCTTTTTCATGTACATCAGCCCGTTGTCCGTCCCCGTCTGGTTTCCGTATCTGTTCGTCTGTTGGGTCGCGGGCATGCGTTGGGGACTCCGCGCCACCATCCCCCTCGCCGGTGCGCTCGCCCTCATCCTCGTTCTTCTCACCGCTGTCAAAGGCGAAATCGGTTGGATGCGCGTCATCGCCTGGGTGGGCCTCGTAGGTGGCACTTTCGCTGGCGGCGCCGCCTTAGCTTTTCTGGCCGACCGCAGCCGCCACTTCGCCTCGCAAAACGACTTTTTCTCCCGCATCACGGCAACTCTTCAGGTCGATCAGGGCCTAGCCGAGTCCCTACGCCTCCTCCTCGACGAGCTGGCCCGCGCATTCCATGTCGAAGTCGCCCTCCTTGCCTATCGGGACACAGATCTCGAACGCATCTACATCTGGCGACTCAAAGCCGGCGAGAGCGAACGGTTGGTCCCCGAGAGCTACTCCCTGGCCCGTGCCGATGGCTTCCTGCTCGACGACATGGACGCCACGGTCTGCTGGAACAGCCTCGAAGGCGCCGGTAGCGGCTTCGGCTGGGACCGCCGCGATGGCCGCCGCCTTGCCACCCTCCCGCGCCTCCCCGGCCCCACCCAGCAGGAGCTCCACATGCGGTCCATGCTCTCCGTGGCCTTCGACCAGATGGGCCAGCCCGCCGGCCGCCTCTTCCTAATCAACGGCCGCAAGCCCTTCGAGCGCCCCGACCTCGCCTGGCTCGAACGCATCTCCCGCCACATCGGCCCCTCGCTCGAAAACGTCTTCCTCCTCCGCCATCTTCGCGCACGCGCCATCGAAGGCGAGCGCAGCCGCATTTCCCGCGACCTCCACGATGGCATTCTCCAGACCCTTCTTAGCATCGAAATCCAGCTCGACGTCCTCCGCCGTAGAGTCGCTTCGTCACCCGACCAGGCCGAAGCCAACCTCGGCAACCTCCAGCACACCGTCAAAAACGAGTCCGCCGAGCTCCGCCGCATGGTCACCGATCTGCGTCCCCTCCGCGTCCAGAGCGCCGATCTCGTCGATTTAATGCAGGGTTTCGCCGAGCGCTATCGCAACGAATCCAGCCTGGCCCTCGACGTTATGATCGAGTCCGCCGACCTTCACGCTCCCGACCGCGTCTGCCGCGAGATTTTCCAGATTTACCGTGAAGCACTCAACAACATAAAAAAGCATGCTAAGGCTTCCCATGTCGTGGTAAAACTGTCGCAGGATGACAGTCGCATCGTTTTGGTAGTTGACGACAACGGCGAAGGTTTTAGTTTCGCCGGCCGGTTCACTGGGGATGAGCTCGACCGCTTGCGACTGGGTCCGATTTCCATCAAGGAGCGTACGCGTACCGTGGGGGGGCTGTTGACTGTAGAGTCAAACCCCGGCCATGGCGCTCGACTGACTGTCGAGGTTCCACTCGGTTGACATGGCCAAAACTAAACAACAAATTCGCGTCCTGCTAGCCGATGACCACGCGATCTTTCGCGATGGCCTCCGCAAACTCCTCGATTCCGACGAGGACATCACCATCGTCGGCGAAGCGCAGAATGGCGCTGAGTGCATCAAGCTCCTCGCCAAGCTCAAGCCGGAAATCCTGCTGCTTGATCTACGTATGCCCGATAAAGACGGCCTTGCCGTCCTCGAAGAAGTCAATTTCGATACGCTCCCTACTCGGGTCATTGTTCTTACCGCCGCCGAAGACGATCGCGACGTAGTCCGCGCTATGCGCCTCGGCGCACGCGGCGTAGTTCTCAAGCAGTCCGCCACAGACCTTTTGGTGAAGAGTATTCACCGCGTTCACGCCGGAGAAATCTGGCTCGACAATCGCATGACCGCCGAGGTCATGAAAGCGTTCTCGAAATCCTCCGAATCTGGCCCGCGCCGCGAAAAACCCCTCCTCAGCGATCGCGAGAAGGAAATCGTCCAGCTCGTCGCCCAGGGCTTCCGCAACAAAGAAATCGGCGAAAAGCTTTTCATCAGCGAGCAAACTGTGAAGAATCACCTGCACAACATCTTCGACAAACTAGGGGTATCCGACCGCCTCGAACTCGCGCTCTACGCCATTCACCACCGCCTGATCGATCAGACCTAGCACATCGCAAGTCTGATCGCGACTCGTACATCACCGCCCATATACCAATTCTCATTTGCGCTCACTGCGCCGTTGGCTTAGTCTGCGTTGGTTCTTGGTGCGGCGCCGCTGTCTCCCCGCTCTTCGCCGGCGTCGCTGGTCCCGGCTTCGAAAGCCCCTGCGATTCGTAGAATGCGTTGAAGAAAAATTTGTAAGTGCCATGCGATTGCCCGCGCCATTGTGACCGGAATCCCAGCAAATAAACGCGCCCCTTGCCGTACTGCACTTCCAGCGCCGCGGCTTTTCCCTGTACGCGCTCCGGATGCAGCAAATACCCGCTCATCAGCGGGCTCTCGTCTTTCGGATACGCCGCCAACACGCGTCCCCGGAAACCGTCCTTGGCTTCGAACGCCGGGCCCCGCTCAAACATCACGATCGGATCGTGTGGCAGTCCCCACGTCGCTGAATGCGCCATATCCTGCACTTCGACGCGCAACAAGCAGCCGGAGCAGAAAAACTCCTCATCCTTCAGCCCAGCCAGCACATTCTTTACCGGCAAACCCAGTTGATCGACGGCAAAGACCGACGCATTGTTAAACGTAATCAGCGTGCCTCCCGCCAATACGAACTCTCGCAGCGCCATCACTCCCAGCTCGCCAATCCCTCCCACGTACTCTCCCGGTACACTGCCTGCTCCGAAACCGTTGAAAATGGCTTCTGGCGAACCATCCGGAATCAGAATGGCGTCGAACCTCTCGCGCAAATTTCCGGCTTGAATATCGCCGTTGCGCAACGTGACCGGATCAAACTTGAAATTTTCCAAAATCCACCGCGTCCACCCCTCATCGATGAACGGAACCCACGCCCGATACAGGCCCACGCGTGCTTTCTTCACACTAATGGAGTCCTTCGGCGCTGCCGCGACGGCTTTGAGCGTCAGCGAATTTTCCTTGGAAAGTGCGTCGAGCTTGTCGCGCTCGATGCCCGACACTACAATCGCGCCTGTTTCGACCCCATCGGAAGTTTCGGTTTCGCCAGACGCGAAACCGGCGTGGCCTCCGCTCGCCAAGACTTCGTTCAACAGTCTGAAGCTCGCGTTGGATTTGTGGCTCAAGACGTACACGCTGCCCGTTCCGCTCACGCTGCCTGCGGGCGGCGCGAACTTTTCGAGCTTCGCCAATGCGCCGCGCTCCGCCGCTCCGATCGGTTGAAGCACTGGCGCCACCTGTACGCCCATTTGCATCGGCAACGTCCAGCCCGTCACGTCGTACGGCAATTTCGGCGGGCTGCTTGGCGTTTCGCGCAGATCCGGATACACCTGTGGCTCGAGCAATTCCTTCACCAACGGCGAGAAGGGCTGATCCATCAGCACCACCCACGTCCCGGGCGCGTATTCGCGTCCGTTCGCGTGGAAGGGCTTCGTGGCTTGCTGCACCTCGATTCCGTTAATCATCAGTTTTTGTACCAGCGTGGCCGTCGTCGGCAAATCCCGCTGCTCTCTCGGGATGACATATCCGAAGGGCGCCTCCTTGCGGAACCGCTCCACGTTGTCGCGCGCCGCCTGATACCGGTTGTAGAGAAGCTCTTCGCGGTATTTCGCCGCCGTGTCCAGCACGGACATCGACGCGCCCTCCATATAATTCACGGCGTCTCGCAGCCGCCACCAGCCGCCTTTCCACGGGCTGCTGTAAAAAACATCCGAACGCAAGCCGCGCTGTTCCTTCGGGAATTCATCCACCGGATAGAATCTCGGCGTCGCGTAGCGGAAAAGCGCCGTCTCCGTGAAAAAAGAAATGCTGTTGCGGAAAATGTGAGTGAAATCCAGGAATCCCGGATACCAGTTGTCGAAGCCCACCCGGTTCACTGCGCCAGGCATGCCGTGCTCGTCCAGATAGGCTGCCATGCTCGTCCCCATTACGCTCAGCCAGCGCGCCATCAGCGGATGGATGTTCGAAGAAATCGGCTCGACGAACGGCGGTATAAAAATCCGCGTCGGGAATGGCGCCGTTTGATGGTGACAGTAGAATATGACGGGATCCCATTCGATCTCCGTCCGCGTCACATCCTGCGATTCCAGCATGTTGTTCATATAGCCGTCGCGATTGTTGTCGTGGCCCACGTACTCCTGATAGAGGTCGGGCAGCGGGCTGACTTCGTACGTCGTGCCAACGTTTTTGCGGTACCACCCCACGACTTCGTTTTGCCCGTCAGGGTTGAGCGTGGGCCACAGCATCAGAATTACGTTGTTGAGGATCGCGTCGACTTCGGGGTCGTTCTGCGAAGAAACCAACTTGTAGGCCAGATTTATCGACTGCTGCGCGCCCGCCACTTCCGAGGAATGTAGTCCTCCGTCGATGTGCACAATGGCTTTGCCTTGCCGCGCAAGTTCGCGCGCATCCGACTCCGATAAGCCCCGGCCGTCCGCCAGCTTCTGTGAAATCCCTCTATATTTTTCCAGGCTGGCGAGATTTTCCGGCGAAGAAATAATCGCGATGTCCCAATCGAGGCCTCGCGTTGTTTTGCCGACGTTGATCAGCTTGATGCGGTTCGAGCTTGCCGCGAGCTTGCGGAAATACTCCCGAGACTCGTCGTAATTCGCCAGGTAGAAATCATCGCCAGGCTTGTGGCCAAGCACCGATTCCGGCGTGGGCACGTTGGGCGACGCGTTCACTGTTGCAGCTACTTGCGCGTCACAGGGAAACACGAAGACAAAAACGCAAAAGAAGACAGCGATACCGGCGAATGCCAGAGCACATCTTTTTGTTTTGAGCATGCCAGAGGATATCCTCGCGATTTTCCAAAGTAAATACCGCTGTAGGATGCCTGGGACTTGACACTACGATCCGCTTGTCGAGCCCTTCTCGATGACTCAGCCCGCCATCTCCAAGCACCTCAAGGTCCTCGAACGTGCAGGCCTCATCTCGCGAGGCCGCGACGCCCAGCGACGCCCCCGCCGCTTCGAAGCCAAGCCCTTCAGAGAGGCCACCGAATGGCTGGAGAAGTATCGCCGCATCTGGGCAGCCAATTTCCAGCGCCTAGACGCCCTCCTCGATCAGCTCAAGCTCCATGAGTCCAAGTCCAGAGGAAAGAAAAAGGTAGATTCAAAACCTTAAAGGAGAATCCTCATGACGATTCCTGAAACACTCAAGGTGACGACGCGGGGCGACCGGGAGATCGTGATGACCCGCGGGTTCAACTCTTCGCCGCCTGGTCTTCGACGCCTTCACGAAGCCAGAACTAGTCAAGCAGTGGCTGCTCGGGCCGCCGGGATGGTCAATGCCAGTGTGCGAAATCGATCTCAAGGTGGGCGGCGCCTACCGCTACGTGTGGCGGCGAGACGCCGACGGAAGCGAAATGGCCATGGGCGGTATTTTTCGCGAGATCGTGCCGCAAGAACGAATCGTCTCCACGGAGGTCTTCGACCAGGCTTGGTACCCGGGCGAGGCCCTGGGCACACTCGTCTTCTCTGAAGTGGGAGGAAAGACCACCGTCACGCAGACCGTGCGCTACCAGTCGCGGGAAGCTCGGGACGGGGTCCTCAAGAGCGGCATGCAGAGCGGCGTGGCTGCGAGCTATGATCGCCTGGCGCAACTGGTGGAATCGCCGGGAACTGCGGGAATGGAGAAAGGCGCCGCCAAATCATGAGCGAACCAGTGATGGGAGAAGCGGCCATCAGAGAAAAGGGCTCCGGGCGACGAATTGGTCGAAGCATCGTCGCCTTGCTTACAGGAATGATCGCGGGAATCGCTCTCTCGCTAAGCACGGATGTACTCCTGCATGCTATCCATGTTTTCCCTCCGTGGGGCGCTTCCATGACCGGCTACGATGCTGCACTCCTGCTTGCGACGATCTATCGCACCATCTTCGGCGGATTAGGCAGCTACATCGCCGCCCGCCTCGCCCCCAATCGCCCCATGCTGCATGCCATGATTCTCGGCGTTTTGGGCTTTGCCGTCAGCATTCTGGGCGCTGTAGCGACGTGGAACGGGGGCCCGGCCTTCGGGCCACATTGGTATCCCGTGGCGCTGGTCGTGCTCGCCCTCCCGACAGCGTGGATCGGGGGCAAAACCCGCCTCGCACAATTCAGCAAAGCTCCGATGGCGTGAAGAGTTCTTCCGCTTGAACTCTCGTCATCTTCGCCAATTCCACAACTCTGTGCCAGTTGCAGGCGAGAAAATATCGACGCCACCCTCACGACGCCTGATTGACCTGCCACGCCATTCTCTGCTATCAACAGCACACGACAATCAAGCAGCGAGGTGCTCATGTCCACGACCCGACGAAACTTCTTTCGAAATGTTGCCGCAGGTGCAGCTGCCGCAGCGGCTCTTGCACCGCTAGCGGACTTGGCCTGCAATGACCTGGTTCCCGCATCCCGCGCCAGCGAACCCGGCGGCCCAATCATTCTCAGCCGCAACGAAAACGCCTACGGTCCCTCGCAAAAAGTAATCGCCTCCATGCAGGACGCTTTGCATTTTGCGAATCGCTATCCAGACCCGGCGGTAAACGCTCTCCACGAAAGAATTGCCCAATCTCATTCGATCAAGCCCGAGCAACTTGTCCTCGGTTGTGGTTCCGGAGAAATTCTCAGCATCACCGCTTCCTCTTTTCTTGCTACCGGCAAAACCCTCATCACCGCCGTGCCTACATTCGAATCCATCGGCCGCTGCGCCAAAGCTCTGGGCGCGCAAGTCGTCGAAATTCCTCTCGACAAGAATTACTCTCACGATCTGCCGGCCATGTTGCGGCGAGCCGATGCCTCGACGGGCTTGATCTACATCTGCAACCCAAACAATCCCACCGCCAGTCTCACCCCTCGCAAGGACCTCGAAGAATTTGTCCGCAAGCTTCCTCCTTCCACGACCGTCCTCATCGACGAGGCCTACCATCATTTCGTCGGCGCAACGGCCGAGTATGCCTCGTTCATCGACAAACCCATGAACGACGACCGCGTCATAGTCGCCCGAACTTTTTCAAAAGTCTTTGGACTCGCAGGAATCCGCGTAGGCTACGCCGTGGGCGCCCCCGATAAAATCCAAGCCCTCTCCGCGCGTCGCTTACCGGAAGGCCTCAACGCCGTCGGCGCCCGCGCCGCTCTCGTTGCCTACGACGACGTCGAATACGTCCAGATGAGCGAAAAACGCAACGCCGCCGATCGCCAGGAATTCTTCAACCAAGCCAAAGTCCGAAGCGTTCAAGGAATCCCTTCCTACACGAATTTCGCCATGCTCAAAACCAACCGCCCCGCTGTCGAAGTCATTGAACACTTCAAAAAGAACAACGTCCAAATCGCCCGTCTCTTTCCCTCCATGAACACCTACGTCCGTGTCTCCTTCGGCACGCCCCCCGAAATGAAAGAATTCTGGCGCGTCTGGAATCTAATGCCTGCGGCATAACTGGATACGTAGGAAATTTAGCGAAGCCGTTCGCAATGAGTCTCTACGCTTCGCCCGTGTCTCCAACAGTGTCTTCATCTGCCCGTGCTGGCTACTGCGCCAGCCATCAGGTGGCTTCGACGACGAGTCGCAGGCCGATGGCCCACATCACGGCCACTAACGGTGTCCTACCCGCGAACGATTCAAGACTTCCAATAAATGTAGTACGGCAAGAAACCTCGACCTCACGATAGGAAACAGAAGGTAGGCCGTGCTCTTATATGAATATGTATACAAATTTAGAATAAATTATGTCAACGCCCCGCCAAACTTCGACATAACTTTAAGAAAACAAAACCTTAACGAATTGGCAGCAGAGCCAGTCTTTTCTGGCTCTCTGATTGCACTTCCGATGACTGCCAGAGAAGCGGCAGTTTCTGCGGCTCCTTCGGTGGATCCGCAAACTCCCGCATCGCAGGCTGGGTTCACCCAAAGTGAGCGCCCAATACTTGTCACTGGGGGATATAAATGGTTTCACGTCGTAATGTTTCATTTTTCTTGAGCTTATTTTGCACCGGTTTGCTCTTCCTTTCCGCACAATCGCTTTCCGCACAGATCACTTCCGAGAAAGGGGCCATCCGCATCGCGTTGACCGACCCCCAGGGTGCAAGCATCGGAGGCGCCAAGGTGTTCGTCACCTCCAAAACAGGTGCCGCGCAGATCAAGGAAAGCAACCCCGATGGAAGCGTTGTCTTTCCTTTGCTCGACCCAGGTCCCTACGACGTTGCGGTCGAGAATCCCAATTTTAGGCGAACCGTCCTCCATGACGTGGCTGTACACGTAACCGAGGTCACGACCCTAAATATTGTCATGGAACTTGGCGCGGTCACGGCCGAAGTGGTCGTTTCTGCCGATGCCGTCCAGGCGATCAACACGAACAACGCCACACTTGGCAATGTGCTCACAGAAAACGTTCTGCAGAATCTTCCTCTCTCCACTCGCAATTTCACGTTCTTGCTGGCTCTTAATGCCGGCACTTCCTCGGCGCTTCCCGATGCCACAGAAGCGGGTCGCGGCGAAGCAGTTATCTTCGTCGCGGGCCAACGGGGCACGGCCAACAATCTGGTGATCAACGGAACCGATTCGAACGAACTCCTTAGCAATAATTTCAGCACTGTGCCGGTGCCTTCTCCCGACAGTCTCGAAGAGTTCCGAGTCCAAACCAGTCTCTACGACGCCTCTCAGGGAAAAACCTCTGGCGGGAACATCGACGTACTGACCCGTGGCGGCACTTCCGCGTACCACGGCGAAGCCTACGAATTTTTCCGCAACGACGACATGAACGCGAATTTATATTTCTTTAATGCCACAGGCACACCCAGGCCAGAGCTAAGGCAGAATCAGTTTGGTGGAAATTTCGGCGGGCCAGTCCCTAAACTCAAGGACACCTTCTTCTTCGGTTCCTATGAAGGCACACGTCAGATCAATGGTGTCGCAGGCTCGGCACAGGCACAATTTCCCGTATTGCCTGCGCAGCGCACCCAGGCCAACATTGAGTCGGCATTTGGACTCGCCCCAGGCTCCCTCGATCCAACCGCACTGGCACTCCTTAATGCGCCAGGAAAATTCAACGGATTTTTGATTCCTTCTGGAACTGGAACTCCCGGGCAGTTCGGTGAAGCTACCTTCTCAGAACCGCTTAGCTATAACGAAGATCAGTTCAACGTCAACGTGGATCGTCTTATCGGCTCGAAGCACAAGATTTCCGAGCGCTTCTTTTATTCCAATTCAACCACCATCAATCCTCTTGGTGGCGAGGATGCCCAGAGCGCAGTGAATAACAGCTTCGGAAGCGGCAACACGGTTCCCGTCCAGAACCGTTTGGCTACCATCGCCTGGACATACACGATCTCGCCGAATCTTGTCAACGAAGCGCGCTTCGGCTACAACCGCATCACGTTTTCGAATATGGCCGATCCCACTGCCTCCTTGGCTTCCGTTGGCATGACCAGATTTAACTCGGCTACGAATCCCGAAATTCCTCTCCTGGCTACGTTTGACATCAATCCGGAATTTGGCGGCGCTTCCACCAATTTCGATCAGGCCGACGTCGACAACACTTTTAACTTTGCCGACACCCTGGCGTTGACTCATGGGAAGCACACCTTCCGCATGGGAGTTGAATACCGCCGCTACCAAATCAACCTCTTCAATAATTTCGCCGAGAATGGTTTCCTTCTTTTCAGTAGTTTCAATAATTTCCTTCTCGGTGATCTCGGTAACGGCGAAGCCTTCGTCGGCACAGGCATCACTGATCGTGACTTCCGCGGCAACGATGTAGGCGCCTATTTCCAGGATGACTGGAAGATTACTCGAAGGCTGACGCTAAACCTTGGAATCCGCTACGATTACATGGGCCCGCTGACGGACACGCGGGACCGTGTGGGCAACTTCGATCCCACGCGCCTGGACATCCCTACGCGCCAAAACGCAGGCGAAGGTCTCTTGAACGGATTCATCTTGCCCGCAGGTGCGAACTTCGGCACCATCCAGGGCACGCCGGGGGTGACGCGCTCTACACTCTTGAGCGACAGCCCCCACAACTTTGCGCCCCGCATTAGCTTGGCCTGGGACCCGAAAGGAGACGGCAAAACCTCCATTCGCGCTGGTTATGGCATCTACTACATTCGCACCTCTGGCCAAACGCTCCTTCAGTTAATCACTAGCCAGCCCTTCTTCCAGCTTTCTGCCAATGTCTTCGGTGCCACTGGGACTCCACTTTCAAACCCGTTCCCGAATCTCCCAACAGCCAATCAATTCCCAATCTTTTCGACACCTCCGACGTTTACCGGCCTCGACGCCACGGGTACCCCAGGATTCACCAGCAGCCTTTTGTCCCTTAACCCGTTCGATCGAAATCTTGTTACGCCTTACACCGGCAACTGGAACCTCACCGTTCAACGTGAATTGCCCATGCATTTCTTCGTCGAAGTCGGCTATATCGGTTCCCAAGGTGTTCACCTTATCGACAGCCTGCAGCGCAATCAAGCCCTGCTGGCTAATGCCGCGAACCCCATCATTCTCGGGGGCCAAAACGGTGTCCCTCAGACAATGCTAACCACGAATTCGATTAACGATGTGGAAGCTCGCGCGGGTGTTCTTGGTTTCGATGCCGGCGGTGGTCTCAACGAAGTCACCGATTTAGGGCACTCCACTTACAACGCCTTCATCTTCACCGTCAATCGTCGCACCGGAAACCTCTTTCTGCAGGCTTCCTATACCTATTCCAAGTCTATGGACAATGAATCCGGTGGTGGCGATCAGGATCTCGGCGCAGCCAACGGCAACCAACTCGACATCCGGGGACAACGCGCGGTCTCCGACTTCAATGTTCCGCACCGCATCGTAACCGCCTATCAGTATGCCGTTCCAGGCTTCAAGACCGGACGTCTGAGCTATGCCCTTGGCAACTGGACTATCGGTGGGCTTACTACATTTCAATCCGGACTGCCTGCCTCGATTACCTGCCCGCTCTGCCCTACTAATCTTTTCGGCCTATCGCCCGGGTCAACCTATCCGAACCTCGTGGGCAACTTTGGCAGCCTTGTGAAGAGCGGTCCCCCAGAGAAGTTCACGGGCACCAGCGTATTTAACTCCAGCGTCTTGGCCTCCACGCAAGCCTTGGCTGGTGGCACGGTCGTCTCTGGCCTCAACACCTTGGGTGGCCCAGGCAATCAATCCTTCACGATAGGCCCTTCCGGCGGCGCGCTCTTCGGCGATCTCGGCAGGAACATTATCCGTGGGCCCTTCCAGCAGAACTGGGACATGTATCTCAGCAAAAAATTCTCCATCACAGAAAAATACAGCCTGACGTTCCGTTCGGAGTTCTTCAACGTCTTCAATCATCCGAACTTCGTCAACGCCGGTACCGCATTCGGGACGCCCTCGTTTGGCATCTTTTCCAGCACGGTGGGCAATCCTCGAGTTCTCCAACTCGCTTTGAAGTTTGACTTTTAGTCGCAGCTGTCACAACAATCTGTTGGAGGCCGCATCCTTTTCGTTGCGAAGAGAATGCGGCCCTCCGCTTTTTCCACACGTTTCCACAGACTCCGCTGACGCTTTGAATCCTGAATTCGCAAAGAGCGAGACAGGCCAAAAACAGCGCATCCAACCCATTTATTTTCATGATTTTACAAGCACATTCTCTTACAACCCCTTTGGATTCATGCTCTTACAAATGCCCGGAAGCTCGGTCCACGGATTCAACTCAAAACGTGCTCTGTGCACCGTCCTAGTACAGGCGTACCTTCCAGAATTGAATCGATTTTGTACCCGCAGTCCTATTGTTCCCTAGCCCGCTCCCAGATACACTCTGACTTCGATCAGGAGGTTTTCCTTGACCGGTTCAGAACGCCGCACTACTCAACGCTTCCAAATGCGGCTGCCGCTCACCGTCCGATGGACTACGGGCGCTGCGGTTGGCGAGACAAGCACCGAATCCCGCGACGTCAGTTCTCGTGGCGTTTACTTTTTTCTTTCCAAAGACGTGAGGGAAGGCTCGCCCGTCGAAATTCTCCTGACTCTGCCGAACGAAATCACCTTGGCCGGTCCGGTGCGCGTGCGTTGCCTCGGACGCGTTCAGCGGACCGAGCCGCGCGACGAAGGTGCTATTGGCGTCGTCGCCGCCATCGAACGGTATGAATTTCTCCGTGGCGATAACGACTCGAAGTAGCAATTTCTCGCTGCCGCAGTTTTGCGTTCCGGCTGCCTCCCGCAGCAACCGGATCGAGGAGTAGCAAGACTTCTTACAAATTTTTAAAAACAACGGCATCGCTGTAGAAACCGCGATCGCGGCCTGCGGCGCGCCCAGAAAAACAAGATTTCTTACAGGTTTCTTGCTCGCTCACTGCGGAGGCGGGCAGGATAAGCCGGGGTCCCTCGGCCCCTCAGCGGAGTGCCCCGGCTGCTTTCTTTCTTCTCCTGAAAATTAGCCCGAGCCCATCCGCTTCCCCCGCGCCTTCGGCTCTCTTGCTGTCAGCTGTGCACACAAACCTCCCTCTGTTTCCTTACCTCCTTTATTTCCTTTGGCTCGTTTTCCTCCACTCACGATTCACTTCTCCCCATTCACCGCAGGCCGCAGCTTCCCGGACGCCATCTTCTCCAGCGCTCGCGGTGGCTCCTTGAGTTCGCTGCTCTCCAAACGCCCCTGGCGGTACAGCCACCGTAGACCCGTAGCCGCGGTCTTCAGACCGTGCGGTCTTTCCTGAAGTCACAGACCTGCTTGCCTTGGGGAGGCTGAAGTCTGTGCTGCAGATGCGCCTGGATGTGCCGGCCTCTTCGGAACCAAAGTGGGTCGAACTCCGTATATTCGATACACCACGAGACGGGCGGGGCGGTTCAAGCGTCAGGCACCCGTCAGGGAGAGAGGCATCATGAAGAAGGGCAAAACTTTACTACGGGGCTGGTTACCGGGTGCGTTGTGTCTAGCCATGATTTCGCTGGTGGCGGGTGGGCCCGCGCGAGCGCAGGGCGAAAAGCGGACGGTCTTCGCTCCGGGCGATTTTCATTGGCAAGGGAACTTGACGGCCGGGCAGACGCTGGAAGTGGTCAACACCAATGGAGAGATTGGCGCGAACCGCGCTTCCGGGGATGTGGCGAGTGTCTCAGGCGTGCGCGGGGGCAACGACGACGACCACGAATTGTTCATCGAAGTCGTCCAGTACGCGGACGGTGTCACGGTTTGCGCCGTATACGCGAAAGATAAGGCGCCGGGGCGCTGCCACCGCGGCGGAGTGTCGTCGGAGTCCGGCAACTGGTGGCACGGGCATCGCGCGAAAATCAACTTTGACGCGCAAGTGCCGCACGGCGTGCGCTTCCACGCGCTGACCACCAATGGCGGGGTTCATTGTGTGAACCTGGAGAGCGTGGTGGAGGCGGCCACGACGAACGGCAATGTGGAAGTGTCGACCAGCGAGTGGTCTTCGGCGAGAACCACCAACGGTGGCGTGCGCGTGGCCATGGGCAATGCCCATTGGAGCGGAGAGCTGCAGCTCGTGACCACCAATGGCAGTGTGGACGTGACGCTGCCGGCTTCCGCGGAATTCAAGGTGGATGCGGCCACCACCAATGGCGGGATTCGCTCGGACTTCCCGATTACTGTTCAGGGAACATTTGGGCCGAAGACGCTCTCCGGGACGGTGGGCGGCGGGGGAAGAGAATTGAAGGTCGCGACGACGAATGGCGGGATCGAGTTGAAGAAGAGCTGAGCGGGGCAAGCGCCAGCCCGCGCCAAGAAAGTCAAATTCCGCACTCTGAAAAACCGCAGGCTGCACGACCCTAGCCGGTATGGTGAAGGCATACCGGCAACAGCGGAAGATCTTTGTGGCGGAAACAGCGGTGGTGGCGGCGGCCAAGGCATCGGCAGGCTTGGTCTGTCGTACAACATCAATCTGAACCTTCCAGCAACCACCGATATAGAAGTGCTCAATGCAATCTTCAAGAGCCTACGTGAGAACTTGCTGAGGGAAGAATGATGAGCCTCGCCGATGAGCTGAAACTTTTCGGCATGCAGAACTTGCTGCTAGAAACGGAACTGCACAAGCTGGAAACCCGTGGCATCCAAATTGAGCACCCCAAGACCATCGTTAAGGCGGAGGTCGTGGATGTGGATTTATTTGAGAACACTATCATGAAAGAAGCACGGAAGATGGCCGATTTCTACGTGCTCTACTACGCCATAGAGAACTCCATCCGCCGCCTCATCTCAGAGACCCTGGAAGAAAAATACGGGCCAACATGGTGGGCCGCGAAGGTGCCGGAGAAAGTCCGGCCGGAAGTGGAAAAGAAACAAAAGGAAGAGCGCGAATCGGCCATGGTCATTCGTAGCGAGGACCCGCTGACCTACACGAACTTCGGAGAGCTGATTGATATCTTCGCAGCCAACTGGGCCGATTTTTCGGACATCCTGCGCAGCGAGAAGTCTATGCGGGTCACGCTCTCGCAGCTGAACAAGGTGTGGAACCTTGTGGCACATAGTGGCCGCTTACATCAAGATGAAATCGACCGCTTCAACTGACAGTGAAGGACTGGTTCCGCATCCGGAGCTAGCGTGTCCACCGGCGGGTGACGCACAAGTAACACCGGCCGGGTGCCCCATCCTTGCGCATTTGTTTCACGCAAGGGTGGGTCTTGGGTTGAGATTCAAAGAATCGGATCCCGGAGCAGCTGGGGTGGCGCACCCTGCGGGTGCCCACGTTCGTCTTTTGAACGTGGGTCTTGGGTTGGGGATTAAATGCTCGGCTTAGTGACCTGCGCTTTCTCGTCCGCGTTTTGCGGCCGCTCTTCTATTTCCGCACCAGCCGCGCCGTGGGTCATGATCCCCGAGCGCAAATCTTTCTCCGCTTCCGCCCAAATCCCAAAATCAACCCAAACACCGCCATCACCACCGCTGGCCGCCAAAGCCTTTCCTGAACGCCAATACCTGTTTCGGCAGCACGCCGCCGACGCCGGTAGACGCGCCGAGAGGCCCTCCTACAATGGAATTGGGCCACTCCGGATGCGCTGCCCCAAATGCCAATTCGATCATCCGTTGCAGACCACCGAGTGTCTAAAGTGCGGAATCGTGTTCTCACGCTACCAAGCGACGCCGGAAAGCGCCGCGAGCCAGGTTAATCCGGACGTCGCGGTGGCCGTGTCCGCTCTTCCCGCACTGGCCGAGCCTGCTACCGCTGCCAACGACGCCCTTAGCCGCACCGATGCTCGGACCGAGTTGAAGTACCGCATCCTCGCGCTTCCCTTGGCCTTGCTTCTGGCGCGTCTCGTTGCGGGCACGGGCCTGCGCATGGTGGCAGCCATGCTTGCCATGGTGCTGCACGAAAGCGGGCACGCCATTACCGCGTGGCTCACCGGCCGCTGGGCCGTGCCGCTGCTCTGGGTTACCCCGCACGGCGAACAACGGTCCTGGTTGATCGTTCTGCTGGTAACGGCCGTCATTGGCTTTGCCGGATTTCTGGCGTGGAAGATGGAACGTCCGGGATGGCTTCTCGCCGCTGCTGCGCTGCTCCTCCTGCAACTGGTCGCGTTGTCTTTGCCCGCGGAAGCGCTGATCGTCTTCTTCGGCGATGGCGGCGCCCTGGTGCTGGCCACCCTGCTGATGGCGGCGTTTTACGCGCCGCGCGAAAGCCGCCTATATAGGAGCTGGGGTCTGCGTTGGGGATTGCTGGCCATCGGGGCGCTTAGCTTCATGCACGTTTTTCTGATGTGGAGAGGGCCGCTCGAAGATCTTCCGTTTGGCGAGATCGAGGGCGTGAACCTCTCCGATCCCAGCCTGCTCACCGAAATGTACGGCTGGACGGTCCTGCAAATGGTTGATCGTTACGTACGGCTGGGGACGCTCTGCCTGCTGGCTTTGCTTGCGCTGTACATTTGGGGACTGGTCTCCACGTATCTCGAATTGCGACGGAGCCCGGCTGCGTAGAAGCGCGACCGAGTGGGCGATCCCTAACTCATCAAGCTGATTTTGATTTTTGCTTTTTCCGGGGCTGGCCTACCCTTTGCGCTTTTTTTGCAAAGGGTGGGCCACTCCGGGACTCCAGGGGATAGACGAGTCGTTTTCTGCTACTTCCCAAATCGATTCCACGATTTTCATGTACAATAGGAGCATAAGCGCTTATCTGTCTAAGCGTATAGGTGGAAAGA
>DATDHE010000338.1:0-3017 GCA_036521695.1 Candidatus Acidiferrum sp. | reverse complement strand
GGAACACATGCTCGCGGAGGGTGCGCAGCGAGGGCTCTCACCGTACAGCATCGAAAAGCTAAAGGCGAACATCGCACTGAAGACCGCAACTTTTCCATACGCTCTCAAATTTCACGTGCGGATCGCCTTTGGTGTAGACGACGAACCAGAAGCCAGTCCCAAGGAGTTTGCCGCGATGGTGCGGGCGGGGATGAAGCCCCTCGAGGCCATCCAGGGGGCCACAATTAACGGCGCTGAATTGCTCGGGTTATCTGTCCTCATCGGAACACTAGAACCTGGAAAGGTGGCCGATCTAGTTGCTGTCCCGGGAGATCCTTTGCATGACGTGCGAGAACTAGAGCATGTAAATTTCGTTATGAAAGAGGGAGTCGTCGTTAGGAACGAGGCGAGTGTCTATCGTTAACCGCTCTCTTGCTCGGTGCTCTTCGTCGTCTTTTGCAGCGATTCTCTTGGTGTGAAATCTCCCGTGACGCCCCCGAAAAGTCCCGTTGTGGCGAGTGGGAAGCTCCATTGGCGCTTTTCGCCGATTCCCGGCGAACGGCAACCCGGAACTTAGTGTAGCTAAGTACCACCGTTCGGAATTACGGTGACGTATTTTGCAGGGGTTCAAGCCGCCGTAGCAAGAACCTTGGCGCGGAGACGGATCATAAGCTTTGCCAAATCCTCACGGGTGAAGGTCCACTGGAACGGAGCCGCGGAGTTCTCATAGCGTTGCTGGAAAGCCAGTAGCGCCTCTTCCAATTGGGCCAGAGAGTGGAAATCGTTGGGCGTGAGAACTTTGCGCTGAACGACAGAAAAGTAGATCTCCACTTGGTTGAGCCAACTGGCATGGTTCGGAGTGTGAACCGGAACAATCGCAGGCCAGCGGGCTTGCAGTCGTTGGACGCACTTCTGTCCGCGGTGCACGGAGCAATTATCGATGATCAAAAACACGCGTTGGGCCGACCGATAGGGCTCTTGGTCCATGACCTCACCGATCAAACCATCAAAGGGCTGCATCCCGTTCCGGTGTGCGCAGCGACCGAAGATTTTGGCGCGTCGGACGTCCCAGGCGGCCAGGTAGACCCAGGCTCCCTTACGCTCGTACTCGTGCTCGACACGAGCGGAAAGGGCCGGGCCCGGGGGAAGTGAAGGGTGCTTCCGATGGCGGGCCTGAATGCTCGGCTTTTCGTCAGCGGAAAGTACAAAATCCTCGGGATCCAGGGGCTGTCCTTGCCAAACCCCCTGGTAGAGATCCAGGATGGGAGCCGCCTTTTCCAGAAACAAGGGATCGCGCGGGAAAATCCAGCTGCGATAACGCCAAGGTCGAATGGCATCTTGACTGAGCCAGCGCCAGATGGTGGCTCCGCTGATCTCTGCTACCAACCCCTGAGCGAGAACTTCCTGCCGGATGTCGGCGATCGAGAAGCGAGACAGGGGCAGGCCTTTGAGATGCGGCAGCTCACAAGCGAGAGCTTTGACCTGCACCACGAGACTGGGGGGAAAAGCGGGCCTGACGCCCGCCTCGAGGTTCATCCTCGAGTCCGGGTAAGCGGGCCAGACAGAAGCGCTTGCGCCACTTGCTGACGATCTGGCGTGGGGTGTCGAGTCGCGAGGCGATTGCATCATTGGCGAGGCCCTCGGAGGCCAGCAGGACGATTTTCGCGCGAATGACATCGCAATACGGTGACGTATATTGCCGGGCGATCGACTCCAGATGTTGACGTTCGCGCTTAGACAAGACTACGCGAAATGGGCTCTGTCTTGGCATAAGAGACAATCCTCCTGATGCCAAGTCTACCGTAGGTCTAGTATTGAAGCCACTAAAATACATCACCGTATATGCGAATAAGAGTACTTAGCTAGATGACTGATCTCAACTATCGAGTTGGTCGGTTCGGTCAACACTACCGCGGCTAACCCTCCGCAGGAGATTACCGCCCCATGCTGCTTGTGTAAGGCTATAATTCCGGGAATCCCCATGCCGATTGCGTCAGGAACTCGCTTCGGGCCTTACGAGATCATTTCCGCTGCCGGGGCTGGCGGCATGGGCGAGGTTTATCGCGCCAAAGATACCCGCTTGGACCGCATCGTAGCCGTGAAGGTATTGCCCTCCGAGCTCGCTCATGATCCCGAGAGGAGGCAGCGGTTTGAGCGAGAAGCGCGATCTATCTCAACGCTTTCGCACCCTCACATCTGCACACTGCATGACATCGGACATCAGGACGGAGTGGACTACCTGGTCTTGGAGTATCTCGAAGGCGACACGCTGGAGACGAAACTGAAAAAGGGTTCACTGCCCGCTCCGGAAGTTCTGAAATATGCCGTCGAGCTTGCAGATGCTTTGGATAAGGCGCACCGGCAAGGGATCATTCATCGGGATATCAAGCCCGGCAACATTATGATCACCAAATCGGGCGCGAAGTTGATGGACTTCGGTTTGGCGAAGCTCAAGTCTGATTCCGTACCCGTCCCTGACGCTCTGACGGAAATGACATCGGACAAGAAGCTTACGGCCGAGGGCACTATCCTCGGTACATTCCAGTACATGGCGCCCGAGCAGTTGGAAGGGCGGGACGCAGACGCACGCACCGACGTCTTCGCCTTCGGAGAAGTGCTCTACGAGATGGCCACAGGCAGACCGGCATTCAGCGGGAAAACCAGAGCAAGCCTGATAGCGGCTATTCTGTCCTCCGGGCCCAAGCCGGTCACGGAACTGGCGCCGGCAACACCGCCGACGCTGGACCGCATAGTCAAACGCTGCCTTGCCAAAGATCCCGACGACAGGTGGCAAACAGCATGCGACCTCGGAGCAGAGTTGAAGTGGGTAGCCGAGAGTGGCGGGCACACGAGCGGCACGCCCTCATCGGCAGCATCCAGAAGGACCCGGGAAACTTTGGCTTGGCTCATCTCCTGCGCTTTGCTCGTCGCACTGGTCATCGGGGCGATGTGGTGGCGAAACTCCAAGCCGGCAGAAGAAACGATGTATTTTCCTGCTCCTCTGTCGTCCCCCGCGAGTGACATCGCTGTCGCTCCGA
>DATDHE010000337.1:0-4221 GCA_036521695.1 Candidatus Acidiferrum sp. | reverse complement strand
GAGCAGGCCCTCGGTAATGATGAGGGCTTTTTGGGAGCGGTCGCCGAGTTCGGCAAAGAGATCGCGGCGTAAAGCGGCATTGGATAGATCGAGGCGGATGCGTTCGAGAGAGCAGACGGGCTTTTCGTCGCGAAGAATTTCTTTTTTGTAAGCG
Source organism: Candidatus Acidiferrum sp. (assembly GCA_036521695.1). GTDB lineage: Bacteria > Acidobacteriota > Terriglobia > Acidiferrales > UBA7541 > Acidiferrum. The sequence continues at coordinate 4,067 of DATDHE010000337.1, read as the reverse complement.
AGGATTTCGGGGAGGTCGACCTCGATCCATTTTAGAGACGCGGGAAGTTGCATGCGATAGGGGCGCGCGTCGAGGCCGGCGGCGAGGTTGATGACCATGTCGACGCCTTGCTGGACTTGCTCTTTGATGAATTGGTCGCCGAGATAGGTGCGGGTGATCACGCTCCAGTCGTTGTCGCGGCCGAGCGGCATGGACTTAGCGATTTGTTCGCCGCGTTCACCGGCGAGACGTCGTGCGAAGGGATCGCGGAAATGGGCGTCTGGGCGCTCGGTTTCGCGCGCGCGATAGACGGCAACCCAACGAGCGGTGTCGGAGACGTTGCGAATCAGTGGTTCGGACTGAGTGTCGGCATGCGGCTCAGGCGGAGATTGTGCTATGGGCTTTGATTCTCTCAAGTGGCTGCCTCGCGAAATTGCATTGATCTCTGATTCCGTCAAAGGAAGTTTAGCTTTTTGAAAGGCTGGCTTACAACAGAGACACCGGCTCTCTGCGCAGGCACCCGAAGGCGGAACTGAACTTCGATTGTGAGGCGAGTGAAGAGTTACTCGCCTTCGCCTGAGCCGGGACGACACCCTAGTTGATAATCGGGGTGAGCGCCGCTTGCCTGGCCGGCGCGGAGTTCGAGTTCCAATCGGGCGTTATCTGAACGAATTCCAACAGGTCCGTTGAGACTTCCTCCTTCAGGCCCAACATTTCCTTCCCACGCGAGCTTGTTATCGGCGTAAACGCGCATTTCTGCGCCATGCATCTCAGCGCGAAGCGTGTGGGCGGCACCGGGGCGCAGATTGGGCACAGGCGAGAGCTGTGGGCGGGCTTGATGTTGCGGTAGCCGCGGTTGCCGCATTCTGCGCTGTCGTGCTGGCCAGGATTAGATTTTACGGAGACGACGAGCTTGGATTCGGGTTCAATGCGCCACATCGCGTAGACGAGATTGCAAGGGTCCTGGGCGCGGAGCTTAAGGCCAAACTGGCGGCGCATCTCGCCAGAGCCTAGCGGCTTTTCTCCAGCAGTCTGGCCGAGATACGTGAAATGGGCTTCGACATCCCGCGTGGTGGCAATAGTGACGAACGCACGCATCTTGGGCACGTTGACGGACATCCGGTTGCCAGAAGATTGCTCGATCACGCCTTCGGTAACGCAAAGCTTTGCGTGTGGTACGGAAAGCCAGCTGGTCGAGGGCAGCGCCCCCATTCGCGTGTTGGAACCAAAAAGAAGGAAGGAGATTACGAGAATGAAGTTGGCGCGACTTTCTATAGTCAAGATGTCTCCTTGCTTCGCGCGGAAGGGATTGGCGGCGAGTCTACCAGACGGATGTCGTATATAATCGCGGCGAGCATGCGGAATCAAGGGAATCTTTACAGTGCGGCACACCTGGCGGGCCACGGATAGTTTACTGGCAGCGAATCGATGGAATCTTTCTAAGGACGGGCGGAAGGGTTTAAGCGTGAAAAGGCGGTACGTGTGAATTTCGAATTCAGCCAGAAGACGAAAGAGCTGCAACAGCGCTTGCGGGCTTTTATGGACGAGCACATCTATCCGAATGAGCGGCGGTTCGAGGAAGAAATTGAACGCGAACGATGGAAGCCGACGCGCGTCATCGAAGAGCTGAAACCGAGAGCGCACGCAGCTGGCCTGTGGAACCTATTTCTGCCGAATGATGAAAACGGCGCGGGTCTAACAAATCTGGAATACGCGCCGCTGTGCGAGATCATGGGGCGCAGTGTGATGGCTGCCGAGGTGTTCAATTGCTCAGCACCGGATACTGGAAACATGGAAGTGCTGGCGCGCTACGGGACGCCGAAGCAAAAGGAGGAGTGGCTAAAGCCTCTGCTGGAAGGCGAAATTCGTTCTTGTTTTGCGATGACGGAGCCGGAGGTGGCTTCTTCTGACGCGACCAACATTCGCGCCAGCATCGCGCGGGATGGAGGCGAGTACGTTATTAATGGGAGGAAGTGGTGGACGTCTGGTGCGGGAGACCCACGCTGCAAAATCGCGATCTTCATGGGCAAAACCGATCAAGCGGCTGCGGTGCACAAACAGCAGTCGATGATTCTCGTTCCTCTGGAAACGCCAGGAGTCAAGATTGTGCGGCTACTCAGCGTGTTTGGATACGACCATGCCCCACACGGACATGCGGAGATCTCGTTCGAAAACGTGCGCGTTCCTGCGTCGAACATGCTGCTTGGCGAAGGACGAGGATTTGAGATTGCGCAGGGGCGGCTAGGCCCAGGACGTATTCATCACTGCATGCGATGCATCGGAGTAGCGGAGCGCACGCTGGAAACCATGTGTAAGCGCGTGCAGGCGCGCGAGGCGTTTGGAAAAACGATCGCGGAACAAGGAACAATTCGCGCGGATATCGCGGCTTCGCGCATGGAGATTGAACAAGCGCGGCTGCTGACGCTCAAAGCGGCGTACATGATGGACACTGTCGGAAACAAGGAAGCCCGCGCAGAGATCGCGATGATCAAGGTCGTGGCGCCAAACATGACTCTGCGCGTTTTGGACCGGGCCATTCAAGCGCATGGCGGGGCGGGAGTTTCCGCGGATACATTTCTTGCCGCTGCCTGGGCGAATGTGCGCACTTTGCGGCTAGCGGACGGGCCGGATGAAGTGCACGTGGAATCGATCGCGAAATCGGAGCTGCGAAAGTGGGAGAAGGCACGGACGCATGCGCCGGCGAACTGAGATATGCCACAGAGTGATGCTGCGTTCGCGACAAGTTGGCGGAGGAAATTGTGGCGCCAGTGATTGTGGAAACACCGGATTCTCTGAAGCAATTCTTAGGGAAAGAAATTGGTGTGAGTGAATGGCTCACCGTTACACAAGATCGTATTGCGCAATTTGCAGAGGCTACCGAAGACCGGCAATGGATCCATGTGGAACGCGAACGGGCTGTGCGTGAGTCGCCTTTCGGGACGACGATTGCTCATGGTTTTTTGACGCTGTCTTTGATCAGCCGGTTCATGAAAGATGTGATTCAAGTTCGGAGCGGGGTTGGAATGGTGATCAACTATGGTCTGAATCGCGTTCGCTTCCCTTCTCCTGTTCGCGCGGGCTCGAAGATTCGGGCACGCGTCACTCTGCTGAATGTCAAAGAAGTTCCTGGGGCGTATGAGACTTCATTTTCCGTGACAGTTGAGAGCGAGGGCGGCGAGAAGCCCTGCTGCGTCGCGGAATCGATTGTGCGGTACTACCACTGACAAGTCATTTTAACCAGTAGGCCTCGGAAGTAGAGGCGCAGCATGCTGCGCCCTTACAAGGTATCCTCCACAATTTGTTCGTTGCGGCTTTTCAGAAATAAACAGCCATCACAAAAAAAGGTGTGTCAGATAACGCCCGTTTCGGCGGTTCGCAGAGCGCCGTGCAGAAGCAGTTTGATACGACTGGGCATAGTGGCAAAGCGCTCGTCATGGGTCAGGCCTTGATGATAGCGGTAATAAATCTGCTGAACGATGACGGCGATTTTGAAACGAGCGAACACCAAATAAAACGCCATTTGGGAAACGTTGCGGCCTGTCCTATGCGCGTAGCGTTGGACGAGTTCGGCGCGACTGAGACTGCCCGGATAGCTAGTGGGTCCCCATCGCGTTTCGAGAATGTCCGGGGGATCGCCTGCATCAACCCAATAAGCCAGTGCGGAACCCAGATCGCTGAGCGGATCGCCGATGGTGCACATCTCCCAATCCAAGACGCCGATAATTCTCGGGAGATCGTTGGGATCGAGAACGACGTTGTCATATTTGTAGTCGTTGTGGATGAGTGCGGCTTCGGTTGAAGCGGGCACGTGCTGCTGAATCCAGTTGGAGATAGTCTCAACTTCGGGAATGTCGTGCGTTTTGGAGCCATGGTAGCGCTCGATCCAGCCGCGAATCTGTCGTTCGAGGTAGCCCTGCGGCTTGCCCAAATCGGCGAGGCCAATCGCGTTGCAATCGAGACTGTGAAGGAGCGCGAGGTTATCGAGAAAAGATTCGCATACACGCCGCGCCACCTCTGGGGACAAATCTAAGCCTGCCGGAACTTCTCTGCGAAGAATGACACCATGAATGGGGTCCATCAGATAAAAC
>DATDHE010000336.1:0-5232 GCA_036521695.1 Candidatus Acidiferrum sp. | reverse complement strand
GCCGGACAATACCACCGGGCCGGTCCTGGCGAGCTTCAGGAACAGCGATTGATGTCCGGGCGTGTGTCCAGGCGTGAACTTAATTACCACCGTTCCGTCGCCAAAGACGTCGTGATCCTCGCCCTTCAGCAGAAGCGTTTTGCTGTGTTCCAATGCGGCGAAATAGGAGGGATCGCCGACGGCGCCCTTTTTCTTTTCGTTGGACGGCCGTGGCGCGAAGATGGCGTCGCGGTCGGGTTTCTGTACGATCCATGTTGAGCCGGCGAAGAGGCTCGCATTCGCTACGTGATCGCCGTGATAGTGCGACAGCGCAAGATACGTGATGTCGGCCGGAGTATAACCGATGGCGGCCAATTGAGGCAGCAGCGGACGGTCCACCGTGAACGCACCTTGCTTGGCCGGCGAGACGCCGCTTTTGAAGGCGCTGTCGGGGATCTCGCCAGAGTCCCACATCATGGTTCCGCGTGGATGCGCGATCAGGTAGCAGGGCGTGATCATGTCGGCCGTGGCGAGTTCGCCCGGTTTGAATCCCATCGAGTCGCCGCTCACTCCGGTGATTTTGCCGCAGTCGAAAATGTAGAGGCGCAGGGATTGGGGCGGCGGAGCCTTCTTCGTCTGTTGCGCGACGGCGAATGGTACGGCCGTAAGGCCCGCAAGTGCGGCTGCAACGAGCGCCTTCGCCCAAGTGTAAATGGTCATAAAACCTCCGCTATATAAGTTATCAGTTGTCAGTTATCAGTTGTCAGTTGTCAATCCCCAGCGCCCGCGCAGGATCGTGTGCTCACCCGAATCCCCGGCTCCCTCTCTCGCGGGCCGGGTGCTGTCATGCTGATGCCCGCCCAAAATAAAAATGCCGGTGAGTACTCGGAGGAAGATACTCACCGGCCGGTTTACCACGACGCTAGGTCGTGGTACGCCGAACTTTCGGGAGGCTCACCGGGCAGTCGGCGGCACTCCCTACGGAAAGAGACGCGTTGCGCCTTTTGGAAAGGCCACAACTGGACACCCTTATGTTAGCATTCCTGGAATTTTTTGTACAGAGGGGCGATTAAAAAAAATGAATTTTACGTTCCGAAGCCGGATTGAGGCGTTGGGCGGCAGCGTGGCAAAACAGCAAGTCACATACCAAACTCTTCGCTCGGCTGCCATTTATTTCAATTTTTCATTCAAAACCGCGGCCAATCGGAACCCCGCCAGAGCGAGCCGCTCGCGCGCCACGTGTCGCATATTCGTTTCATATTGCTCGGTTAAGACGACGGGGTGCTGCGGCGACCCCGTCTCCACGCCGAAGGTGTAAACTTCGTGCTTCGCCAATTCAACGCCTTCTTCAATCCATTTCTTCGGGTCTTTGGAAACTCTCGAATTGTGTTTTGAGGCGAATTCGGCGGCCAGTTCGGAAGCCATGCGGTTCACATAAGCGTCGGTTGAATCCGACCCGGCGGCACCGTCCCAGGCGGCATGCAGCGTTCGCCCAGGCCGGACGTAGACCTTGTTGCCTCCCCCATCGCCCTCCGGCTGAGATTTCACAAAGCGGCTCACACAGTGCAAGGGTTGATGGACATCTTCTTCGATATGAATCAGCCACGGCAAATCGTAAACCGAGTCCGAACCCGATGCGCGCAAACTCTTGAGAATGCGGCGCAGCTCCGTCAGAGAGTTGGGCGATTTGGTGGGCTGCAGCGGCGATCCATCCTCCCTCGAAATAGCGATGTCGATGTAGTGCCAGTTGGTGTGCCGGGCCATGGAGGGAAAGCCAGGCAGGAGCGGGGTGGGGAGGGCGTTCTCCTGAGTGTCGTCGTAAAAACGTTTGTCGATGCGGATGGTATCGGGCCAGACGGAAGCAGCTAAGAAAGCCGCCCGCGCGCGACGTTGCTTATCGTAGGGCGAATCGGGGGGCGGATCGGACGGCGCATCGCGCGCGAGCAGAGCGGCGTAGTCGGGGTGCATTGCCAGCAGCGCATCCACGCGCGCTTTCGCGTTTGGAGAAAGATGGTCGTAGGTGATGGCCGCGGCGATGCGATGGCCGGTCGCGTTCCAACCCCATGCGGGGTGCCCGATAACCAGAAGAGCCCCACAGGCTAAAGCCTGTGCCATCATCCTGTCCAACCCCAGTGCACAGGCTGAAGCCTGTGCAACGACGCGTTTCAGCATTCCGCTCCCAGTTTCATCAAGTGCTCGGCGTGACGGAGCGCTTCGGGCGTAACTTGTTCTCCCGAAAGCATGCGCCCGATTTCCTGCGTTCTCGATTGGGGGGAGAGTTCGTCCACGGTCGCGATCGTCCGGCCTCGAACCGAACGCTTCTCCACGTAATAGTGATGATCGGCGAAACCGGCGATCTGCGGCAAATGCGTGACGCAAATCACCTGGGCATCGCGCGCCAACTTTTTCAATCTTCTTCCCACAGCCTCCGCAGCGCTTCCTCCCACGCCCGCGTCCACTTCGTCAAAGACCAGAGTAGGACAAGCCGCGGCTTGTGCGGGAGTGCCGTTCGACTGCCCCACCGTTTTCAGCGCAAGAGCCACGCGCGACAATTCCCCGCCCGATGCAATCCGCTCCAGCGGCTTTGGTTCCTCGCCCGGATTGGGAGAGATCAAAAATTCTACCGTGTCCGCTCCGCGCTCCGACCACGGCGCCGGCCGCACGCTGATTTCCAGGCGCGCTTTCTCCATGGCCAAAGCGGCAAGCTCGGTTTGCACTCGTTTGGCCAACTGAAGGGCGGCCTGCTTTCGCCGGATGGTCAGTTGCCGGGAGAAATTTTCATAAGCGGCGGAAAGCCGGGCGATTTCTCCCCTCAGGAATTCGCGGCGCTCGCTGGAATTTTCTACCGCGCTCAAATCCGCTTTCACATTCTCCAGAAATGCGAGGATATCTTCGGTTTTAGCGCCGTATTTGCGCCTCAATTTCTCAAGCGCCGCCAAACGCGATTCTATTTCTTCGAGCCGCGCCGGATCGGCTTCCAAACGCCCCAGGTAGTGGACGAGCGCGCGTGCGGCCTCATCTACCACGATGGTAGCCGGGCGCAACAGGGCCGCCATTTCCTCGACGTTCGGATCAATGCGCGCGATCTCCTCCAACCGTTTCTCGACGACGTGTAACTGCGAAGCCGCGCTTTGGGGATCGTCATACAGCGCCGTGTAGGCAGCCGCGGCGTTCTCCTGCAGCCGGACGATATTGCGCAAAATGCGGCGCTCATTTTCGAGTTCCTCGTCCTCACCGGGGCGCGGGGCAACGGCTTCGATCTCCTGCCGTTGAAAATTCCACAAATCCGCCTGGCGCAGTTTTTCTTGTGCCGTGCGATCCAGATCTTCGAACTCCGCGGAAGCTTCGCGCCAGACGCGGTAAGAGCGGGTGGTTTCTTCCAACAGGCTTAGCGATCCGGCATAAGCGTCCAGCATTTCGCATTGAAGGCGGGGAGAGAAAAGCTGCTGTTGATCGTGCTGTCCGTGAATGTCTCCCAGAAACGGCGCCAGAGCTTTGAGGAGTGCGACGGTTGCGGGCCGGTTTGAAACCAGCGCACGGGATTTGCCGTTGGATTGAATTTCGCGCTCGACCAGGAGTTCGCCCTCTTCGATTGGCCAGCCAATGGAATTAGCTGGTGCGGCTTCCGCGCCAGCCTCTTCGAGAAGGTTGGCGAGTGCGGGCGTTCGCGCGATTTCAAAGACTCCCGAAATGCGCGCGCGTTCCGAGCCAGCGCGGACCATCTCCGCCGAAGCTCGGCCGCCGAACAACAGCCCTAGCGCGTCCACTACCAGACTCTTGCCGCTGCCGGTCTCTCCGGTCAGCAGATTCAAGCCGGGATGAAAGCGCACGCGCGCCCGCTCGATCACCGCATAGTTTTCGACTACCAGCTCCACCAGCACGGGGTATGGGGGTTCCTAGGGGAATTATAGTGGAGCCGTGCCGCCTCCTTCTCAGGACCGCTCCCTGACCGGCCCAGAGGGCATTGAAAGGGTTGTCCCACATGGGACGTCAAAGAGCATCTCCGGCGGTCGATAAGACCAATCAGAATGCAAGTAACCTGCCCGATCTGCAAGCGCGACCATACGAACCCGGTCAGGATCCACTTCGAAATGCGAGCCGAGCCATTCGAGCTGACCGTCTGTGACCAATGCGATCCAAAAGTCCGCCCGATCCTTCAGGCGGCAACCGAGAAACAGCCGGTGAATAGTCCCGCACCGCGAAAGGGAGGCAAGGCAGCGAGACGGCGTGAGAATTTAGAGCCCCGGCTAGCACTATCCTAGCGTGGCTACCGAGCTTGAGCGTTCCCACGATGAGTTGCGTGCGGCGCTGATAGTAGCCGGGGGCTACATCTCCAAATTTCGAGGCGCCAGCGACAGTGAGCGCGTCCTGGCGATACTCCGCAAGGCTCTCCGGGACGCTCGCCAAGCGAGAAGAGGCGCCGGAATAGAAAGCAGCGCTGCGGCGGATGCGCAGCCGGCCAGCCGATTCAGATAGCCGCGGCGCACGCTGCGCCAGCATCCCGAGCGGCACGCGGCGCTTAGCGTACTCGCTAATCAAGAAATCATCCCTTTCCTCACCGCGTACAAAATCAGCTCTCCTAAGCTGTGGAGATTCGGCTTTTCCTGAAGATTCCGCCGGTGCGTTTCCACCGTGTAGGTGCTCAAATTCAGGGTTTGCGCGATCTCCTTATTTGATTTCCGCTCGGCTAAAAGCTGAAGAATTTCCCGTTCCCGGCCCGTGAGCAAATCGTAGCTATCCTCCGCCCCGCGTATTTCGCGAATATAATCTTCCACCAGCATCTGGCTGATTTCCGGACTGAAGAAGGTCTTCCCCTGATGGACGGCCTTGATGGCCTGAATGAGGTCTCCCTCGGCCGAGTCCTTCAGCGGGTATCCCTTGGCGCCGGCTTTCAACGCTCGCAGCACATAGCCTTCGTCGGAATGCATGCTGAGGATCACGATAGCGACTTGAGGCAAAGCGGCGTGGATGCGCTGCGCCGCCTCTATGCCGCTCAAATTCGGCATGGCGATATCCACGACGGCAACGTCGGGCCCGGTCGCTTCCGCCTGCTCCACCGCCTGCCGGCCGTCGGAGGCTTCGGCCACCACGCTGAACTCGGGCTGGCTGTCAAGCAGCATCCGCAAGCCTTTGCGCATGACGGTGTGGTCGTAAGCTAGTGTAGTGTCCAATAAATAACTGGACTATTGATGCGGCTTTGCTGCATACTGTTGGTTGTGTCCCGCAAAGCTGTTTCGCTCAAATTAAGAGAAT
>DATDHE010000335.1:0-3001 GCA_036521695.1 Candidatus Acidiferrum sp. | reverse complement strand
AGAAAGCCTGGAGAGCCGCGTGTCCGCATTCAGTTTGCAGGACAAGATCGGCCGCGTGCTGATTCCCATGGAAGACGTCGTGGAAATGCGCGGCGGCAAAAAAGTGGTTTCTTCGCGGATGACTTATCCGGGCTATGTGCTGGTGGAGATGGACCTGGACGAAAATACCTGGCACATCGTGCGCTCGACGCCGCGTGTCACCGGCTTTGTTGGCTCGGCCACGGCGCCGTCGCCGCTTTCCGATACGGAAGTCGACGCCATCATCAATCGCGTTCATGTTCCGACGGACCGCCCGAAGCCGAAAGTGGTGTTCGAACGCAACGAGCAGGTGCGCATCGTGGACGGGCCGTTCGCTAATTTTAACGGTACGGTCGAAGAAATTGACAACGACCATAGCCGGCTGAAAGTTTCCGTAACGATTTTCGGACGTTCGACGCCCGTCGAGCTGGATTTCGCGAGCGTCGAAAAGCTGGGCTGAGCTGCGCCGTGCAGAAGCAGAGCACGTAAAAGAGATTGAGGCAGGGACATGGCTAAGAAAGTACAGACGACAATTAAACTGCAATTGCCTGGCGGCAAAGCGACTCCGGCGCCGCCGGTTGGCACGGCGCTCGGTCCGCACGGCTTGAACATCATGGATTTTTGCAAGCAGTTCAATGCCAAGACGGCTAAGGAACCGGACGGAATGATTTTCCCCGTGCTCGTGACGGTTTACACCGACCGCACGTTTACGTTCATTCTGAAGACGCCGCCGGCTTCCATTCTGCTGCTGCGTGCGGCGGGCATCGTCAAGGGCTCGGCCGAACCAAATCGCAACAAGGTCGGTAAAGTCACTAAAAAGCAGGTTCAAGAAATTGCAAAGATCAAGCTTGTCGATCTCAACACCACAAATCTGGACTCCGCGGTGCGCACCGTGATGGGTACGGCGCGCAACATGGGCCTGGAAGTCGTGGAAGCCTAGAAGTTCAGGCGCTATGGGATCGAAGAGGTAAGAGCGAATGTTAAAGAAATCCGGCAAACATGTCGAGAACGCGCGCAAAAAGGTCGAAGCGCGCCCATACAAGCTCGCCGAAGCTAGCGAGTTGATCAAGAAGACGCATCACACAAAGTTCAACGAAACGGTCGAGCTGGCCATCAATCTTGGCGTCGACCCCAAGCACTCCGACCAAGTCGTTCGTGGCACGGTGGTTCTTCCGCACGGCCTCGGCAAATCCGTCCGCGTTTTGGTTATCGCAAGCGGCGAAAAAGTTCGCGAAGCGCAGGAAGCTGGGGCCGACTTTGTCGGCGGCGACGATATGGTGCAGAAAATCATGGGAGGCTGGACGGACTACGACGCCGTAATCGCCACACCCGACATGATGAAGTCCGCCGGCAAGCTCGGCAAAGTGCTCGGCCCTCGTGGCCTGATGCCAAATCCGAAAACGGGAACGGTCACCTTTGAGGTTGCCAAAGCGATTAAAGAGACGAAGGCCGGCAAAGTGGAATTCCGCGTCGACAAAGCCGGAATCGTCCACTGCGCCATCGGTAAGATTCAATTTGACTCGGCGCATCTCGCGGAAAATGCTCACGCGGTGATCGGCGCAGTCATCAAAGCCAAACCGGCGGCGGCCAAAGGCAAGTACGTAAAGAAAATCACGCTGACCTCAACCATGGGCCCAGGCATTCCGATCGACTTGGTCGAATCAGAAACCCTGGCGGCAGCAGCCTAAGCGAAGACTTTAAGGAAACGGGATCATGAAAAAGCGCAGCGAAAAACAGCAGGACCTAGACAAACTGAAGCTGGAACTGGCCAAGGTCTCCACCGTGATTCTCACGACCTTCCAGGGCATCACTGTTGAAGCCGACACCAAGCTCCGCCGCGCCGTGCAGGCCGCCGGGGGCAAGTACCAAGTGGTGAAAAACACGCTGGCGGAGCGCGCCAGCGCCGGCACACCTGCGGAAAACCTGCTCAAGAACCTGAGCGGCACAAACTCCATTGCCTTTACGCAGACGGATGCGGTCGCGCTCGCCAAGGCGCTTACCAAAGTGGCCAAGGAAGTCCCGGCGTTTCAATTCAAATCCGGACTCGTCGAAGGCCGCGTCATCTCCATCGCCGAGATTCAGCAGCTTGCGAATCTCCCTTCCAAGGAAGAGCTGCTCAGCAAGATCATGTTCTTGCTGAACGCTCCTGCGCAGCGCATCGCCATGGCCTTGAACGCTCTGCCGCGCAACTTGGCGGTCACCGTTAACGAAGCGATCAAAGCCAACAAATTTGGGTCCGGCGGGGCTAGCGGTTCCGAGCCGGCTCTTGTACCTGCAGCAAGCCCTGAAGCGGCCCAGTAAGTTTAATTCTTAATTTTGAGAGGAGAACAAAGAGTCATGTCGAAAGTGGAAACGATTCTTGAAGAAATCAAGGGGCTGACGTTGCTAGAAGCGTCTGACCTGGTGAAAAAAATGGAAGAGACCTTCGGCGTCTCCGCGGCCGCGGCTACCGTCGTGGCGGGTGGCGGCGGGGCCGCGGCCGGCGCGGCGCCGGCCGAAGAGAAGACGGAATTTGCAGTCGTTCTCACCGACGTCGGCGGCAACAAAATCAACGTCATCAAGGCGGTTCGCGAAGTCACCAGTCTCGGCTTGAAAGAAGCCAAGGACCTCGTCGACGGCGCCCCCAAGACTGTTAAGGAAGGCGTCAACAAGGAAGAGGCCGCGACCATCAAAAAGAAGTTCGAAGACGCGGGCGCCAAGGTCGAAATCAAGTAGTTTTTTTACGGGCTTCGGGAGGGGGCGCAGCTGTTTGGATTGGCCAATGCATCGGCGAGACAAACACGATCCGCCGCGCCAAAGGAACTCACGTACGCAAGTCGCGGCTGGTTATTTTCACAACTCCGCTGGTCCTTCTTGGACCCCATGCAGCCGTGTGCGCGCTGACTTCGGGCAGAAAGCGCGCTACACACGCTGCAGGAAACTCTCCGGCATTTCCGCAAGTTGCCCGAATGGGATCAGCCCGAAAGGGAAGAGGTAGACCAAG
>DATDHE010000334.1:0-3150 GCA_036521695.1 Candidatus Acidiferrum sp. | reverse complement strand
AGCAGGCCGTATTGGACCGACGGAGGCAGGCCTTATGATCACCGAGAAGATTGCTGCAGCTAACGAGGCCCAGGCGGTCGCGACAACATTTGTGTCAGAAGGCGGCAACGCCCTTACGGCAGCCAAAAAAATAAAGGGTCTTCGTAGAATCGAGTGGGCGATTTTTGGGGCTGGATGCCTGACAAAGCTGTGCATTGTGTAGGGATTTTGCATTTTGGCCGAGCTTGAAATGGCATCAATGATGGATGGCACGAGCAGCGAAGCGAAGCCGGCGGCTTTGGGATACGTATGTGTTCCCTGGTTTTCGACCAGAACAGACGGTGCGCGGGATTTTCGGTGAGTCCGAAGGCGCGCGTGATCACACTCAAGCGACGCTCAAAAAAACGGCTTGTGGATGTTGCGGTCGTATTCAGATGGGGTGGTACGATCGCAAGGTCCGCCGTGTACGCGATCTTTCCTGCGGCGACACGCGGATATTTCTGGAATTGGAGGTGCGGCGGATCGAGTGCCGCCGTTGTGGCAAGGTGAAGCAGGAACGGCTCGACTTTTTGGCGGACAATCCGTTCTACACCAAGCGCTTTGCGTACTATGTGGGCCAGCGTTGTCGGGCGGCCACGATCAAGGACGTGGCTAAGGACTTGGCACTGGACTGGCACACGGTCAAGGCGTTGGACAAGCAATACATGGAGGCCCAACTCAAGCGCGTGGGCACACCTGGGCCGCAGGTGATTGGCATAGACGAGATATCGATCCGCAAAGGACACGATTACCGGATTGTGGTCAGCGACCTTGTGCGTGGCCGACCTATTTGGTTCGGTGGCGAGGATCGTTCGGAGGCGAGCATGAGCCAGTTCTACGCCTGGCTCGGCAAGAAGAAGAGTTCGCATATTCGCCTTGCCGTCATGGACATGTGGAAGCCGTTCCGCCTGGCGACGAATGCCTATGTGCCGCAAGCGGCGATTTTATTCGACAAGTTCCATGTCATGCGCCATCTGGGCGAGGCCTTGGATGCGGTTCGCAAGAGCGAGTATGCCCGGGTCCAAGGTCGCCAGCGGCGCTACATCAAGGGCCAGAAATATACGTTGCTGTCGCGCAGGGAGAACCTCACGCTCGACGGCAAAAAGGCGTTGAAGACATTGTTGGCCGCCAACAAACGGCTCAACACGGCCTATGTTCTCAAGGAGAGCTTCGGCCAGCTGTGGAGCTATGAACGCGAAGGCTGGGCCCGGCGCTTCTTCGAGAACTGGCGCGCAAGCCTCAAATGGCAGCGAATCAAGCCCTATGAGAAATTTGCCGAGATGATCGATCGTCATTGGGACGGCATTGCCGCCTACTGCCGGCTGGAGAACAAAGTCTCGCTCGGCTTCGTCGAGGGGCTCAACAACAAGATCCGCGTGTTCCAACGTCGCGCCTACGGCTTGCGCGACGAAGACTACCTGCGCCTCAAAATCCTGACGTGCATGCTGCCTGCGCTATAGGTAACTCAGCCTTCCGACTCTTCCTTTGGTTTCTCCTGGCCAAATGAGCGCAAGGCACCGCCTGCTCGCAAACTCAGTAACGCGAAAATGCAACATCGCTGTGGACATGTGGACAACGCAAGAGCGTTGCCCAACATGCCCCCAGCGACAACAACAACAGCAGAAGACAGTCGATCAAAATCGATTAATAATCACCCATTCAACTGCGCGATGAAGCTTTTTTTTAGCGGGCATGCGTATCCGCCCCGCCCGGATGGCTTTCTGCAGAGTATTGAGCTTCAGCTCAAGCTTCTTGGCAACCTCCGCTTCACTGGCACCTGCCGCGAGAAGCTCCTCAATCTGCGCCACCACGCTGTCAACCAGCACCGCCGCACCGCGTGTCACGCGCGGTGCATAAAATCCCCTCGTTCCTTTCTCCCGATACAGCTTCACTGATCGCTTCACGCTGATGGATGTCACGCCAAAAGCCCGAATGATATCGCTTTGCTTGGCATAACCGCTTACGCAGAACTGACTGGTGATCATCCGAAAGGTTGCGACATCTTTCTCACCATGGGTAAACACCGGCATGTGCCCGTTGAAATACGTTATGCAGCCATCCTTTTTCTCAAACGCCAATTCGCTGGTGATGTGGGTCACGCCGGTCGGAAACATCGGCAGATGAAGCTGGGGCATGGAACGGTGTCTCCCGATGAGGGGAAGAAAAAGACCGAACTCCCCTCACCCAGCGATCATCCCAGAATCCTCTCGATTCGGCCTCGTAGCGCTCGCCGTCACCCTGCTTTTCTTGCGGGCTGCATTGACTTAACAAACAATTTTGCGATTACACCACTCCAATCACACCCGTCTGAGATCAGGAGGTCTGAATCATCGTTCTGGCGGAGCAAACGCCCTTCGGTCGAGATGGTGGCTATTGATGCGGACGACCTTCAGGCCGCACAGGACCGTGACACGGCCGCCAATCCGTCGGCCGAGGAGAGCCCTCCGCACCGCGGAGATTTCGACGCGGGCTGAACTTCGCGAAGGCTGGCGGTCATGACGGACAAAACTGTCGATCTCGATCTGCACCGCGGCATGGCGGCCCAGGAGGCCACAGACCTTCGTCGGCTGCTGGCGGACGTGGAAGCTAACGAACGGGCATTGCGCCTCCGGCAGGATGATTTGGAATCCCATCTGGTCGCGGCTCCGGCGGCGACTTGGCAAGAAGCCGCCGAGAAGGCCCGCTATCTTCTCAATCTCTTTGCGGCTACGCTGACTGCACAAGATCCGCGCCGCCAAAAGCTTATCGCGGCAGTGCTTGCCGATTTCAAGCGGCTTTCCGGCGAATCGTGAATTGTAACACGCGAGATGGCTGCACGAATCGCCCCGGACAGTTCCGACTGAACGTTGGGAGGTTGATGCGGCGCGGTGGCTATTTCTCCGAGGTGTTCTCTGCGGCCTTCTCCACCGCCTTGTCAGCCGGCCTCTCCGTGCCCTTGCCCATCGGATTGCCGAAATATTTGAAGAAGTCGGAATCCGGCCGCAGCAGGAAGCGCGTGTCGTTGGCGCGCAACCCCGCCTCATAGGCCTGCATCGAGCGATAGAACGCGAAGAAATCCGGATCCTTGGTATAGGCCTCGGCGAAGATGCGGTTGCGCACGGCATCGCCGTCGCCACGCGTCTGCTCGGCCTT
>DATDHE010000333.1:0-10015 GCA_036521695.1 Candidatus Acidiferrum sp. | reverse complement strand
AGCATCGCGTCGATCATGTTTCTGCTTGCGAGGCTCCGTGGCACGGATCTTGGTGGCGTCGCCAACCTGGCAGTCGATTCCCAATTCCTGCAGCAGGTCGAGAAACCACCGCATCGGTCCGATGGCTTCAATGCCCACCAGCACTGGGCGCGGAAGCTCGGAATAAAACTCCCTCACTTCCTTGCCTTCGTGCAGCAGCGTTCGATTCACCACTTCTCCACTGATGGTGTCGAGCATCGCCACTGTCTGCTGGCGAGCATGCAAATCACATCCTATAATTCGCATTCGGCCTCCTTCGATCCGAGCGCTGTAGGGTGAACACCGAACAGTCTACTCGGCTCGCTGTGAGGCCTCGTTATGACATCAACCGGTAAGGTTGCTCCTAGGGATGCCCTTGAGGTCACGGACGGAATTCCTCCACGTATTCCGGCTCTCCAAGCAATTCCAACTCTGCACAGCTTCCAGAGAAGGTGACGAGTCGGTCTTCTTGCCACATCGCTTGCAGTCGAAGCGCAAAAGGCCCTTTGTGGTTCAGCGGCACAGGGATTTCGTTGTCCAGGATTTTCTGTCCAATTTGGGTCTGCCCGTCAGTCAAGTCCACTGGAAATTCCAAAAAAGCTCCCTCGACATTTGCGTCGTAGATGTGGAGTATCGCCTTTTGAACCCAGCCGCTCCCGGCATCACGACCAGGTACACCTTCACTCTGATGAATGTATACAGACGAGAAATGAAGTTGTACTTCGCTCTTAAGTGATGAAATGTCGGCGAGAATTGAATCGTGAATTTCGATCGCTCGGTTGGGCATGACAGGCTTTAATTTGGGCTTGCAGTCTCACGTTTGTCAACCAGACTGGAAAGTCCAAACCGCCTTACCGCCGAAGTCCTACTAGCCCTCATCGCAGGAGATTTAATCGGAGCTTCTCGGGCAAGGCCCGCGGACCGCGAGCAAGAAAGAATTGGCGCACGTATTCGCGCGTTGAGAGCAAAGTTCGTTTTGTACGCCTGCGATTGCGCGCGCTCGCGTGCAGACGCGTGCGATTTTTGCTTTTTTTTTGTTGGTCAGGCGCGCAACTTCGCGCGCAAGGACATGGGCTGCGTATCCTATTGAAAAACAGTAGTTTAGCGATTTGACTTTGGGCCGCTCGTGCGTGTGGACGGGAGCGGGCACTTATTCGCGCGCGCCGAGAGTACTGTTCGCTTTGTCACGTGCGAATGCGTGCGCGAATTTCGCGTTTCGCGCAAAGGACGTGGCAAGTTTCGCGCTCATGGGAGCAGTGGAACAGGAAATTATACGAACCGCGCGCAGACGTACTTAAGTCGCGTGCGTTGCAAGCAGCGTTCGTTTTGTGCGCGAGCGAATGCGCGCGTGGGAATACGAGTCTGCCGGAGGCGCACAATGTTCGCAAGCAAGGAAACGGAAATCCGGAAATCCTCTCTTGCGCCGCGCATGTGTTTTCGATCAGCCCAGGGGTGTATCACTTTTCCCCGCTCTGTAACTTAACCCCCTCTTGCGTTGACGGGATAGGGGATAGGAGAGAGCAAAAGTGCCCTGTTTGCCAGGTTTATCAGAAGGACTTAGGCGACTGAAGATTCTTTGCGGCCTTGTTCCGGGGTTATAATCGCGCCGCTATGCCCCTTATTTCAGGCCACAAGCTAGGTCCTTATGAAATCGTTGCGCCGCTGGGAACAGGCGGGATGGGAGAAGTGTATCTGGCGCGCGATACAAGGCTCGGGCGCGATGTAGCAGTGAAGATTTTGCCGAAAGAGATGTCGGCAGATGCAGAGCGCAGGCAGCGCTTCGAGCGCGAGGCGAAGACGGTTTCCTCCTTGAACCATCCCAACATCTGCACGCTGCACGATATCGGCCACCAGCAGGGGATCGACTATCTGGTTCTGGAGTTTGTGCAGGGCGAGACGCTGCGCGCACTAATTTCTGCGGGCAAACTGGCGATGAATCAAGTGATCGGGATTGCGGTCCAAGTTGCGGACGGACTCTCCAAGGCGCATGAGACGGGAGTGATCCACCGGGATCTGAAGCCGGAGAACCTGATGGTATCGCCGGATGCGGTGAAGATTCTGGATTTTGGGCTGGCGAAGATTGCGTTGGCGGAGAGGTCCGCAGGCAGCGATGAGAAAAGCGCGAATGATGAGGTAAATACGACGACACAGTTCGAATCGCAGATCGGCGGGATTTCGGGAACGCTGCGTTATATGTCGCCGGAGCAGGCGATGGGAAAGACGCTCGATTTCCGCTCGGACCAGTTTTCGTTTGGGTTGGTACTTTACGAGGCAGCGACGGGAAAGCATCCGTTCTCCCGGCCCACGAAAGAGCAAACGCTGATAGCGATTTTGCATGAAGAGGCGCAACCAATTGCTTCGCTGAATCCCCTCGTGCCTCCACCTTTTGGCTGGGCAGTGGAGCGATGCTTGGCAAAGGAGCCCGAAAAAAGGTATTTCTCGACGCGGGACCTGCTGCGAGACCTGACGGCGATCCGCGAACGGCTGTCGGACTTGCAGGCAAAGCGGCATAAGGCGCTGGCGAGCAACCTGCCGGCTGCGGGCACGGCGCTGGTGGGCCGCACGAAGGAAATAGCCGCGCTAAAAGAGCTGCTGAGTAAGACGGAAGTGCGGCTGGTTACGGTGACGGGGCCGGGAGGAATAGGGAAGTCACGACTGGCGATTGAAGCAGCGCGGGATTCGGCGGAGTGTTTTGCGGGAGGCGTTTCTTTTGTGCCTTTGGCAACGGTGAGCGACGCGAGTCTGGTGATGCTCGCCATCGCCCAGACTTTGGGGATCCGCGAAAGCGCGGGGACTCCGGCAACTGACGCGCTGAAGGAATATCTGCGCGATTCCACGGAGCCGACGCTGCTGGTGGTTGATAATTTTGAGCAACTGATGGCGGCGGCGCCGACGTTGTCCGAGTTGCTGATGTTAGCGCCAAGCCTGAAGCTGTTGGTAACAAGCCGGGCTCCGTTGCATATCTCAAACGAACGTGAGTTTCCAGTGACGCCGCTGGCGCTGCCGGATGCCAAGGCTGGGCAAACCGCTTCGGCGGAGGCGTTGTCGCAGTGTCCGGCGGTGGCGCTGTTCGTACAGCGGGCGGTGGCGGTGAAGCCTGACTTTACTCTGACCGATGAAAATGCGGCACCGGTTGCCGAGATTTGTTCGCGGCTGGACGGATTGCCGCTGGCGATTGAACTTGCTGCAGCGCGAGTAAAGCTGTTGGCTCCAGCGGCGATGCGGGCGAGGCTGGCGAGCCGATTGCAGTTACTGACCGGAGGCGCCAGGGATTTGCCGGCGCGGCAGCAGACGTTGCGGCAAGCGTTGGACTGGAGCTACAACCTGCTGACGGAGACGGAACGGAAGATATTCCGTCGTCTGGCAGTGTTTGTGGGTGGATGCGCGCTGGATGCCGCAGAGTCGGTGTGCGACGCGAAGCAGGATTTGGGGATCGACATGCTGGAAGGCATGGCGTCGATGGTGGACAAGAGCCTGGCGCGGCAGGCGGAACAGAAAGATGGGGAGCCGCGGTTCACGATGCTGGAGACGATCCGGGAGTATGGATTGGCAAAGCTCGCAGAGTGTGGCGAGGAAGGGCTAACTCGGCGGGCGCATGCGGCGTACTGTCTGGTCCTCGCGGAAGAAGGCGCGGCAGACGATTTGAGCGGCAACCGAAAGGGGTGGCGAGACGAGTTTGAGACAGAGCACGACAATTTTCGCGCAGCGTTGAGTTGGCTGGACGAAACCGGAGATGCGAATTGGGGACTGCGGCTGGGAATTGCGTTGTTTCGTTTCTGGGAGATGCGCGAGTATCTGAGCGAAGGGCGCGAGTGGTTGGGGCGAATGCTGAGTCTCAAGAACGCGGAAGGAACGACGAACAGCCGGATGAGAGCGCTGTTCGCGGCGGGTGTGCTGGCTAGCGAGCAGGGAGACTACGCGGCAGCGACGAAGCTCCTGCAGGAAAGCACAGAGCTGGCGCGAACGCTGCGAGACAAGAGAAGTATAGCGATTGCACTGAACGCGCAGGCGGTGATCTTTCGGGATGGGGGAGACGCAGCGGGTTCGCAGGCGCTGTTTGATGAGAGTCTGGTGTTATGGCGCGAGTTGGGCGACCGGGCGGCCTTAGCGCGTGGGCTGAGCAACCTAGCGAACGTGGTGAAGCTGCAGCGGGACTTTGCGAAGGCGAACGTGCTGTACCAAGAGTGTTTGACGATTTTCCGCGAGGTACGGGACGAACTTGGGTACACCTGGGCTCTCAATCAACAGGGTGACGTATGCCGGGACCAGGGTGATCCGATCGAGGCACGGAATTTGTATGAGCAGAGTTTGGTGGCGTTCCGGCGGATCGGCGATGCATGGGGGATTGCGGGTTCGCTGGCCGATCTGGGAACCCTGGGGCGGGAGGAGGGGCAGTTTGCCGCGGCGGATGCGGCGTTGCGCGAGAGCCTGGAGATGTTTCGTAAGCTGGAACATAAGAGAGGGATCGCACGGGTGATCGAGGCGTTTGCGGGTTTGGCCGCAGCGCGTGGAGAAGCGGCGTGGGCGCTGCGCCTCGCGGGGGCGGCGGCGGCGTTGCGGCAGAGCATGGGAGCGCCGCTGGTGGCGGCGGATCAGGCGAGGTTGGAGTGGAGCCTCGGTCCGGCGCGCAAGACACTCTCGACGGAAGCAGGGAGAACGGCATGGCTGGAAGGGTGGGTGATGCCGATGGAGACAGCGGTGCAGGAGGTATTAAGCGGGTCGAAGACGAACGGTGGTGGCGACGCGAAAGGCTAGCCGCCAACAAAAGCTGGAGTTATTCGGCGGTGGTGGGATCGATGAGGCGGCGGACAGCGGAGATGCGGTTGGCAGGAAAACCGCCGCGGCGGGCGTGTTCGCGGATGGTGCCTTCGTCGGGCGCGAGGTAGACACAGTACACTTTGTCGCCGGTAACATAGCTCTGCAGCCATTGAATTTCCGGGCCCATGGCTTTGAGGACTGCGACCGACTTGCCTGCGATTTCCCGAAGTTCGGCATCGGTAAGATTACCCGCACCGGGAATTTCGCGTTCGATGACGAATTTGGGCATAGGGCTGCACCTCCGCAGCGAGTAATGGTAGCAAGCAGCTGGGAGTCCATACAATACAGGACTCCGCGAATGTTTTGATTGTTTGCGTGATTGTCGTTTGATTGGAGAGGAATATGGAACTACGGTCAGTGCAGAAACCGCTAAAAGAGCAGTACCGGAATGATCCGAACGCGTCGCGGATCACGCTGAAGGCGAAGGGTACGCAGACGGGGACGCCCGTTGCGTGTTCGGTGGACCTGGGGCGCGCGATTTACGACGCCCAGGCGCACAGCGGGGTCGGCGGAGCAGGGACGGGGGCGTGTTCGGGAGATTTGCTGCTGGGCGCGCTTTCGGCGTGTGCACAAATTACTTGTCAGATGGTGGCGGCGGCGATGGGGATTCCAACGGAGCGGCTGGAAGTGACGGTCGAGGGTGATCTGGATTTGCGGGGGACCTTAGGGATTGCGAAGAATGTGCCGGTCGGATTTGAACAAATTCGTATGAAGTACGACATTGATGCTCCGCAAGCTACACCGGAGCAGTTGCAAACACTGCGGGAAAAAACGGAGCAGTACTGCGTCGTGATGCAAACGCTGATGAAGCCGCCGAGGATTGAGACGCGGTGGGGGAATAGGGGCTGATCGCCGAGAGCAAATTCATTCCCGCGGTGTTTTTTTTTCAAATGAGGCCCGTCTGTCATGGGCTATATGTCCTCGAATGAAACCACCTTCTTCGTGAGTTGGAATTCTAGGGTTATCTTAAACAGAATCAGAAGCCGCAAGCCCGAGGTTCTTTTTGAGTTTGACGACAACTCCCAGTAAGTGAAACCGGTAAAGTCAAATTGCGCTCGAATCAACTTCTCCGGTTTCCCGGTTTATCGGGACTTAGACAGGCTATTTGAAAACCATGTGTGCAACTTTGGTTTCAAGATTCCAATCGCGTAAGCCGTGAGATCGAACGCCACGTGCGTGACCATCAGCGTCCAGATTCGCCCTGTAACCGCAAAGATCGTTCCGAAAACAAGCCCGACGATCGTGGCTTGCTCCGTTCCGGAAAGCCCTTGCACCCTATAGTGGGCCGATCAAGCGCCCTTACCAGGAGCTACGATGGCTCCTATTTCTGCTTCTGCCAGGTCATGTCTACGCTTATCGGAATGTCGTTCTTTACCGGCACGGTCAAGAGCGACGGCGCCTCAATTTTGAAATCGGACAGCGTCGCTGGAATCGTGCCGGAAATTTTGGCTTCGCTTCCTTGCATGGTGATCTGGAACGGCACGTCCTTGAATTGCGCGCTCTGGCCGGCGAATTGAATTTCGAGACTGGCTTGCATGCCTCCCGATTTTGAAGCATCTTCCGGCAAGTGCGTGCGCACCGTGACCATCGGGAATTGCCCTCCCTTAACCACCTGAATCATGTGCAGGTCGCGGTTGCTGTCGCCCGAATCGAACGACTTCACCGGAACGCCAATCAGAAAATCGCATTGCCCGGCGTGGCACACTCCTTTGCCACGCGCCTCATGCGACACTCCTTCAACTTGATGCAGCGGATGCGACACGCGATAGGTGAGCGTGGATTCTTTCAGCGTCCATTGGCTGTCGCCTTGTGCCAAAACCACCGGCACAATGAGCAAAGAAGCTGCGATAAAGATGGTTTTCATGCGCGCCTCTAAAACTTCAGCGAAACCGAAAGAATCGCGGCGCCATACGCTGCCGCAGTCACAATAGCGACCGGCCCGTGCGCCTGGGCGATTCCGTGCACTTTCTCTCCGTTGCTCTTCTGCTCAAACGCGAGCGCGCCTAGTATCGGCGTGGCAATCATGCCCGGTCCATGAATCCAGGCCAACGCTTTGTGCCAGCGAATCTGACCGCGTGTCGGCGTCCCCGGAATCTTCGGGGCGCGAATCGCGTAGTATGCGCTTATGAAGTATAGGTCACCCGTGACGGAGCCCAACGCGAGATGCGCCCAACGGTCGGCCGAGCTGGTCTTTCGCCCTCCGGAGCCTGCGCCTAAAATCACGGTAGCCAGCAGCGGTCCCGCATCGATCAGCCCGATGCGCTGATGAATCTTGAGCATGTGCGAACGCTTATCGAGCCGGGCCTGGTCCTGAGCGCTGCCCTGCGTTTGTGTCTGAGAAAAACCGAGATCGCTCAGTGAGAGCGCGCCGCCCAGCGTGATATCGAACAGCTTGTTTGCGTCACTCATGGTGATCCTCGTGACGTTCGTACTGTAGCCTTCGGCGGAAATGGACAGCTCGTAGTCGCCTGGCGCCAGACTGGCCGCGGTGTATTGACCGCCAGCATCGGTTTGCGTCTCGGTCGTTTGGCCCGTGGCGAGATTCTTGATCGCGATTTTCGCACCAGCGACGATTTTGCCGGTGGAATCTTTCACGGCACCAGACAGTGTGGAACCCGCTGCCTGCGCCCTCGCCAGGAAGGCCGCTGGTCCCGCAAGGACGAGAATTGCCAACAAGCAAGCTGACGCCCACCTCGTCGAACGCACACTGCTCTGAATCAGACGTTTAAGCAACATGCGGAGTCCGTATCGAAAATCCTGCCCCCTGGCTGGAGTGCCCAAGGTGAGCAACATGCGTCGGGCGCTATACGCGCATTATAGACAACAACAGCCTGCCGAGTCCTGATAAACCGCGTATCAACCGGAAAGGTTCGATCCAGTACCTAAGTTACCGAAGGACCTACAGGGGAGTCGTAGAATAGTGGTGGAGTCACGAGCGACAAACAGGTTCTCCTCACGATTATCGGTGGGCTTTTGTTTGCCGTTGTCGGCGGTATCCTGCTCTTCATCCCCGTTGGACTCTTGCAACACGACGCTGGCGACGACGGGTTTGGAATGATTTGGATTTTGCTCTCAGTCCTCTCCGGTGTTGTCGGTCTTGTGCTTTCTGCAAAATGGGTTCGCAAACACTACCCTGAGGAGTCGCGCTAGTCGCCGGGGAACGCCTTCTCGTTTCTCATTCAGTTTCGTCAAATAAATATCGAGGCATTTCCTTGCCCATCGAGGTACATGGAGGGCAAAGAGAAAATTAGAAATGCGGTGACCCACCACGGAATTGTGCAGGCCAACAGCCCTCGGAAGCCTGCTCGCCAAGCTGACACCATTGCGGCGGTGAAACAAATAGACAAGCAGGTCAAACCAACTCTGAAAGGACAAGTTAAGGTCCAGAATCCTGCCTTTGCTCCTTCTGGCGTCAGGAAATACCCATATGTGAGACCGGAACGTGGCACGAGCATTGTGAAAGCCTGTCTTTGCCACAGCCAGACCAAGAGAATAACCAGTACAGCGACCAGAAAAGGAACAAGCGTTCTTTTGCGGTGGAAGACGGCCCGGTTAAGCCAAGCACCAGAGAGGCTTAAAGCTATGCACCATCCCACCAAGACAAACGGCACGGTATCCCACCCGTGTTGCTCGCCAATGACCATCGTGACTCGTGTGGCGCACAGTCCCAGAACAAATGGGACGATGGTCGAGAGAGCAATTTGTAAAGTGGCTGGTTTCTCTGGAATGGACATTTCTCGAAAATCTTAAACCACCAAACATTCATCGATTAAAGAACTTGGTGAAGTTGTAGGTAGTCGAATAACAAAGACCACAGTTTCCCGTGCCAAGTCCTGGTAACGGTCTTTCCGTCCACCGCCAGTCACGCAATAGCTGCATTCGTCGGCTTGAGTTGCCCAGTCAATGTGATCCAAAAACTAAACATACCCAACGGGATCCAGCCTAAAATGCCCAAATATAAGACGAAAAGCAGGCTGGCGCCGCCACCGAACAATAGCAGCGAAAGTGACCCACCAATCGCATTCGTCGCGGCGTGCGCAAATGACGCAGACCAGATGCTGTCAGTCTTTAGAAGCAACCATGCAAAAATGATCGAAAGGAATACTGTGGTAACCGGAAAAACGATGAGAGCAGCAAGGCGACTCTGAGGGAAATCGTAGCCGCGCAACAAGAGTGGATAGTGCCAGACACCCCAAATCACACCTGTAACGATTGCACTGGCGACAGGCCGATCGGGAAACAACCGCAGTTGCAAATAACCACGCCAGCCGAACTCTTCACCGAACAAGATGGGAGTCGCTAGAATTGCGTTCACGGGTAAGCTAAAACCGGCAACGACCAGCCACGGATGGGGCGGTACGGGGGCTGGCATCGGTCCGACTGAAGCCGTGAGGTATTTAAGTCCTCGCACAAGGGAAAAATCTGGAGCGCCAATTCTAAGAAGTACAGCAGAGATGACGATGCACCCAACTGCCACCACCGGTAGAACCCACGCCACTACATAGTAGGGCCACTTCCGAAAGTTCAACCGTAGCCCCGCGTCGGCGAACCCTTCGCAAGTGATCCATTTTCGAACTATAAAAGCCGCAAGAGCCGGTGCAAAAGCACCGGGGAGTATGGCGAGTTGAAAAAAGGGGCTGTTGACGGAAACCCCAAGTCGAAAGAGTCCCTCCCAGAGAGTCCAGCTCGTCCCGAACGTGATTAGCAGGTACGCGCCAATGCCTTTCCGATTTGTCACGGCAAACGCTCCTTTGCGTACGTTTGCAAATATAACTCGTCCACGAATACCGCTTATCCTCTCTTTTGTTCTCTTGGAGGGACCTTTCCACAATTGCAAAATCTACGTTTTGACCAAAGACGTGTGCGTGAAGGTTCTCGCACTCCCGTTGTGTGTTTTCAGGAACTATCGTTATTCCTTCGGACTCGATCTTTACGACGAAGGCATTCATTATGAGGATTGCGCGGTCCAGCATTTTCTTAAATACGCGGATATCTAAAGTGAGTACGCCGCGAGGCCGAATCAGCCAAAGGGAACATGTCCGGCACGACTAAAATCAGATGGGATGAGAAGGCCGGTCTCCGCGGGATGCATTAAGCTCCCAAGGATCGACGCGCTCGAGGGCGCAAAAAAGGAGACCGGCTATGAAGAAGACTAGCACTGTTCGCGTAAATGGAAAGA